>JAIRPD010000082.1 GCA_031257195.1 Treponema sp. | reverse complement strand
GGCACAAGCGGTTTAGCGGAACCAGAAAAAAGGAATTGCCTCGGCCTGTTCAACAGCCTCCAGCTCATGATGATCGGAAGTAACAAAGACCACGCCCAGCTTGACGGCAGCCGCAAGGCCAACCGCGTCCCCTATGGGGATATGATAGCGGGCTTTCAGCCGGACAGCCTCGTCCGTAATGGCGGCGTCAACCGTATCAATCCACTGGACAGGAAGGGCGTTGATATGCGCAAGCAGGTTCCGGTAGTCCGCCCCGTCCAGTTCCCGGTAAAACGGTAGTCCACCTCAATGCGGTTGACGGCGTACATGGAGAGGGAAACCCTGCCTTTATCCGCGCCGTCAATCAACGCCATGACCTTATCCATACCTGGTTCCTGTCTGAACAACGCAATAAGGGCACAAGCGTCCAGAACATAGGTCAATGGGTACTCCCGCCGGTACTTCGGGGGAACGTCAATGGTCAGCCGCCGCTCCCCTTCGGAAGCGCTGCCGGCGGGTATTTCTACGGTTTGCCGTATGGCGGTCATGGTTCCACTATACCGCATACCGGGCTTTTTCGCAAGCGGAGGGGAACGTTCCCGGCGTACCTATCATGTACGGCAGGATAAAAATTCCTGTTTTTGAAATTCTATCGCGTAAGATAGGGACATCTGCCGTGAAGCGCGGTATGGCGGTATGTATGAAGTGATAGGGATTGTTCGGCAAAGGATCACGCAGGGAGAAGGGGCGCGGAGGTTGCGGAGGGGGGCGCATGGTTTGCGAACAGCGCGCAGCCCTCTGCGGATCGGCGTCTCAGCGTAAAGAATTTGCCGGTGAATTCTTCACGCAGGGAGTTACTCTGATCAATCAACGGAAAAGGCGTTTACTAATTGCGCAGCGTTGGGCAGACAATTTTAAGGGCGCTGTAGTGGAACTTCGTTCCGGTTGGTGTGGATTCGGTATAGCCTTATACGCCCCTCTATCAAGCGCGGCATACACGTCCATAACGAATTTATCAACCGTTTCGTCCGTTAAAACGGCGCCATCATCGCGGGGAACTTCGATAACCATTCGCCGCTTCTCTTCGGAAGCGGGGAAGGCGGGTATTTCTACGGTTTGTGTAAGAGACATACGGCAATCATAGTATGAAAATCAAGCTGTTCGCTCCGCACGAACATTCTAGGGGGGGAGGGGAGTTACGGCAACCCCCCGGCTCATACCCCCGGTACAGCCGCCCCGGGCCCGCGCCGCCGGCCGTCAGGGCCCTTGACCCTGGCGGGGGGGGTAAAACGGCGGAAACCGCCGGGCCGGTTTTGCCCGCCTTGACACTTTTTTCCTTTATGAGCATGGTTAAACTATGTTTCATTGCCCGGCCTGTGTAAATTCGGCAATACCAGGGGAATACAAAAAAGCCGCGGAGGCCCTTTTCCCCCCCGGCGGGAGCGCCGGGGGCCTGGAGGAGGCCCTGACCTTTGCCGGTATCCTGGGGATAGACGCGGATTACCGTAAACTGCTCAACCTGGGGGATGTCCGGCCCCTGGGATCGTCCCCCACGGAGGAGATGAAAAAGTTTCTCCTTTCGTTTCAGAATAATCTTGACCTTTTGATCCAGAAAACCTGGGTTGAAAAAAACGACGAGGACCGTAAGGACAGGCTGCAAACCTGCATCCCCGGCTTGATCGACGTGATTGAAAAAGCCGATTATGGGGCGGCCCTTAAAAAATTCGGGGCTGTCCTGGAGGAACTGGCCTGGCTGCTCTTTGGGGCCCAAAGCCGGAAGGACGATTTTATTGAATACGCCCTCAGGATTGATACCCAGATGGGGCTGTTTTGGTGGTACGGGGGGCAGATAGGCCGGGTTTTCGAGGGGCTTACGGACAGGACCGTTCTGAGGGCGGTATTGCTGCTGGGGCTCTGCTATTTAACGGATTTTTAGAACGGAGATTGACAGGTTAGTATGGATACCATGGACCACGAGGCCGCCGCGGCCGGACCGGCGGGTGAAAGCGGGGGGGGGACTGATTTTATCAGTGAATTTATCAGGGAAGACCTGGCCGCGGGGCGCTTTAGCCGCGTCCACACCCGTTTTCCGCCGGAGCCCAACGGATGGCTCCACATAGGCCACTGCAAGGCCATGATGGTGGACTTTATCATGGCCGAAAGGTTTGGCGGAAAATGCAACCTCCGTTTTGACGACACCAACCCGGAAAAAGAGGATCGGTCCTATGTGGAGGCGATCAAGCGGGACATAAAGTGGCTGGGCTTTGACTGGGAAGACCGGGAGTACTACGCCTCGGACTACTACGAGTACCTCTACGATTTGGCGGTACGGATCATCAAAAAGGGCCGGGCTTATGTGGATGACCTTTCCGAAGACGAGATAAGCGAGTACCGGGGCACGGCGGCGGCGGGCAAAACCGGGGAAAACGGCGCTGTGATAACCCCCCCCGGCCGGAATAGTCCCTGGCGGAACCGTTCCATAGAAGAAAACCTTGACCTCTTTGCCCGGATGCGGGCCGGGGAATTCGCCGACGGCGAAAAAACCCTGCGGGCCAAAATTGACATGGCGGACCCGAACCTCCTGATGCGGGACCCGGTGATGTACCGGATCCGCCGGGAGCCTCACTACCGGACGGGGGACAAGTGGTGCGTCTATCCCATGTACGACTTCCAGCATCCCCTGTCGGACGCGAAGGAGGGGATCACCCACTCCCTGTGTTCCCTGGAATACGAGATTCACCGGCCTCTTTACGAGTGGTTTATCCGGGAGGCGGAGGTCTTTCCTTCCCGGCAGATCGAGTTTGCCCGGCTCAACCTGACCCGGACGGTACTGAGCAAGCGCTACCTCCTCCGGCTGGTACGGGAAAAACACGTGGCCGGCTGGGACGATCCCCGCATGCCCACCCTGGCGGGCCTGCGCCGCCGGGGGTATACCCCCGTCGCCATCAGGAACTTTATCTCCCAGATCGGGATCGCTAAAACGGACAGTACGGTGGACATCGCCTTTCTGGACTACTGCCTGCGGGAAGACCTGAACAAGACCAGCCGCCGGGTTATGGCGGTCCTTAAACCATTGAAACTTATCATCGAAAACTGGCCCGAGGGCAAAACCGAAGACCTGGAGGCGGTGAACAACCCCGAGGATGAAAGCGCCGGGAAGCGGATTGTCCAGTTTGGGAAAGAGTTGTGGATAGAGCGGGATGATTTTGAGGAAACGCCGCCGCCCAGGTACTTCCGGCTGTTTCCCGGCAATGCCGTGCGGCTCCGCTACGGCTATATTGTAACCTGTACGGGCCTCGACAAAGACGCCGCCGGAAACGTAACCGCCGTGCGTTGTACCTATGACCCGGAAACGAGGGGGGGCAACGCCCCGGACAACCGCAAGGTTAAGGGGACAATCCACTGGCTTAACGCCGCCGCCGCGGTTCCCCTGGAAGTCCGGCTTTACGATTATTTGTTTGGGGTTGAAAAGCCCATGGACGCGCCAAACCACCCGGATGGAACGCCGGGAACGTTCCTTGACAACCTGAACCCCGCTTCGCTGGAAGTGATTTCCGGGGCCCGCGGGGAACCCTGCCTGGCGGACGCCAAGCCGGGGGAACGCTTTCAGTTTGAACGGCTGGGTTACTTTGTCCGCGACCTGGCCGGTGAAGGCCAGGACGGGCCCGGCAAAGAATCCCCGCCGTCAAACAAGCTGGTGTTTAATAAAACCGTAGGCCTGCGGGATACCTGGGCAAAGATCGCGAAAAAAGGTTAAAATGGACCAAAGGCGGGCCGGGCGGCGCTAATCCCGCCCCGTCTTGGTCCTTAAATTTTTGGGAGGTAACATGACAGCATCAAAAGTGTTTTTCACCAGCATGAGGACCCCGGTAGGGGAAAGTCTTCTGATCAAGATGGAGCGGCTTATAAACAAAGCGGGGATTGATAAAATCGATTTTAAGCGGAAGTATACGGCCATCAAGATACACTTTGGCGAACCGGGCAACCTGGCTTTTTTGCGCCCCAACTTTGCCAAGGTTGTGGCGGACAGGGTAAAAGCCCTGGGGGGCATGCCCTTCCTGACGGATTGCAACACCCTCTATGTGGGGCGGCGCAACCAGGGACTGAATCACCTGGACGCGGCCAACGAGAACGGCTATTCCCCCCTTTCCACGGGGTGCCAGAATATCATCGCCGACGGTATCCGGGGCGTGGACGACATGGAGGTCCCCGTAAACGGGGGGGTGTACTGCAAGACGGCTTTTATCGGCAGGGCAATCATGGACGCCGATATTGTTATTTCCCTGAATCACTTTAAGGGCCATGAAAACACCGGCTTTGGCGGGGCCCTGAAAAATATCGGTATGGGTTCGGGGAGCCGGGCGGGAAAGATGGCCATGCACAACGACGGTAAACCGCAGGTAAACAAAGAGGACTGTATAGGCTGCAAGATCTGCGCCCGGTTCTGCGCCCACGGGGCCATCAACTTCGCGGGGGGCAAGGCATCTATCGATCACACTAAATGCGCAGGCTGCGGCCGCTGTATCGGGGCCTGCAGCAAGAACGCCATTGACAATGACTCGAGTTCCAGCAACCTGGCGTTGAACAGCAAGATCGCCGAGTACACCAAGGCGGTGCTTGACGGCAGGCCCCATTTTCATGTTACCGTGGTGAACCAGGTTTCGCCCTACTGCGACTGTCATGGCGAAAGCGACGCCGCCATCGTCCCCGACATCGGTATCTTTGCCGGCTTTGATCCCGTGGCTCTGGACAAGGCCTGTATCGACGCGGTAAACGCCGCCCCCGCCGTGGCAAGCAGCATCCTTGGCGAGCGGGAACGGACCCACAAAGACGCGGCGGGCAACGCGGATCACGTAACCGATGTCCACCCTACCACGGATTGGCGCGGCCAGATTGCCCACGCCGAAAAAATCGGCCTTGGCAGCGGAACCTATGAGCTGGTTACGGTAAAATGATCTTTCCGGTATACTAGGGGCATGACCAGGGGAATTTTAATCGCCGGAAATGGATCGCCCCTTTTTTACGCCCTGGGAGCGGAAGCGGCCCGGCGGGTAAGCGGTTACGCGGCGGCGTTTATTCCTCAAAGCCGGGATGCCCCCCTTCGGAGCGAACCGGCCAGGCAGATCACCCTGGAGTGGAATTCCCCCAGCCCCATCTCCGCCCGGACGCTGGTTCTTTCCGCGGTGAACCGGCTGGAACATATAGACGAGGCGATCCTTGTTTGTGTTCCACCGGTTTGCCGTAAACGGGCGGAGGATCTCGCGCTGCCGGAAATCGATACATACGCTGATGATCAGATCAAGCGCTGGATCTTTTTGGTCCGGGAATTGGCGTTGATTTTTAGGGCCCGGGAATCGGGAACCCTGGCTTTGGTGCTTTCCGGGACGGGGGCCGGAACCAGGGATGAAACCGCCGATCTGCTGGGCCTTCCCGCCGCCGCGGCCTTTCGGGCTCTTGCCCAAGGCGTGTTGGCCTCTTCTCAAAACGCCCCCTACAATGTGATGGGTTTTTCCTGTTCCGATCCGGGGGAGGAAAATCCCTTTGCCGCCCATATTTTTAAAACCATGGAAGAGGGCCGGCGGAATTCCGGCAAGTGGCATAAGTACGGGAAATTCAGCCTCTTCCGTTAGATTCCGCGATTGACTTCGAAGATCAGGATCTGAAATACTTGACCCCGGCCTCGAAGATCCGCTGGACCTTGTTACCCGGTATGTTGATGTGGACAAAGGGTCCCCGCCGCTCCGAATGGCCCATTTTGCCGAGGATCCTGCCATCGGGGCTGGTAAGCCCCTCTATGGCAAAGTCCGATCCATTGGGGTTGTCCGGTTCCGAGGAGGCCGGGCGGCCTTCGGCGTCGGCGTAGCAGAAGGGAACCTGCCCCGTTTTAAAGAGGCCCCGGCCCTCTTCCCCGTCAATCACCAGCCTGCCCTCACCGTGGCTTACGGGCAGGATGTGAACCGTTCCGGGCTCTTCCAGGGCAAGCCAGGGAGAGGGGGAGGCCATTACCCTGGTCCTGACCATCCGCGACACGTGGCGGCCCACGCGGTTAAAGGTGAGGGTGGGGGAATTTTCAGAGGCGTCGATGTAACGCCCATAGGGAACCAGGCCAAGTTTGATCAGGGCCTGAAAGCCGTTGCAGATCCCCAGCATAAGCCCCTCCCGTTTTTCCAGGAATTCGTTCACCGCCCCGGCAATGGCGGGAGTGCGGAACACATTGGCGATAAACTTCCCCGAACCATCGGGCTCGTCCCCGGCGCTGAATCCCCCGGAAAGGGCGACGATCCGCGCTTCGGCAATGGCCTCCGCCAGTTCCCGGATGGATTCGGCGATGTCGCCGGGGCCGCGGTTGCGGAAGATCACCAGCCGGGTCTTTGCCCCCGCTTCCCTGAACGCCCGTTCCATGTCCCATTCGCAGTTTGTTCCCGGAAAGACGGGAAGCACCGTCAGGGGACGGTGGCCGCGGATCGAGGGGGAGCGGGGGACGGAAGGACGGGAAAATTCCTCCGGCTTTGAAGGGGGTATACCAACCGCGGCATAGTTCCCCGAAACCCGCGGATAAACCTGAGAGAGCGGCTCCTCGTAAACGCAGCGTAGTTCCTCCAGTGGAAGTTCCGCGGATTCCGGCGGATCTCCGCTGGTAACCCGGAACACCGGTTCAGGGATGGTACGCGCCGCCTCCACCCAGGCGGCGTCCGGGGAAATCCAGGCTTTCAGCGTATCCGCCGGATGCCCCTCCCCGGAATTCTTTAAAGCCCCGCCGTCGATTTCGGCCAGCATGGCGCCGGGATAGTTTGTCTCATCCGTTAGATCAAGGACGCCGGCGCGGACTTCGACCCCCGTCATGTTGCCAAAGGCCATAAGAGCCAGGGCGGCGGCAACGCCCCCCGGTCCCACAGGGTACGCCGCCAGCACCAGACCTTGACTGGTCAGGCCGGCCAGGGCGTTTATATTGGTCCTAAACCGGGACCACTCGCCGGCGGGACTTTCCCCGCCGGGGGCCTTGTGGTAAAACAGGATGACCGGGTTTCCCGGCTTTCCACTGAGGGCGCCAGACCGAACCGAGGCCACCCCGGCGGTTCCCGCGGCAAAGATCACCACCGTGGAAGGTACGGCCAGGTCTATCCCTTTCACGGGGTCTTTGTAGGACCCCGACATGGAATCCTTTCCCCCAATGGCGGGAACCCCCAGGGCAAGCTGGGCTTCCAGCGCCCCGAGCAGGGCGGCCGCGGGCTTGCCCCAGGATTCGGGACTTTCCATCCGTTCAAAGTATTCCTGCATGGAAAGCCGGGCCTTCCAGGGATCCCCCCCCAGGCAGGCGTATTTGGCCAGCGCCTCCTTAACCGCCCCCTTGGCTCCTTCGTAGGGGTCCGCTTCCGTCAAAACCGGGTCAAAGCCAAAGGTCATCAGGGAAGCCGTAAGGCTTGCGCCGTAAGCCGGACTTGCGGGCCAATCCGAGCCCGCCGGATTAAGGGCCCCATCGTTTCCGGCGGCGAAAAGCGGCGCCGGGAGCAGGGCCGCCATACCGCATTCGGGAGTACCCTGTTCCCGCCCTCCCCAGGGGAACAGCACCGATCCCGCGCCAATGGATCCGTCAAAGCGCTCCTGAAGTCCCCGCCGGGACCCGTCCCGAAGAGAGCCCAGCCCGGCTTTGAGGTTTGCCAGTGATTCTTTAGGAGGGGTCCCCCGATTCGACGGCCCGGCTAAACCGGAAGATGGGGCCAGCCTCCTTTTAATCACCGCCAGGGCGGAGCGGGAGGCCCCGTGGGAATCAAGAAAAGTCCGGGCAAGGTCCACAATCGTTGTACCCCGCCAGCTCATTCTGAGGCGCGCCTCCGTCCCCTGGGTTACGGCGGCGATTACCACGGCGTCCAGGTTTTCCGCCGCCGCCAGGCGTATCAAGGTTTCGGCGTGTTCCGGGGCGCAGACCACGGCCATTCGTTCCTGGGATTCGGAGATGGCCAGCTCTGTGCCGTCCAGGCCGGCGTATTTTTTGGGAACGGCGTCCAGGTTGATGTCCAGGCCGGGAGCCAGTTCCCCCACCGCCACAGAGACGCCCCCCGCGCCAAAGTCGTTGCACCGCTTGACAAGCGGGGAAAACCCGGGGTTACGGAAAAGCCGCTGCAGTTTCCGTTCCTCCACGGCGTTACCCTTTTGGACCTCCGCCCCCGCGGTTTCCACCGATTCACCGGTATGGACCTTACTGGATCCCGTAGCCCCGCCAATGCCGTCCCGTCCGGTTTTTCCCCCAATCAAGAGGATCAGATCCCCCGGTACAGGCTCCGTCCGACGGACCTGGACTTCGGGGACCGCCCCAATAACGGCCCCCAGTTCCAGCCGTTTGGCCAGATAACCGGGATGGTAGAACTCCACCACCTGCCCCGCGGCCAGTCCAATTTGGTTTCCATAGGAGGAGTAACCCGCGGCGGCTTCCCGGGCAATCTTAACCTGGGGGAGTTTACCCGGCAAGGTGTCCGTCAGGGAACCGCGGGGGTCGCCGCCGCCGGTGATTCGCATAGCCTGGTACACGTAGGCCCGCCCCGACAGGGGGTCCCGGATCGCCCCGCCCAGACAGGTGGCGGCCCCGCCAAAGGGCTCTATCTCCGTGGGGTGGTTGTGGGTTTCGTTTTTAAAGAGGAGCAGGTACGGTACATCCTCCGCCGATCCCTCAAACCGCGCCCGTACTTTTATCGTACAGGCGTTGATCTCCTCCGACTCGTCCAGGTCTTCCAGAAGGCCCCGCTTTTTAAGAACCTTCGCCCCAATGGTGGCCATATCCATCAAGGTCCGGGGCCGGGTCTTTGCCCCGGGACCGTAGACTTCCCGGCGGACCGCGTCATAAAGGGCCAGGGCTTTTTGCAAGGGGGCCCGGTCCCGCCCCTGGCCGGTGATCTTTAGCGATTTCAGGATTGTGGTAAACGTGGTATGACGGCAGTGATCGGACCAATAGGTGTCCAGCACCCGGAGTTCCGTCAGGGTAGGGTCCCGCCCCTCGGAGGCAAAATAATCCCGGCAGCAGGCCAGGTCGGCGTCTGACATGGCCAGGCCGTAGTCCCTGCCCAGGGCCGCCAGGCGGTTTGGGTCCTTGAGGGCGGAAAAACCTTCCAGGACCGGCATATTGTTCGCGGCCCCCCCCGGAACGGCGGCGGCCCCGGGATTTGCGCCGGCCCCCAGGCCGGCGGCCGCCGGATGTTCCACCGAATCAGGGGAAGCGTCTTCCGCCGTTTCCCGGGAATCCACGGGATTGATCAAGTAGGCCTTGACCGCCCCCATTTCCGCGTTTCCCAGGGGAAGTTCGGAGGCAAGCAGGTAAAACCGGGCGCACCGGACGGGGGGGCGCGTACCCAGGATCAGTTCCAGACATTGTTCCGCCGAATCGGCGCGCTGATCGTACTGGCCGGGGAGGTATTCCACCCCAAAGACCTGGAAAGCCCCCGCCGCCATCGCCGCCGCGTTATCCGGCGGGAGGGGCAGCTGATAAAAGACCCGGTCCCGGGGAGGTTCGGAGAAAACCAGGGAAACCGCCCGGCGGAATTGATCTTCCGTAAGCCCGGCGAAAAGCTCGTAACGGTTAAAAACGCGCAGTTCCGTAAGCCGGGCCAAAGCCGGGTACTGGGGGCCAAGAAAGCCCATGATGTCGGTTTTTAAGCGCCGGGCTTCAACGTCAAACCCCGGCCGTTTTTCAACAAAGATCCGCTTTACAGGGACCGGCATGGCGCCTCCTTGCCTTATCCGCCGCCCGCCTCCGCCCCCTGGGCGGAAGACGTGTTTAGCAACCAGCCGGGTTACCAAACAGGTCTATTATTTCCGAAAGGGGCGCGATTGACAAGAGCGGAGGGAAACGATATTCTGGCTATACCGGTCCAGTAGCTCAGTGGATAGAGCGGCTGCCTCCTAAGCAGCAGGTCGGCTGTCCGATTCAGCCCTGGATCATTCACCAAAAACAGCCGCCAAGGCGCGCTCCAGGCGGAAAGGGCAGTTACCATTTCCGGACTTTGTACGCGCCCTTCGGTTCAATGATGTTAAACGTATCGCCGGAAGGCTCTATCACATAAAAACCTTTTTTCAAGGCGTATATCTTTTCACTTTCGCTGAAAACCACCCCCGCGACGGCGCCTAAATACGCCCGTCTGTCATCATGCAGATCAGCGTAGGCTCGCAGCTTTTCCATGCGCTCACCATGGCCGTTTATGTCGTCAATGCTGGGCTTGGTCTTAACCTCCACGGCCATTACCTTATCGCCATTTTCCAGAAAAGCGTCAACCTCCAGGATAATATCGTGCCGCCGGTCAACAATCTCGATATTAGGGCCGGCCTTGGTAAATTCAAAGCCCAGTTCACGGAATTTTGCCACAAGGTTCGGCATTATCATGTACTCCACAACCTCGCCAAAACGGTTAGTAAGTTTTCCCAGCCGCCTGTCGTTGGGCGGTTTCCATCTGCCGTTGAGCGGTTTCTCTTAGTAAGGCCCAAATCTCATCGGTTGTGGTTTTCCATTCTGGTATTGCTTGTATTTTTCCCATACATTACCTCTATAACAAGCCGCGTGAGCGGCGGTGATTATTCCTACCCTCACTATACTCCGCTTCGTCCCGTTTGCCAATAAGAAACGCGTCATCCCGCCGCCATTCGGTGACTCCAGCGTACTTCGCGGGGACGCCGGTTTTTGGCCCTTGACATCCTTCCCCGCAAACCCCCGAACCATAAGCGGTACGGCGGTTCTGACCGCGGCTTAGTCAGTGGACTGACACGGCTTAGGTCAGGGGTCTGACACGGGCCTAGTCAGAGGTCTGACACGGCTTAGGTCAAGGGGCTGACACGGCTTTAGTCAGGAGTCTGACCCGGCCTTGGTCAGGGGTCTGACTAAGGACGGGTCAGATAACAACGACAAAGGCGCGGCTTGCCGCGGGCACATCGCGACGCCGCCCGTTGGGGCGGGGGATATAACGCGTGACAAGGAGAGAACGATGAAACGAAGGGGATGGATCGCGGCGGCGGTCCTGGTTTGCGCGGGGCTGGTGGTAACGGCCCCGGCCCGGGCGCAGGACAAGATAAGCCTGGACGAGCTGGCCCGGTATCTGGGGGTGGAAGTGAAGGCCAAAATCGTGGAAAAAGCCGTGAATTCCCTCAAGGATGGGGCGGCGTCGGCCGCTTACAAAAAGAAGGACTACGCCGGGGTTGTCCGGGCGCTGGAAGCGCGGCTGGACAGGAGGGTGGAGTCTTTGCGGCGGCAGGGCGTCCCAGACGTGTGGATAGAACAATCCTTGGTGATGGATGGCTATAGCCCCCAGATGGTAGCGGCGTGGAAAGCGGGCAAGGCAAAGCAAGCCGCCGCCGAGGATAAAGCCGAAGCGGAGCGGAAGGCCGCCGAAGAACAGGCCGCCATAGCCGCGGCCAACGCCGCCGGCGCCCAGCCGGGGGATTTCAAGGCTGAGCTTACTAAAGACAGCAAGGGCGCAAAGATAACGGCCTACACGGGCCGGGCGACCATCGTAACCATACCGGCGGTACTTGAAGGCTTCCCGGTAACGGAACTGACCTTTAACGGCAACATTGACCGTGATTGGCGGAACGGTGATCATTATAAGAATGATTCTTCTTTTGCTGGTTTCACCAATGTAACCACCGTGAACATCGGCCCAAATGTTACCAAACTGAACATCGCGTTTCCCCGTGGAAAACTGAGCCTTGCGACCCAGGCAAAACCGCAGCAGCTCGGCGTAACTTTGTATTAAGCGGCGGCGGTGGAACGGCCAACCCCGCGAAAGTCAGCCTGGACGGGGTGTGGAAGTGGGGGCCATAGAGTCCCATCCTGAGTACAGGCTGACGGAAACCGCCTCCGATCAGAGTGAGTTATTCATGCCCTTGTCCGACACCCTGACCATCGGCGGGTTCGAGGACGGCAAACTGATCAATTCCTTCTACTTCTACAACCGGTGCAATCTCCCGGCCGCGTTTGAGGGGGGCGGGCTTTAGTCCGTGTCCCGGTTTGTCCAGAATTCGGCCCAGATAGGGTAGTGATCGCTCACCTCCCGGGGGGTAATATGGCGGCGGCTAAAGTCATAGACTTCGTCAAACCGGATCACCCCAAAAGCGCCGGTGTAATCTTCCCGCGCGGAGGAGGAGATGATAAAGCGGTCGTAGGTGTTGTTCCCGGCCCCCAGGGTGGTATCGTACTCGTTGGTGATGACGATCAGGTACTCCCCTTCGGGAAAGACCTCCGCCAAAAGGGACTCGTCGTAGTACTGGCCGTCGGCGTTAAAGTCCCCCAGGATAAGCAGGTCCGGGTCCTTCCAAAGTTCCCGGTAATAGGCGGCCACCTCCGGCAGCGCGGCTATCTCCTTTCGCGCCTCCCTGGGCTGGATGTGGTTGTTAATAAGAATAAAATCAAAGGTCCCCGCGGTTTTAAAGTATACCGCCATGGGCTCGCGCTCAAAAATATCGTCCGCGTCGGGCCAGACATCCTGGGCCAGCGCGGTAAACTTGGTTTTATCGTAAATCGTCCAGTACTGTTCTTTTGAGCTGGACCGTCCCTCCCGGGGGCCCAGTACATAGCCGTACCGTTCGGGCAGCATGGCCATAAAACGCTCCACCGGCTCAATGCCCGCCGACCGTACTTCCTGTATCGCCACCATGTCAAAGCCCGACACGATCTCCGCCAGCAGTTCCGCCGCTTCTGTTTTTGCCATTTTGGCGGCGCCGAATATTTGAATGTTAAAGGACGCTATCTTAACAGTTTCGGGTTTACCCTGGGCGCCGGCGCGGTAGAAGCCCAGAAAAAGGAGGAGCGGGATAATGAGGAGTGTCTTTTTCATCACCAGGCGCTAACCCGCGGTTCCAAAGAGCAGTTCCTGTTTGTCATCCTCCGGGGAAAGGGCGCCGGTAAGGAGTTCCCGCAGGGTCCCGTACTCGTACTCGTTCGCCGCTTCCCGGAGTTTGACAACAAGGTCGCCATTTTCCTGGTAACCGTACTGCTCCAGTTCTTTAAGGATCTCCAGGATGTCGTTGATGTTGTAGGCCCGGACAGCGTCCAGAAGCTTTCGCAGCGCGGCGGTGTCGGGGGCCGTTCTTTGCAGTTTGGGATTTTCTTCTTTTTGGGGAAAGAGGGCCTGGAGTTCTTCCACCAGTTTTTCCGCGGCCTGGATAAACCGGTTATTAAGTTCCAGTACTTTGCCCATATCCTGGGCCTTGGCGGCCAGCTCCAGTTCTTTGGCCAGATCCCCCACGGGGGTGGCGCATATCCCGTAACAGGAACCTTTTATGCCGTGGACCGCGATGGTGTAGTTCTTGAGGGCCGACAGGGCGGCGGCGGCGGCGGCGGGCATGATGCGGAAACCGTCCAGGTTTTGCTGGATATTCCTAAGCAGCTTGGGGGTATCGGAAACAAAGACCTTGACGATTTCCAGGTAGCTTTCCTCGCCGCCAAACTGGGCCGCCCCGGCGGCCAGGTCCACTCCATCAATGGCGTAGTCCAAAAGGCGGTTGGTTTCGGGCTGTTCTTCCTCTTCCTGGGGCGCGCCGGTATAGAGGGCCTCCTTTTTTTCGTCCCGGACCCATTCCATCAGGACCTTGTTCAGTTTGTTAATGTTGATTGGTTTGGCCATAAAGGCGTTAAAACCATTTTTAAGGAAAAGTTTCTCGTTCTCCGGCAGGGCGTTGGCGGTTAGGGCGATGATTGGTACGGTAGAGGCGTATTCGGTTCCTTGGGCGCGGATGAGCGCGGCGGCTTCCATGCCGTCCATTTCCGGCATCATGTGGTCCATAAAAATCGCGTCGTACCGGGGTTCGCCCCTGGCGATAAGATCCACCGCCTCCTGTCCGGAGGATACGGCGTCAACGGTCATCCTGTAGGGCCGCATAATTCCCCTGGCGACGGCGTGGTTGGTGGGAACATCGTCTACTACCAGTACCCTGGCGTAGGGAAGGCACAGCCTGTCTTCCTGTTCTTCCTTCCAGGTAAAGGCCTTGAGCTTTTCCACCGTATCCTTGCCCACCGGGAACGGGTCCGTAACGATCTGGCGTAATTTGGCGCTAAAGACGCTTCCTCTGCCAAATTCGCTGATCGCCTCTACCTCCCCCTCCATAAGTTCCGCCAGCTTCTTGGTTATCAAAAGACCCATGCCGATACCGCTGGTGGAGCGGGTAGTCTTGGTGTCCGCCTGGCCGTAATCGGTAAAAAGTTTTTCCATGTGGCCGGGCTTAATCCCCATTCCGGTATCGTGGATTTCAAAGATCAGGTCGATGATCCCCGCCTCTTGAGCGGAGGCGCTTTGACTAAAACCCACCCGGAGGATCACGCTGCCCTGCTGGGTATACTTGACGGCGTTGTTTAAAAGGTTGTTGAGAATCTGTTTAACCCGCTGTTTATCCCCCCGGATAGTCATGGGAAGGTTTTCGTCCATCTCGAGCCGGAACTGGATGGGTTTTCCCCCGATCCACATCTTTACCGCGGTGATGGCGCCGCTTATCAGAGCGGGCAGGGAATAGTCGGCGACGGTGAGTTCCATTTCCCCGGATTCAATGTTGGAAATATCCAGAAGATCGTTGATCACGCTGAGCAGGGCCATGCCGGAACGGTTAATGGCGGACAGGTTTTCCTGGGAATCCTTTTCGGCCTTGTCCAGTTCCGTTTGGGATAGTCCAATGATGGCGTTCAGGGGGGTAAGTATCTCGTGGCTCATGTTGGCCAGGAAGCGGTTTTTTACCTTGTAGGCTCTTTGGGCGGCGTTTCTCCGCTGTTCCAGTTCCGCGCCCCGTTCTTCCAGCTCCTGGGTCCGGCGTTTAACGGTTACTTCCAGTTCCTGGCCCGATACTTTGTATTTTTGTACCAGGGCGATGAGGAGAAACACCCCCAGTCCCAGGAGAAGGGAAAAGGCGATCAGGTAGGGCTGGCGGAACCGCATCATCTGGGTACGGTAATCAAAAACCTTGCTGGTCCACCGGGACGTGATACTTCCCGTGTCCACCAGGGCCTGGGCCTTGTTTATTATCGCGCAGAGCGTTTTTTCCCGCAGGTTAAAACCGAATGAGGAATTCACCGTCTGATTGAAGATCCATATCAGTTTATAACCCGGATCTTCCCGGTAATTAGTAAAGGTAAGAAGCATATTTTTGGTCCCCATGACCATATCAACCTCTCCCTTTTTCAGGCTGTCCAAGGCGTCGCTCACGGCCTCGTATTCCGTGGTATTGGGATGGTTGGGGAACCACCGCTTAAAGACATCCGTATGCGCCGTGCCTTTGACAAGGCCCACCCGGCTGTAGATAATTTCGTTGATCGCCACATCGTCGTGATCCGCCTTGGCCAGGAGGGCGTAGTTATCCCGCTGATAGACATCGCCCCAAAGAAAACGGCCCTCCCTTTCCGGGGTCGGGATAAGTTCCGAGATCATCAGTTCGCTGCCCTGTTCCAGGGCCGCCAGGGATTCCGACCATACCGTCCCGGGATGACCGGTGGCCTCGAAACTAAGGCCGGATATGGTCTCAATTTCCCGTAAAATATCCCAGGCGATACCCTGCCATTGGGATTCGTTGCTGTTGTAAAAAGCTATGGGATAATTATCCCATTCCGCGCGGATGGGAATGGGCTTGTTCATAAGGAACGCCAGGTGTAAACGCTCTTCCTCCGTCAGGGATTGTATAAAACGGAAATGCTGAAAATCCTTGCTGCCCTGGTTGTAAAGATGAAGCAGGTACCGCTCCCCCCCCTGATCGAGGTACTTTTGAACAACGGAAATAAAGGGTTTAAGTTCAGGGTCGCGGGCCGCCATGGACACGGGGGTGTAAATGTAGGGAAGAAAAGTTTCTTCCGTCAATTCATTGTAGATGTTTGTAATGCCGTCCATGGAAGCGTCTATAAAGGCGTCGGCTTTTCCCTCCAGCAGGGCGAGGCAGGCGCTGTTAACGGTTTCAAAATAAAGGGGCGTAAACTCAAAATCCGTCTGGGAACGGACCAGGTTGTAGGCGGCGGAATCCTTTAAAAAGGCGATTTGCGGTTTTTCCTTTTTGGCCAGGATTTGAACATCCTGACTGCCGGTTTTTTGGATGATTGTAAGAAACCGTTCGGCGATGGGGCCGGTCATGTAAAAACCGGCGGCGCCGTTCCCTTTGGTATTCAACTCCCCGGTAAAGTCGATGGTCCCCGATTCAAGGCCATTTATCAAATCATTCCAATCGTAAATGGCGGGCACAAAGGGAATACCGAACAGTTCCGTAAGCCAGTTGCAGTAAAGCGCAGCGTAGCCCTCAATGGCTTGTTCCCCCTGAAAACACTCGGAAGAGGAGATCATGCCGTACGTAAAGATCCGGCCCTGGCCGCGGAAGCGTTCTATGGCGGCCTTTTCCTCCGCGGTTACCCCCGGTATGTCCGTGTAGGAACGGCAGATAAAAGGGGCCCCCGCCTGCCCGGCGGCGTTCTTCCCCCCCCCTCCGGCTTTACCCAGAAGGACAGACTTATTTTTTTCATAGCCTAAAAACGTTAAAACGGCGATAGAAATTAGCAGTCCCCACAGGGCAATTTTGAAATTCCGCATAACGCCACTCATTTATACATTCGAGTTGGCCAATATCCGCGGGTATTGGCCAATCTTCCACTAAAACGCGATTTTACGAGGCCCTAGCCTGAAAAACCACGGACTTGCTTACTAACTGACCGTTAGTAAGCAAGCACAGTATAAAACAGGGGGAGTTTTTTGTCAATTCAATAAAGCGCATAAAAAACCGCGGCCCCGAGTCAAGGGGGGTTAATAGGCGGCGAAAGGCCGGATTTCCCGGATTTCCACAAAAAAACGGCCCTCCACCATCCACCGGCCCGCGTTCAGCCAGAACCGGGGAAAGGCGGCCAGGCTTATATATCCGGTAACTTCCTTGGGCCGGTTCCGTTCCCCGCCCCGGAGCGCGGCCCGCAGGGCGGCCCGGGCGGCGTCTTCCAGGGCGGCGGCTTTGTTTTCCAGGGGACTTTGCCCGTAGGCCTGGGCGGGCCGAAGGGAACCGGATCTCCATTTGGCAAGCCGGAGGCGCTGGGTATCGCTGGGACGGTAGTCGGACCAGAGGGAAAGGGTGTTGTCTTTTACCTGAGGGTTTCCCGGTTCCAACCGGGGGTCATCCGCGGCGATGGACCCCAGGGGGCTCAGCTCCAGCTTTTCCTCAATACGCCGGGCCTTTTCCCCCACATCGTAACGAAAGGACCAGCCGTAGATCATGGCCCCAAAGTAATAGGCCGCCTCTTCCAGGGCTTTATCCCGGGCGCCCTGGATATTCAGGGGGGGGCTTTCCACAAAACCCCGGACCTGTTCCAGGTCCACCTGGACCTCCCCCCGGAGTACCTCCTGGGCGTTTGCCGGGAAAAGGGGGAAAATCAGCCCCAGGCCCAAAAAGGGAAAAATCCAGGGGACAAAGGCGCGGATCATGGGTATAGTATCGGCTTTTTGGGGAGGTGGTTTAACCAGCCGGGGCGGTTTTCAGCCGGAGAGGGGACTCTTCCTTCGTTTTTCACGCCGCGCCTGGACCAGCATCACAAGGGCGAGGATGACCACCGTAACAATATAGGGGATCGCCAGCACAAACTGGGACGGGAAGCCGTAGGGCTGGAGCCGGGAACCGGTGGAATCGAAAAAACCGAAAATGTAGGCGCCGATGACTGTATAAACCGGGTGGGCGTTGCCGAACCACATGGCGGCGATCCCCATGAATCCCCGGTTGTTGGTCATGCCCTGGACAAACATGTTGCTGTACCCCAGGGAAAGATGGGCCCCCGCGAGTCCGCCAAGCAGACCGGACACAAGAATCGCCTGGTATTTATAGGCGTTGACGTTAAGCCCCGCGGTTCGCGCGGCCATCTCCATCTTGCCCACCGAACGGATCCGCAGTCCCCAGGTGGTCTTGAAGATCACAAACCAGGTAAGGGGAACGATCAGAATAAGCAGCCATTCGGTAAGGCACCAGTTGTTAAAGAACGCGCCGAGAAAGGGGATACCGTCAAAACGAATCCGGGGGATGGGGGGAATCCGGGGATCCACAAAAACGCCGGTAACCTTAAAGTTTGTTTCCAGAAGGAACCGGGTAAAGCCCAGCACAAACAGATTCATGCCTATGCAAATAGCCGGCAGAAAAGCCTGGTAGCGGAGGTTTCCCACGCCCAGGATGCCGGCGATGATCGCCCCTCCCAGCATGGCGGCGAAGATCCCCACCAGCCAGCTTCCGCTCAGGTAGCCAAAAGCGACGGCCAGGTACGCCCCCATCAACATGATCCCCTCGGTTCCCAGGTTGAGGATCCCCGCCTGCTGGGTCATGGCGGCGCAGAGGCCGGCGTACATTACCGGCGCGGAGGCCCGCAGGGACGCGTAAAAAAGGGAAGGCGAAAAAACATTGGCCAGAATTTCCAGGATCCCCGGTTTATCCATGGGCGGCCTCCTTGGTTTCGGACGCCTTTTTGCGCCGCTGAAAAAGGAAAAGGGTTTCCATGGTGGCCAGGATGATAAAAAGCGCGGTCAGGGAATCCACCAGGGACTTGGGCACCTTGGTAACGGCCTGCATGGTGATTGCCCCGGAAGACAGGGCGGAAATAAAAAATGACGCGATGGGCAGCAAGGTCATATCGCAGCGGACAATCAGGGCCGTAAGCAGGCCCCGGGAACCGAGGCCGGAGGCGAATTCGTTGAGGAAGTAACCATAGTTGCCCAGGATTTCCACGCACCCCGCGAAGCCGGAAAGGGCGCCGCTTATCATCATGGCCTTAACGGCGGTCATTTTGTAGTTGATCCCCGCGTACTGGGCGTGCTGGGGGTTTTCTCCAACGGTTTTAAGCTCGTAGCCCAGGGTGGTTTTTTTAAGCACCCAGATCATCACAATCCATATAATCACGGAAAAGAAGATGCCTATGTTAAGCCGCGATGGCAGCATGATCTGCGAAAACCGGACAGCCACGTCTTTGGACTGGGGCACCGTTTTTCCCGCGGAAAGGGGGCCCACGATAAAAAAATTGCAGATGTAGTTTGCCACGCTGTTCATCATGATGCAGACGCAGATGACGTTGGCGTTAAGGTGAATGTTGAGCAGCGCCGGGATCAGCGCCCAGAGCGCCCCGGCGATCACCGCGGCAAGAACGCAAAGCGCCGCCAGCGCGGGTCCCGGAATACCCCGGCCGTAGATGCCCACCAGGGTCGCGGCCAGGGCGCCCATGTACATATCGCCGTCGATGCCGGTGTTGAAGAACCCCGCTTTGTTGGCGATGGAAAAGGCGATGGCGTTAAGGAGCAGGGTGGTGGAGGCGGCCAGGGTGGTTCCCAGGTTCCGCTTGCCCACAAAAGCGCCCCGAAACAGCGCCGAGACCACCGAGCCGGGATCGTCACTGGTAAAAAGCAGCAGCAAAAAAACGCTTATACCAATGGAGAGCAGCACCGTAAGAACCGCCTTGCGTATGCCCGCGTAGTGATTAACCGCCAATGCAAGAAAGCCCCTGCTGTTCATGCCTTTACCCCCGGTCCGCCGCGTGCCGCGGCCATGTCCGTTTGGCGGCGGCTGCCGGCAAGCATCAACAGGCCAAGGTTTTCCTCGCTCGCCTCCTCCACCGGCAAAATACCCGAAATGGTTCCCTCGCTTAAAACCACAATGCGATCCGAAAGGCTGAGAATTTCTTCCAGTTCCACCGAAACAAGCAGAACCCCAACGCCCAGGGATTTTACTTCCTGCAAAATCACGCGGATCGCCTCAATGGCCCCTATGTCTATACCCCGGGTGGGCTGCGCGGCGATCAGCAGCCTGGTTGACTCGGTTACCTCCCGGGCCACCACAACTTTTTGCGCGTTGCCCCCGGAAAAAAACGTGGTAAGCATGTCCGGCCGGGGAGGCCGGATATCGAACTTGCGGATCAGTTCTTCCGAGTAGGACGCGACGGCGCCGGCGTTCATCACAAAACCGAATTTGCTGAAAGGAGAACGGCGCGCCTTGTTTACGATCAGGTTGTCCGCCACCGAAGCCGCGCGGTTAAGCCCCCGGGTGTTCCGGTCTTCGGGGATGTGGGTAAGGCCGGCGTCCCGGATAAAGCGCGGGGAGCGGCCGGTAATGTCCAGGCCGGCAAGGCTGATCTTCCCCCGCTCAACCTCGCGGATCCCCGCGATGGCCTCCACCAATTCGCTTTGGCCGTTGCCGTCCACCCCGGCCACGCCGACAATTTCACCGGCCTTAACGTCAAAGGAAACGCCCCGGATCTTGGACAGTTCCTTCTCGCCGGAGGTCCAAAGATTTTCCACGGTTAATACCGAATCCCCCGTGTTCGCCTCTTTTCGCTTGATATTTAAAAACACCTCCCGGCCCACCATCATTTTGGAAAGCTCCCGGGGACTGGTTTCTTTTTTTTGAACGGTATCGATTACTTTGCTCTGCCGCATCACGGTGACGCGGTCGGAAATTTCCATTACCTCGTTTAATTTATGGGATATAAAGATGATTGATTTGCCCGCGGCCTTGAGGTTCAGCAATATCTCAAAAAGTTTCCGCGCCTCCTGGGGAGTGAGTACCCCGGTGGGCTCGTCCAGGATAATCGTGTTGGCCCCCCGGGAAAGGATTTTGATGATTTCCACCCGCTGGGCTTCGCCCACGCTGATCTGGTTGATCCGCTTGTTTATCTGAATATCCATGTGGTATTTCCCGACGTATTCCTGGATATTCGCCTTTGCCTTTACAAAATCTATGAGGGGGCCTCTTTTCGGCTCAAAGCCCAAAATAATGTTTTCCAGCACGGTCAGCTCGTCCACCAGCATAAATTCCTGGTGGACCATGCCGACACCATTTTCAATGGCGATCCTGGGAGTCAAAGACCGCAGGATTTTCCCGTTGATGGCGACGGTTCCGCCGTCAACGGAGTATATGCCGTAGAGAAGTTTCATCATGGTAGACTTGCCCGCGCCGTTTTCCCCGATGAGTGAATGAATCTCGCCGGGGATAAGATTAAAGGACGCGCCGCTTACCGCGTGAACGGGACCAAAGGTTTTTACGATTTCCCGCATCTCTACGGCATATTGTTCCATCAAACCGCCCTTTTAGTTCGCGTTCTTGCCGTAGCCTTCGTAGTTGGAAACCACGATCTTGCCGGAAGCGATGTCTTTCTTGATCTCGTCGATTTTGGCGAGGATCCTGTCAATAGACGCTTTCTGCTGATCGCCGCAGAAACTCTTGATCACGCTCATGTCGGTAAGGTTAACGCCGCCGTATTCCAGGTCCATGTAGATCCGCGGATTGCCGGTGAATCTTCGATCTTCCACCGCCTTTTTGATGATGTAGTAAATGCCCTGCCCGTTTTCCTTGATCATTGAGGTAAGGATCGCGCCGGGCTGTTCCCCGTCCTGGTTCATGTCAACACCGATGGCGTAGCGCTTGTTTTCCGCGGCGGCCTCCAGGATGCCGTTTCCCGTGGCGGAGGCCACGTTCATCACGATGTCCGCGCCTTGTTCATACATGGCCGCGGTGAGTTCCTTGCCCTTGAGCGGATCGTACCAGCTTCCCGCGAAGGACTGGAGTATTTTGACATTGGGATTAATGTACCTGGCCCCCTCGGTATAGCCAAGAAAGAAATCCCGGAGCGCGGGAATATCCACGCCGCCGACCCAGCCGATGATCGGGTCCTGGTTCACGTTGGAAAATTCGGTCATTTCGGTGAACATAGCCGCCGCCGCGCCGGCAAGGAACGATCCCTGGTTTTGGGCGAAGGTTACCGAGCAGACGTTATCGCCCTTGGCGTTGGTGTCGGTGATGCCAAACATGACGTTGGGGTAATTCGGGGCGTGCTTCTCGATAAACTCAAGCCACTGGGACGCGGCGCACACAACCAGGTCAAAGCCTTCTTCCGCGCCGGTGATCACCTGATTTTCAAATTCCGCCGGATCGCCGGACTGGGAATAGGAAATCTCAACGCCAAAATCCGCAATCGCTTTCTTCGCCCCAATCATGGCGGAGTCGGCAAAGGATTTATCGCCCTCCAGGCCGGAAATCAGAAGAACCTTGAATTTTTCCGATGTTTCCGGCGCCTTGCCGCCTCCCTTTGAGCAGGACGCGAACAGAACCAAACACGCGAACAGTATCGCAAACGCTTTCTTCATTTCTTTTTCCTCCTTAAAAAACAAAGAAAATTTATTTTAACGGCGGTTTTCCCCGCTGGAAAGGCCGCCGTTATTTACCTGTTTATCTTCGGCGGCCCCAGCGTAAAATCAAATGGGCGTATATCAGAATGGCGTCAAGATACTCCTGGATCTCCACATACTCGTCAACCGCGTGGCACTGTTTAAGGCTGCCCGGCCCATACTGGATTGTGGGACATCCCGCTATGTTGCGCCATACCCGGGAATCGCAGCCCGCCGGGGAACCGGCGATCACCGGCGCAGCGTTAAAAACATCCCGCCAGGCGGCGGAGAAGCAGCCCACCAGCGGATGATCCGCCTCCATCTCAAAGGGCCCGCCGGCCTGGTACACGCTGACCTTTGGCCGGTGGTCTTTAAGGAAGCCGTCGCCGTCGCAGCAAAGGTCTATCGCCCTTTGATATTCGGCAGCCACCTGGCTGTGGCTCATCGTGGCGGGATGGTAGTGAACGCAGGTCTTGAAAACGCAGTAATCCGGCACGGTGGAACCCGCCGTTCCCCCCTCTATGACCCCCACGTTGCCCGACGGCGGGGGAAGGAGCGGATGCTTGTAGCGGAGAAGCCAGTCATGTTCCAGCTCGTCCAGGGCGCGGATGATCTTGATCGCCTTGTCTATGGCGTTGACCCCGTTCACCTTTCCCCCCGAATGGACCGAAACTCCCTGGACCTCAACCTTGAAAAAGACAAAACCCATATGGGCCAGGAGCAGCGCGCCCTCGGTGGGTTCGCAGACCACCACCGCGTCCGCCTTTTGCCCGCCCATGGCGGCGAGGATTGAGCCGTTGCCGCCCCCCTCCTCATCGCAGACCGAGGTAATAATCACGTCGCCGGGGAGGGGAATACCCGCGTCCTGAAGGAGCTTGACCGCCATGATGGAAGCGGCAAGGCCCCCCTTCATGTCGCAGGCCCCCAGGCCGTAGAGCCTGCCGCCGAGCGTTTCCGCGCCAAAGGGCGGGTGCGTCCACGCGCTTTCGTCTCCCGGGGGCATGGTGTCGATATGGCCGTTAAAAAGAATCGACGGGCCGCCGGTTCCCTTGAAACGGGCGTACAGGTTATAGCGCTTATCATAGTTGTGGCCGGGGTTTCCCTCCTGGTATTGTTCCATGGCTTTTTGAATCGGCCCTTCGCTCATGGCCTCGCTGACAATATCGCCGGCCTTCATCTCCTGAAACAGGCCCCGAAGGTATTCCTGCCCCTTCTCCTCAAGGCCGCCCTCAATGCCGTGCCCCAGGTCGCGGGTATCGATGGCGACAAGCTCCGCCAGGCGGCGGATATACCCGTCTTTATGGCTGTTTAACGTTTCAAGCAGCAAGTCCTTTTCGTCCCGCATGTTCCACCCTTACTTTAGTAAAGCCCTATGCACTGTTCAACGATGTCCCAGAATTTTTCCACATCAATATTCACCGCGACCCTGGAATTGTGGGGTTCCTTGCGCAGCGAAAAATAATCGCAGTTGGTCCGGCCATAGGACTGCTCGCTCCTGATGTCGATTTCGGTATACATGGATTTTTGCTCGATACATGAAGGATCGATCAGGTAAGCGATACAGGTGGGATCGTGCAGCGGCCCCCCCTCCCATCCAAACACCCGTTTCTGGGTCATGCTAAAGTACCGCATCATGCCGGCAAAAAGCCTGGCCGCCCGGTTTTCGATTTTTTCCATGCGCTCAATAACAGCGGGGAGGCACAGCGCCTTCCGGGTAATATCCAGACCCATCATGGAAACCGGCCTGCCGCAGGTAAAGACAATATGGGCCGCCTCGGCGTCCGCGTGGATGTTGAATTCCGCCGCGGGGGTTACGTTCCCCAGTTGATAGCAGCCGCCCATCAGCACAATTTCCTCAATCTTTTCCAGAATCGCCGGTTCTTTCCGTATCGCCATGGCGATGTTGGTAAGCGGCCCCGTGGGCACCAGGGTGATCTGCCCGGCGGCGGACAAAAGCGTATCGATGATAAAATCCACCCCGTGCCGCCGGTCCGCCTGTTTTTTCAGGGGCGGGAACTCCGGGCCGTCCAGGCCCGAATCGCCGTGCAGGCGATCTTCCACCGGCGGCGGGTCCCGCACAATGGGCCGGGACATTCCCTGGCATACCGGAACCTCAATTCCAAGCCACTGGCACACATGGAGGGCGTTTCTGGTTGTTTTTTCTATCGTCTGATTTCCCCGCACGGTGGTAATACCGAGCAGTTCAAGAGAAGGGTGCCGCGCGGCCATCAGAATCGCCACGGCGTCATCGTGGCCGGGATCGCAGTCCATGATAATTTTTCTTTTAGTGCCCGCAGGTAACATCCATCCGCCTTGTACGCCAGTAAAACCTTTTACCGGTCCATTATACCCCGCCAGGATACGCGTGTCAAACAATTTTTGATTTTATTTTGGTTTTTTTGCTATACTGCGCCCATGACAAAGTACGATGACCATGATGAAACCGCGGGGCTCCTTTCCTCGCTGATTGGGATAAACACTTCCAACCCCCCGGGAAACGAGGCGGCGCTGGCGGCCTTTATCCAGCGTTACCTGACCGGGGAGGGCGCCGGGGCCGGCGCGTTCCGGGTGGTGGATCACGGCGGCGGCCGGGCCAGCCTGGTGCTGGACCTTCCCGGCGGGAACCCCGGCCTTACCCTTGGGTTCGCCGGCCATATGGACACGGTGCCGCCGGGGGAGCGCGCCGAATGGCGGAGCGATCCCTTTAGGGCGGAACGGCGGGAGGGCTTTGTCCACGGCCGGGGCGCGGCGGACATGAAGGGGGGGCTGACGGCGATGATCCTCCTGGCCCGTTCCTATCTGCGGGACGGCCCGCCGCCGGTAAACCTGCGTTTCTTTTTTACCGCCGACGAGGAAGCCGCCGGCATGGGAGCCGCCGCCCTGCGGGACGCGGGCTTTTTTGGGGACCTTGCTTTTCTATTCATCTGCGAGCCCACCGGCGGACATCCGGGGGTCTGCGAAAAGGGGATTGTCTGGTACGATTTTACCCTCCAGGGCAGGACCAGCCACGCCTCCATGCCGGAAAGGGGGATTAACGCGCTGGAGGCCGGCTTTGAGTACCTCGCGGGGGTAAAAGAAAAAATCGCCGCCCTGGCCGCCGCGCCCCATCCCCTGCTGGGAACCAACACCTGCTCGGTTACGCTGGCCCAGGGAGGGGTAAAGATCAACGTGATTCCTGACCGGGCGGCGTTTTCCGCGGACATACGGTGCGTTCCGGGGACGGAACTGCCGCGGGTGGAGGCCGCCCTGGACGAGGCCGCCGGGGACCTGGAGCGCCGCCATCCGGGGCTGGTGATTACGCGGACCTGCCGGGACCGGCGCCCCGCCCTGGAGGCCGACGTCAGCCATCCCGCCGCGGCGTTTATGGTGGACCTTTGCGGCAAAGAGGCGGGGAAAAAACCGCTGGGCCTCTTCTACTTTACCGACGCTTCCCTGGTAATTCCCTTCTACCCCCGCCTGCCCTTTATGATCCTGGGCCCGGGGCTCCCCGGGGAGTGCCACTGCCCCAACGAGAAAATCGCCCCCGGGGCCATCATCGAGGCGGCGGCCCGCTACCGGCAATTTGTGGAGGCGGCCCGGGGGGAGTGGTTTAGTTAAGGCCGGATACTGATCATGCTTCTTCCCATGTTTTACAACGGTTTTACAAAAACGCGGCCCAGCCGGTTAAGGACAGCCAGCGGCGCGCTTCTTTTCATGCCAAAACCTTCAGTTTACCGCTGTTTTTTTGTTGTCCTTCCTATTCTTCTTTATAAAATCCGTACAGGTCCGCCAGCGTTTCTTCCAGTTCGGCGATGTCTTTTCCCTTACACGGCGGTCCCCGTCCTTAGGAAGTTGAGTATGCCCTCCGGCTTACTACCTTTTTTGTTGGCTTTGCCTGTTACCAGCCGCGGCAAGCCGCAGGGTAGTGAACCAGACCTTCGAATAAGGATGAGGAATCCCCTCATTGGCGGCCGTGAATGGGCGGCCGCGCTTTACGTTGCCTGGTGTTCGCGGTACGCGTACACCGGGGTCTTTGCCGAGCCCGGCGGGGGGTTCCGGGGGATCTTCCGCCGGGGGAGCGGCTCGCGCGTTACTCGTCCTTGGTCTTCAGCACCGCCAAAAAGGCGCTTTGGGGCAGCTCCACGTCTCCCACCATCCGCATCCGCTTCTTGCCCTCTTTCTGCTTCTCCAGGAGCTTGCGCTTGCGGGTAATGTCCCCGCCGTAGCACTTGGCCAGCACGTCCTTCCGCAGGGGGTTCACCGTTTCCCGGGCGATAATCTGACTGCCCAGGGCTCCCTGGATGGGGATTTTAAACTGCTGCCGGGGAATCTCGTCCCGCAGGCGCTCGCAGACCAGCCGGGCCCGGTCGTAGGCCCGGTCCCGGAAGACCAGTTGGGACAGGGCGTCCACCTGCTTGCCGTTCAGGAGGATGTCCAGCTTAACCAGTTCCGTAGGCTGGTAGCCGGTAATCTCGTAGTCAAAGGAGGCGTAACCCCGGCTGATGCTTTTAAGGCGATCGTAAAAGTCAAAGAGTACCTCCGAAAGGGGCATGTCGTAGGTCAGCTCCACCCGCTTTTCGTCCAGGTAGGTCATCCCGGTTTGGACGCCCCGCTTTTCCACGCAAAGGCTGATAATGTTCCCCAGGTAGGCCGCGGGGGTGATCACCTGCGCCCGGATGTAGGGTTCCTCCGCCCCCTCTACCCGGCCCTCGCCGGGATAGTCCGTGGGGTTGTCCACCATCACCTCCCCCCCCTCGCCCCGCAGGCGGACCTTGTACTTTACCGAGGGGGCGGTGAAGATCACCGACTGGCCGAACTCCCGCTCCAGCCGTTCCTGGATCACCTCCAGGTGGAGGAGGCCCAAAAAGCCGCAGCGGAACCCGAACCCCAGCGCGGCGGAGCTGTCTTTTTCGTAAACCAGGGAGGCGTCGTTGAGTTTGAGTTTTTCCAGGCTGGTTTTGAATTCCTCGTAGTCGTTGGAATCCACGGGGTATATAGAGGAAAACACCACCGGCTTTACCTCCCGGAACCCCGGCAGGGCCGCGGCGCAGGGCTTGTCCGCTCCGGTTACGGTGTCGCCCACCCGCACGTCACTTACGGTCTTGATTCCCGCGATAATGTACCCCACGCTGCCCGCGGAAAGCTCTCCCGTTTCCACCAGGGCTAGCTTGAACACCCCCGCGGATTCCACCTCGTACTCCGCCCCGTTGGACATAAAGCGCACTCTCATCCCCCCCCGGATAACGCCGTCAAAGAGCCGCAGGTGGACGATAACCCCCCGGTAGGGGTCGTAGTGGCAGTCGAAGATCAGCGCCCGCAGGGGGGCGGCGGGACTGCCCGCGGGGGACGGTATCCGCTGAACAATGGCTTCCAGAACGCCGTCCACCCCCGTTCCCCGCCGGGCGGAAACCAGCAGGGCCTCCTCCGGGTCCAGGCCCAGGTCCTTTTCTATCTGAGCCCGGGTTCCCGGAATGTCCGCCGCGGGCATGTCGATCTTGTTGATCACCGGGATAATCTCCAGGTTGTGTTCCATGGCCAGGTACAGGTTGGACAGGGTTTGGGCCTGGACCCCCTGGGCGGCGTCCACCAGGAGCAGGGCCCCCTCGCAGGAGCTGATGGCCCGGCTTACCTCGTAGCTAAAGTCCACGTGCCCCGGGGTATCCACCAGGTTAAGGCTGTAGTCTTTTCCGTCCAAGGCGGTGTAGGGGATGGTTACCGCCTGGCTTTTGATGGTGATCCCCCGTTCCCGTTCTATGTCCATGTTGTCCAGGATCTGGTCCTGGAAGTTCCGGTCCTCTACCAAGCGGCCCTTCTGGATAAGCCGGTCCGCCAGGGTGGATTTGCCGTGATCGATGTGGGCGATGATGCAGAAATTGCGGATCCGGGAGGGGTCCGCGCCGGGGTCTGTCATGGGGTAAGTGTAGCAGAACGGCCGCTAAAACACCACCCGGTCAAACTCCCAGGATACCCCGCCGCTGGACACCCGGACCCGGCAAAATCCCCCCGTACCGCCCGTGGCCCCGTAGTTCTCCAGGGTGATGTACCTGACGCCGCCGAACTCTTTTTCCATCCGCCGGTGGATGTGACCCATAAAAACAAGGCCGGCCCGGCCTTTAAGGGCGCTCATAATCTTTGCCCGTTCCCGGATGTCGGTGGTCTGCTCAAAGTCGGGGGGTGAGGCCTCGACGAACAGGTTTTCGTGGAAGAAAACAAAGGTGTTTTTCCCCGCCCTCCGCAGCTGGGTCTCAAGCCAGTCGAGCTGATCGTAGCCAAAGGCGGCGTTGGCGTTGTCCAGGATAAACAGGGACGCGCCGCCCGCGTCGATCCGGTACATGGTGGAACCGATAAGCTCCCTCCAGGGCTTTCCCCTTTCCGTGTAGATGTCGTGGTTTCCCGCGGCGGGATAGCAGGGAACGCCAAGGGAGCGGGCGGCCTCGATGAACAGCCGCAGTTCTTCCCGCGAGCCCTGGTTGGTTACGTCCCCGGTGATCACGATAAATTGGGCCCCGTTAAGTTTTTCCCCCAGCCGGGTAAAATCCAGGGCATCCCGGGCCCCGCCTATATGGATGTCGCTTACTACGATGAACGAATACTCTTCCCCCGGCGAGGGCGCCCGGTCGGCGGGGGTAAGGAACCTAAATTCATCGCGCCAGTCAAAACGGGACTCATAATCGTTGTAATAGCTGGGCAGGGTACAGGCGGAAAACAGCAGGACTGCGCAAAGCCAAAAAACGGGGCGGTTTACCATGAGAATACCACTCCTTCCCTGATCGAGATACCGTATACGCTGGTGATACGCCCCACGTTCCCCGACATATCGATTTTTAGTTCGCCCGCGATGGCCGCGCGGGGGGTAAGCCGCAGGCAGCTGTAAAGGCCAAAAAAATAGGACCCCATATTGTTACCGCTAAAATCGTCAAAATTCGCCAGCCTTATTCCCATCACCGCCTCCCCGGCGTTATAAAAATTGGCATAGAACGAATACGCCAGGATGGGTTCAAACAGGACCGGATCGCCGGCAAAGCGGGTGAACCGCAGGGTTCCCCCCAGGGCCGCCCCAAACCATTTCCAGCTCAGCGAAGCCAGCGGAAGCAGGGTGTGGATATGGGTTTCGTAGCCGGGCAGGCCGTTGTAGATATACGCGGCTTTTATCGAAAGGGGAACGTAATCGCGGAAAAAGGGGGAAGCGATTTCGGCAAAGAGATAGGCGTCCACCTCGGCGATGTCCCAGCTTTGGCCCGCGGCCAGGCCGGCCCCAAAACTCAGCATACGGCGGAACTCCACCAGGCCAAAGGCGGAAAAATCCCAGGAAAAGTGCATGCTCCGGTTATATTCGGGATGAAACCCAAAACCCAGTTCCCGTTTGGAAATTTCCCCGTCAAACCCCTGGAGGAACGGGGCCGGCGTCAGGAGTAGCGCGAGGATCAACAAACGCCGGGCCCCGCCAAATATTTTAACCGTATACGTATATAGCTCCTTCGCAATCTTATTAGGTTGTATCTTACAATGTTTTTAGATGATGTGTCAACACAAAAAAATGGTAAATTTATTACAAAATGGACGTTGTTTCGGGAATGAACACTAATCTGGAAATCGATGAGATTGAAACCCAAATAAAAGCTATTTCCCAGCGCGTCCGGGAAGAGCGGGAAAAGGCGCGAATTTCCCAGATGGAGCTGTCATTAAAAGCCGGTCTATCTCAAAATCAGGTATTTTGCATAGAGACGGGGAAGCGGATTCCCAATCTTTACACCCTGCTCAGGGTCTGCGAGGCCCTGAAAATAAATCCGGCGGCGCTGTTTACGCCGCCGGAAGAAGAAAAAACCAAAGCCAAAACCAGGGTGATTGAGCTGATCAACAGGTACATGTAGGCCCGTTTTCCGCCCCGGGGGCGAACAAACAGACCGCCCCCGTACCCCGGTTAACCGCGCCCTAGCGAAGCGCCTGCTCCACCGCCACCGCCACCGCCACGGTGGCGCCCACCATGGGATTGTTCCCCATGCCCAAAAAGCCCATCATCTCCACGTGGGCGGGCACGGAGGAAGACCCGGCGAACTGGGCGTCGGAGTGCATCCGGCCCATGGTGTCGGTCATGCCGTAGCTGGCGGGGCCGGCGGCCATGTTGTCCGGGTGCAGGGTCCGGCCCGTGCCGCCCCCGGAAGCCACGGAAAAGTACTTTTTCCCCTGGTCCACGCACTCCTTCTTGTAGGTCCCCGCCACCGGATGCTGGAACCGGGTGGGGTTGGTGCTGTTCCCGGTGATCGAGACATTCACCCCCTCGTGGTGCATAATCGCCACCCCTTCCCGCACATCGTCCGCCCCGTAGCACTTAACCTTGGCCCGCTCCCCGCCGGAATAGGGGATTTCCCCGGCAATGGTAAGCTTCCCCGAAAGGTAATCAAACTGGGTCTTTACGTAGGTAAAGCCGTTGATCCGGCTGATAATCTGCGCGGCGTCCTTTCCCAGGCCGTTGAGGATCACCCGCAGGGGCTTTCCCCGGCTCTTGTTGGCGTTTAGCGCGATGCCGATGGCCCCCTCCGCGGCGGCGAAACTTTCATGGCCGGCGAGGAAACAGAAACAGTTCGTTTCGTCCCGGAGCAGCATGGCCGCGAGATTGCCGTGGCCCAGCCCCACCTTGCGGTCGTCCGCCACGGAACCGGCGATGCAAAACGCCTGGAGGCCAATACCGATAGCCTCCGCGGCGTCGGCGGCCTTCTTGCAGCCCTTTTTGAGCGCGATGGCCGCCCCCATGGTATAGGCCCAGCCGGCGTTCTCGAAGGCTATGGGCTGAACCTTCTTGGCGATTTCGTAAGGGTCAAAGCCCCTGCCGACGCAGCTTTGCTTGGCCTCCTCCAGGTCCTTGATCCCGTACTCCTTAAGCACCTCATTGATATGGCCAATCCGTCTTTCGTAGCTTTCAAACAATGCCATTTTTTACTCCTCCCGGGGGTCAATAAACGCAACCGCCCCGTCTTCTTCTTTACAGCGCCCGTAACGGCCCGTCGCGGCTTTAAGGGCCTCGTTGGCGTCGGTACCCTTCCTGACAGCCTTCATCATCTTGCCCAGATTGACAAACTCGTACCCGATGATCAGGTTATCCTTATCCAGGGCCAGGCGGGTTACGTAGCCCTCCGCCATTTCCAGGTAGCGCGCCCCCTTCTTTTTGGTGCCGTACATGGTCCCAATCTGGCTGCGCAGGGTCCCGCCCAGGTCCTCAAGCCCCGCGCCAATGGGAAGCCCCCCTTCGGAAAAGGCCGTCTGGCTGCGGCCGTAGGCGATCTGCAGGAACAGTTCCCGCATGGCCACGTTAATGGCGTCGCAGACCAGGTCCGTGTTCAGCGCCTCCAGGATGGTCTTTCCCTGGAGGATCTCCGCGGCCATAGCCGCGGAGTGGGTCATCCCCGAACAGCCAATGGTCTCGATCAGGGCTTCCTCAATCACCCCATCTTTGACATTCAGCGTCAGCTTACAGCCGCCCTGCTGGGGGGCGCACCAGCCAACCCCATGGGTAAGGCCGCTGATGTCCTTGATTTCCTTTGCCTGAACCCATTTTCCCTCCTGGGGGATGGGAGCAGGCCCGTGATACGCGCCCTTAACCACCGGACACATATGCTCCACTTCAGCGGAATAGATCATAGCATACCTCTGCTTTTATAGTTTACCCGGATAGTTTATCCCGGAAACCGGGGAATGACAAGGCCGGCCTCCCCCCTGCCCGCCGCCCGCCGTTGCCCCCGCCCCAGGGCCGGGACGGCCCGATCAAAGCCCCCCGGCGATTACCCGCGGCTCATAACCCCGCCAGCGTCCGTAACGCGCTCACCCCCGCCGCGCCCGGCGGCCGGGGAGCCCCTTGCAAGAACCGGGGAGCCGCTCATTACAACCGGGGAGCCGCTCACTACAACCGGGGAGCTGCTCACTACAACCGGGGAACGGCTCACTACAACCGGGGAGTTACTCGCAAAAACCGGGGAGCCGCTCACTACAACCGGGGAGCGACTCGCAAAAACCGGGGAGCCACTCACTACAACCGGGGAGCCGCTTACTACAACCGGGGAGCCGCTTACTACAACCGGGGAGTTACTCGCAAAAACCGGGGAGCCGCTCACTACAACCGGGGAGCGGCTCACTACAACCGGGGAATCGCCCGCGGGGTGTTTCCCGGGCCTTCCCCCGGGGGCGGAACGGGCCTCCGCCTCCGGGGAGGGGTTTACAAAATGGGGGAAATGGTTCACCCTGGGCAAGGGGACCGGTACCAAGGCCGGGGAATCGTCCGCGGCGGCGGGGGAATTGTTCCTCCGTACAAAAAAACGGCCCCCGGGGAGGCGGCGGCGATGGCGCATACCAAGGATTTTGTGCCCGATCGGGACGCTGAATTTGACGGCTGGCTGGCGAATCTGACCGGCTATGTGGAAGGCAAGACCGGGGGCCCGGCTCCCGGATGGACGCATATTCCGGCGGCGAAGGTGGCGGAATTGAAACAGCGGGACGCGGACTGGCGGACCGCTTTTGCCAGGACCACCGGTCCCCATACCCCGGTGGACACGGAGGCCAAGAACGACGCCCGCCGGGCCGCCGAGGGGTTTGTCCGGCCCTTTGTGGCGCAGTACCTCAAGTTTGAGCCGGTAACCAACGAGGACAGAACGGCGATGCGCCTGCATAACCGGGATACCACCCATAGCAGCATAGAACGCCCCGGAACCCGGGCTTTGATAGCCGGCCTGAGGGCGCTGGGGGGCTTTCAGGTTGAGGCGCGGTTCCACGATGAGGCCGCGCCGGACCGCAGGGCGCGGCCCTACGGCACCAACGGCTGCCTGTTGAATTATGTCCTGGCGCCGGAAAAGGTGATGGACTACGCCAAACTGAAGGATACCGCGCTGATGACCCATTCACCCTTTGTGCTGTCCCTGGGGCCCGAGGCGGAGGGGCGCTTTTTGTCCTGCGCGGCCCGCTGGCAGTCGGAGCGGGGGGAACTGGGGCCCTGGGGGGATATTCAGCACGTGGTGGTGAGCTGACCCCGGCGCGCTGACCCCCGGCCTTTCGCCCGCGGTGAAGGACCGGGGCGGAGGGCCGCCGGAGGCCGCGGCGGGGGCGTCCGCGTCCCCGCCGTCCCTGGGGTGAACCCCGGGGGCGGGGCGCCGCGCCCGCGAAAACGGCGCGGGGGGCGGGTTTACTCCAGCGGCGCGAAGTACCCCACCCGGTCCCGCCCGGATCGTTCCATCAGGTACACTTCCACTTCCACGGGAAGGTAATCCCTGCCAAAGTTGGTCCGCAGGGAGGAATGGTACCGCAGGGCGTAGGAGCCGGAGCCCTTTTCCCCGATGGAACGGATCAGGGGGACCACCCCCGCGGGCTGGTACAGGTCCGCCACCGCGCCCCCGGTCTCCTCCGCGAGGTAGCGCAGCTCCTCCCCGGCGCTCTCGCCGCCCACGATAATCGCGTAAAAGGAAATGCCGTTGTTGGCCAGGTAGGAGGCCAGTTCCGAAAGGCTGTACTGCTCCAGGGCCAGTTCTCCCAGGGCGCCGGAACCGATGAACACCACGGCCCGTTTCTTTTCCCCCGCCAGGAGGTCGGAGGCGGCCAGCCGGAGCCCCCCGTCGAAACGCCAGTAGGGACTGTAGGACCCCGCCCGGGCGGCGGCGGCCAGGCCGGAAGCGCCCGCCCCCACCCGTTCCCTGAAGGGGCTTTCCCCCGCGGAAACCACCGATACCAGCCGGGGGCCGGCGGTAAGCCCGGCGGTGTCCCGCAGGGCCGCGGCCAGTTCATCCTTCAGGGAAAAGGTCAGGTCCGACCGCTCCAGGAGGACCGAAATATCATAGCGGTCTGAAAGATACGCGGCGCCCAGGTACTCCTGCCGGGCCGCGGGGCGGTTCTGTTCCGTGAGGACGAAGTTCCGCTGGTCCAGCCCCAGGATGGGACGGCGGCGGCGGTCCTGGACGGAAACCTCCACCGTTACCTGGGGAAAGTCGCCGGCGACCACCCGGTCTATCTGGACAAAAAGGCCCGAGGCCATGTCGTCGGTGGTGGTCAGTACCGCCACCTCGTCGCCCTGGAAGTTCGCCACCAGGATGTTGCCGTTGCCGTCCGCCCCGGCGTCGGTGATCCGCACGGCGCTTCCCCCCAGGACCCCCACTTCCCGGGTAATGGCCGAATCGGGGTCGATCAGGAGGATCCGGGTGGTGTCCGCCACCAGGAGCTGCCCCCGGACCAGGCGCATGCTTTCCGGGCCGTTCAGGCCCTCATCCACCAGAATCCCCAGGTACGTGCCGTTCCGGTCAAAGGCGTAGATCCGTTTGGAAACCCCGTCGGCCACGAAAACCCGCTCGTCCAGGCAGGCGATCCCCGTGGGGGAAAGGAAACCCTCAAAGCCCCAGCCCCTTTTTCCAAAGGAAAGGATGTGGTTCCCCTCGGGATCGAATTTGGAGATCCGCCGGTTGCCGTAATCCACCACATAGAGGTAGCCGTCCTGGTCTACGGCCATATTCTGGGGGCCCACAAACATCCCTTCTTTGATTCCCCGGCTTCCCAGGTAGGAGAGCCAGCGGCCCTCCGCGTCAAGGACGCTGACCCGGCTCCCCCGGTATTCGGAAACGTAGAGCCTGCCGTCGGGGGCCCGCACCACGTCGTAGGGCCGGTCGAAGCCGTTTACGGGGCCCCGGATTCGCTGGCGGATCAGGCCGTTCACGTCCACCCGGACCAATTCATTGCTGCCGTAGGCCGCCACCCAGGCGGTTCCGTCTTCCAGGGGCAGCACCGAGGAGGGCTGGCGGAAATAAAGGGAAGCGCCTGACCTGCCGGGGTAGCGGCCCGCCTCTATGTAACGCCCCTCTTCCACCAGGGGAAGGAGGCTCCGGCGGTTCCTGACCGTTTCTATCCGGCCGCGGATAAGGATTTCCTCCGCCGAGGAGGAGGCGTTTTCCGCGGCGAAGGTCCACTGCCGGACGGCGGTTTCCTCGAAGCCCGAACGGTAGTAGGCTCTGCCCAGCCAGTCGAGGATCAGCGATTCCCCGGGCCGGAAGGAATTGGCCCGCTCAAAGGCCAGGATCGCCTCGTTGAAGGCGTAGCGGTAGTAGGCTTGGACCCCAACGCGGAATTCGTTTTGGGCGTTTACCGTGTCGGTCAGGGCCGCCCCGGCGGCTCCGGTCCGCAGATAATTGGGCCCCGAATCGTTTTGCGCCCCCAGCGGGATCGGAACCCCCCGCGCGAACAACAACGCGAGACAGATAAGTTTGCCAAAACGCCCGTGCTTCACGGTCAAACCACTTCCCTCCCCGCGCTTCCCGGTCCTAGCTTTCGCCCACCACTATCTTTATATGCCGCTTTATCTCTGTTTGATTGGGGTTTATATCGAAAGCCCGCCTCAGCCAGAGCCGGGCCTCGGAAACATTCCCGTTTTTAAAACAGGCCCAGCCCAAAGAATCAAGATAGGCGGCGTTCTGGGGCTTTTTTTCCACCGCCCGGCGGCAAAGCTTAAGCCCCTTGGCCGCGTCGATGTCCGAATCGGCCAGGATATAGCCCAGGCCGTTCAGGGCGGTGGTGTTGTTTTCGTCCAGGTCCAGGGCCTTCTCGTAGTAATCCACCGCCTTTTGATAGTGCCGCTGAGACCAGGCGGCGTAGGCCAGGGTGGTGTATATCTGAACCGACTCAAAGCCCCCTTTGATAAGACGGCCCAGCTCAAATTCCGCCAGTTTGGAGCGGCTGGTGATCACGTAAATGTAGGCCAGGGTCATGCGGCATTGGTAGACCCGGAGGGGATCCGGGGCGGCGGTAACCACCTGTTCCAGGTACAGGAGGGCGTCGTTGTAGCGGGTCAGCTTGGTATAGCAGAGCCCCAGGTAATAGGCCAGTTCCGCGTTATCTTCCGCCCCAAACGAATCCGTATTGGCCTTGAGGAACTCCTCCAGCGCCTTATCCCAGCGCTTAAGCCGGAAAAACTTAATGCCCTCTTCCAGGGATTCATGGACAGCCATGGCTTTCATCCCTTGGCGATAAGCCGGGCGCCGGAGGCGAGGTGGAATTCGTGGACCAGGGGATGAAACCCGAAGATCCGCTCATAGTCTTCCATCCGCCGGCGGTACTCTTCCTGGATGTTTTCCTTGAGGATTGTGTAGGTGCAGCCCCCAAAACCGGCGCCGGTCATGCGGGAAGCGGCCACTCCCTCCAGTTCCTGGGCCCGCTTTACCAGCCAGTCGGTCTCGGGACAGGAAACCTCATAAAGGTCCCGCAGACTTTCGTGGGAACGGAAGATGATCCTGGAAAACTCCGCCAGATCGCCGCCTTCCAGGGCGGTCTTCGCCTCCCGGACCCGCTGGTTTTCTTCCACCACATGGAGAGACCGGCGGCGCACCTCCTCGCTCAAATCCCCCATGGATTCCAGGAGGTCCCCGTTTTCATAGTCCCGGAAGCTGGTTCCCTGTTTCCGTTTAGCAAGCAGCTCCAGGCCCCGCCGGGTATCCGCCCGGCGCAGTTTAAGCTCTTCCTCCACCCCCACCCGGGGAACCCGGGAATCCATTAGAAGCATCGCGTACCGGGCAAAGGGGCTTTTGATCTTGGTTACCCCCCTCGAAACCTCGTCCACCAGGAGGAAATGATCTTTCCTGGCGTTCAGGGCCACAAGGTAATCCACGGGGCTTACCTCCCGGCCCAGGAATTCCGCCTCCCCCCGGACAAGGGCCTGGGGAAGGTCCTTGTCCGGCAGCGACGCCTTAAGCAGGCCCTTGAGGGCCGCCGCGGCGGCCACCTCTATGGCCGAAGAGGAGGCCAGCCCCACTTGATGGGGTATATTCCCCGCCAGGGTAAAATTCAATCCCTTGGTAACGTACCCCAGGGAGGAAAAGAGGTAGATCGCCAGTTTGATGTAGTTGGCCCAGCGATCTTCCCGCTTGTATTTAAGGTTTATCAGGGTGGTCCGCTTCCGTTCCCCCAGATCGGCGGCGAAAAAACGGAGGGAATTATCCTTCCGGGGGCTTACCGCCACCCGCGCAAACCGGTCTATGGCGGCGGAAAGGTACAACCCCGCCCGCGGCTCCCCATGTTCACCCAAAAAATGGATTCTTCCAGGGGCCTCCGCGATAAATACCGGATCGGATTGTCCACTGTCCAGCTCATACTCGGCGCGATGAATAGGACCGATATCCAGCATTATTACAACAATCCTCGCTCCACAACAGGTTTTGCTTCATTATACAGAAAAAAAGGATTTTATTCAATGAATATTAGACAAAAAGAACTGTTTTTTAATCCGTTCCCTCAAGTCTGGGCCAGAAAAGGGCTTTTGTATATAGTCCGCGGCCCCCAGCCGCCGCCCTTCCTCCTCCTGAACCGGGTCCGCGCTGGCGGTAAGGAAGATAACCGGGATGGCGGCGGTTTTTTCCTCCGCCTTAAGCCTTTGTATCGCCTGAAAACCGTCCATTTCGGACATCTCAATGTCCAGAAGAATCAAATCGGGGGTTACCTTCTCCAGCAGCTCAAAGAGTTTCGCCGCCGAAGGCAGGGTAAAAACCTGGAACCAATCCTTCAACGCGGCCTTCCCCGTGGTAAGGTTGGTCACATTGTCATCCACCAGCATGATCCTGGGGCGCGCCGGATCCATTACAGTCCCTCCCGCGTTCAGTGTAGCGTTATCGCGCCGCTTTTTCTACCCGTCCCCCGGGCCCGCGGAACCGTCCCCGGCCTTTTCCGGGGGGGCGTCCGGGACCTCCCCGGGGGGAAACTCCCCCGCCCCCCGCTCCTGGCGGGAAAGGCGGCCCCCATCCCGGCGGACCGGGCCGGAATCGCGGCGGCGCTCCAGGCCGGTCCGCCGTTCGTCCCCGTTCCGCCGGTCCTGGTGGAAGCGCATCTCCAAAGCCGAGGGGCCCACGCGCTCCTCCAGACCCGTATCCCGGACCCACCGGTGGATAACCGAGTCCAGCTGACCCGGATCGAGGGGTTTGGCCAGGAAAGCCTGAAAGCCCTGTTGGAGAAACACCTCCTCGTTACCCCGGATCGCGTTGGCCGTCAGGGCAATGATGGGCACGCTCCCGGCGTAGTCCGTGCCGATCTCCTCCCGGATAACCCGGACCGCCTCAACGCCGTCCATGCCGGGCATCATGTGGTCCATGAAAACCGCGCTATACTTTACCCCCTCCCGGATAAGCCGGATCGCCTCCTCCCCGCTGGTTACGCAGTCAATCTTCATGCCGTAGGGCTTCAACATCCCCCGGGCCACATCCAGATTGGTGGGTACGTCATCCACCACCAGGACCCGGGCATAGGGAAGCCGGAGCCGGGCCAGCCGGGCGGTCCGGCGGGACTTTTCCTTCAGGTAGGTGAAGTTCCGCAGGCTTTTCGCCACCGCTTCACCGATAATCGCGTCGTTCACATACCCCTGCCGGAGCCACACCGTAAAGAGACTCCCCTGGCCGTACTCGCTTTCCACCGTAAGGGAGCCCCCCATCAGCTCCACCATCCGCCTGGTTACCACCAGCCCCAGGCTCGCCCCCTCCTTTTCCTGGTCCGCCCCCGCCTCCGCCGGGCCGGGGAGGCGGAACAGGTTCTTCAGGTCCTCCGGGCGGAACCCCGCCCCCGAATCCCTGACACTGCTGACAAGCCACACCCCCGTGGGGTCCCTCGCGCAGGACAGGTTCCATTCCACCCTGCCCTGGTTGGCGCGGGCAAAGGCGCCGTCCAGGAGGTTGTGGAAGATCCGCCTCAGCCGCTGGTCGTCCCCCAACAGCTTGGCCGGCAGAGTCTCCGAGATATTCAGGGCAAAGGCCGAGGCCCCGCCGGCGGTCCAGGGGATATTCAGGGTGAGGGTGTCGTTGATAAGGCTGGGCAGATCGTACTCCGCGGGGTGGAGTTCGAACGCGCCCGCCTCGATCTGGAAAAGGTCCAGGGTGTCGTTGATGATCCCCAGGAGGATCGCCCCGGACTGGCGGACCTTCTCCGTATTTTCCCGGGCCTCCCCCGGAAGGTCCTGGTCCCCCAGGGTCAGCTCCGAAAGGCCGATGACGGCGTTCAGGGGAATCCGCGCTTCCCGGGACATCCGGTGGAGAACCTCGCCGGCGGCCAGGTTAGACCCCGGGGCCTCCCGGAACTTCCGCCGGTAGAGGGCCAGACTCAGCCCGCCGCAGGCGATAGCCGCCCCCGCGGAGACGGCCAGCAGCAGGGTAAGGAGCCAGCCGGTGCGGCGGTTCTGGATAATCGGGGCGTCGCTCACATCCACCCCCGCCAGGGCCGTGATTTTCCCCTCCCGGTTCCTGAGGGGGGAGAAGGCGGACAGGAGCCCCTCCGAATGGTCCACGTATTCCCGGATCCCCAGGACGGTCCGGCGGCCCCCAAAGGCCTCCCGCAGGGAACTGTTCAGGGGAATGGGTTTGGTGGAAAGGTCAAAGACCGTCGCGGGGTTAAAGTCGCTGTCCACGATGTAGCTGTGCGCGTCCTGCCCGGAGAGGCGCACATAGTAGGCGTAGAGGACGGCGTTGTCCACGGCGAACTTGTTGAGCCGCCACTTCAACTCCCGGTAGAGGGGCTTGGCCATGTCTTCGGGGGTGGAAAGCTCCGCCAGTTCCTCCGCGGTAGTCAGCCGGGCCAGGGAGTCGCTGAGGGTCAGGAGCCGGGTTTGGATGCCGGCGATCCACAATTCGTTGGAAGACCGGAAGACACCCCATATATAGAGGAAACTGATCGACACGATAAGGATGGCGGCGGCAAAAAGCGCTTTGGCGCGGACTTCGACGGACGGCTTTTTCATTCCCCTTTCTTTTTTATAGGATATACCAAAGGGGCCCGGCAAAACAAGGGGGCGGGGAGGGTCCTTGGCCCCCCCGGGAAGGGCCGTATCACCCCCGGTGGCGGCCGTATCACCATCGATAAGAGCCTTATCACCAGGGATAGCGCCCTTATCACCACCGATAAGAACGCTATCACCACCGGTAAGGGCCGTATCACCACCGATAAGGGCCGTATCACCACCGATAAGAACGCTATCACCACCGATAAGGTTGTTATCACCACCGGTAAGAGCCTTATCACCAGGGATAGCGTCCGTATCACCACCGGTACGAGCCTTATCACCAGGGATACGGCCGCTATCACCAGGGATAGGGGCGTTATCCCTGCGGGCAGGGGCGCTATCCCTGCGGGCAAGGGAACTGACCCCACCGGCAGGGGCGCTGTCCCCGGCAGTAAGGACCTTATCCCCGCGGACAAGGGCGCTGTCCCCATGGGCAGGGGCGCTGTCCCCGCCGGGAAGGCGGCTGTCCCCGCCGGCAAAAGCGCTGTCCCCACGGGCAGGGGCGCTATCCCCGCGGGCAGGGGCGCTGTCCCCGCGGGCAAAGGCGCTGGCGTTACCGGGAAGGGCGCTGGACCCGCCGGCAAGAACGCCGGCGGTCCGGGCGGGGCGGCGGGGGAGGGGGCGCGGGGCCGGGGGGAGGGGGAGAGGGTCCCCGGAACGGGGGACGGGGCGGGGCGGCGGGGGGGCGGCAACAAGACGGCCCCCCGGATTCAGCCTGCCCAGGGCAGGCCGCCTCCGAAGGGCCTTAAAATAGGAGGAAGAACATGAGGCGCCGGGGTCCGGGAAACGGGCCGCGGCCTCTCATCCTTAGAACTTAACGACCAGGTCCGCGTAGAACACGTTGGTCAGCGCCCCATCGCCCTGGACCGGCCGCTGATAGTACACCGCGTCGCCAATCTCCAGGCTCACCCGGGGGTCCAGGCTGATCTTCACCGAGGGCCGCCCGGTGATCACGTACGCGTCCTTGTGGTAGTTGGCCTTGTAGGCCCGGCGGTGGTAGTTAGCGCCGTCCTGGTTCCCGCCCAGGAAGTACACGGCTTCCAAACGGGGGACGATGGTTCCCCCCGCCAGGGCGCGGCTTACCCAGGGGTTCACCAGGAGGGCCAGGTCTTCCCTGCCGGTTTCGTTGCTCTTGTACTGGGCGGCGTTAAGGCCGAACCCCCAGTCCCCCCACTGGTAGCCCAGGGTTTCGTAAAAGGTGATGAGCCCGTGGTCGCGGAAATCCTTGTGGTCCTCGTAGAGGTTGTTTCCCTCCACCGCCACCACGGCGGTGAGGTTCTTCACCGCGAGGAGGCGGAACTCGCCGATGGCCCGGGCGGAGGTTTCATTGCTCCCCGCTTTGTTCCAGGTGCGGCCGCTCAGGGTAACGCGGAAGGCGTCTTCCAGGGTGTAGGCCAGGCCAAAGGTGTACTTGATCCGGTCCCAGCGGAGTTCCTGGGGGAGCTGGCCGTCAAAGAGGTTGTTGCTGCCGCCGCCCTGGTAGGAAGCCGCGTAGGCCCCGGCCCCAAGGTCCAGGCCCCGGAGGGGACTGAGCTTGACCAGCAGGCCCGCCCCCTCGCCCTGGTCGTCGTTGAGGATCACGTCGCCGGTGGTAAAGGCGCTGTCGTCCACCAGCCCCGCCTTGATGGTGAGGAACTTCGCGGGCTTGAACCAGCCGTACGCGAAGGCCAGGGAGGGGATGTTCTCCGGGAGGGAGCTGACGCCCCGGCCCTGGACTTGCAGGCGGAAGTCGGCCCCCCCGGTACCGCCGGCGTTGGTGTAGGTTCCGTTCAGCCGGAACCGGCCAATGTTCCGCTCCGAATCGACGCCGTAGGTCATCACCGCGGGATCGCTGTTCTCCTTGCCGGTGATCACCAGGCCCATGCCGCTGTTCACATAGCCGCTGAACTTCAGTTCCTGCGCGAAGACGGCCGCCGCCGAAAGGGCGATGAACCAGAGGCATACTAGTTTTTTCATAAACACTCCTTATGAAAGTTGGTATGGACATAATCTACGGAGGGGATGTCAAGGAACGATAAAGGAACGATAAAAGGCCGGTAAAATCGCGCCGGGTTCCGCCTTGACACCCCCGGCGGTTTTCACTATTGTGGCCTTTGACTGATATAAGAAAACGATGTTTTAAAAGGAGAATGGCATGATAAAAATAGCGACCATCGCTGGTTCCGACGCGTCCGGGGGAGCGGGCCTGGAGGCGGACCTTAAGACCTTTGAGGAGTACGGCCTGTATGGTATGGCGGCGGTAACGCTGGTGGCGGCCATGGACCCGGACCATACCTGGGCCCACCAGGTGTTTCCCCTTGGGGAAGAGGTCCTCCGGGCCCAGCTGGAGACGATCTTCAAGGGCGTGGGGGCCGCCGCCGCCAAGTCGGGGATGCTCGGCAGCTTTTACGCGGTGGAGTTGACGGGGGAATATATCCGCCGCCAGGGCATTACCAACTATGTCCTTGATCCGGTGATGGTATGCAAGGGCGCGGGGGAGGCGCTGAACCCCGAACTGAACGCCGCCGCGGCGGAAACGCTGCTTCCCCTGGCGGAAGTGGCGACCCCCAATCTTTTTGAGGCGGAGCGGCTTTCCGGCCTGCGGGAGATCAACTCCATCGAGGGGATGCGGGAGGCGGCCCGGATCATCCACCAGCGGGGAGCCCGCCATGTGTTTATCAAGGGAGGGGCCAAGCTGCCGGGACAAAGCAGGGCGGTGGATCTTCTTTTTGACGGGAAGGACTTTGAGCTGATCGAGGGGGAGTTGATCGATACCCGCTGGAACCATGGGGCGGGGTGTACGACCTCCGCCGCCATTGCCGCGGGACTTGCCCGGGGTTTGTCTGTCCGGGAGGCGGTATTGCTGGCGAAGCGGTTTATTGGCCGCAGTCTCGCGGGAAGTTTCGCCCTGAACCAGTGGGTGGGGCCGGGGAATCCCTCCCACTGGAGGGCGGACCGCCTCTTTTCATAGGGGGCGGCCCGGCGGCGCTGTTCCGCGGCGCCCGCCGCCGCGGGGGCGGCGGAGAGGGCGGGGCGGCCGGGGCGGGGTATCCCGGGGGCGAAACAAAGGGGGGATTCCATGATGGCCAGGTTCCTGGGGGTTTTGACGCTGCTCATATTTTGCTCGTCCTTCGCGGCGGGGCAGGATACGCCAACCCCCGGGGATGATCGAAACAACGTACCGTTCTCGACTCTTTTCTATAAGCTGGGGACGAATACCCTGAACAGTTTTACCTATGGGTACGGGGTTCCCTACCTTCTGGCCGGGCTGGGGACGTACTACTTTGTTCACAGCGGGCTGGATTGGGAGTGGAGTACCATCGCGGTGGAGCATAAGGCGCTGGCCTTTTCTGGAACGCCCTTTGGGGCCCTGGGTTTTATTCTTCCCGCGGCGATGCCCCTGGGGTTGTACCTGTATGGCCGTTCCGGCCAAAGGGCGGATCTTCAAATCACGGGGCTTGCCCTGGGGCAGGCGGCGATACTGGGGGTGGTTATATCGTCGTCGATAAAAGCGTTTACCGGAAGGCGCGACCCGGGGATTATCAACAACGAACGCGATTCCGCGGATTTTAGCGGGGACTTTGCCTTTGGTTTTATGGAACGGGGCGTGTTTTCCGGGTGGCCCAGCAGTCATACCGCGGTTATCTTCGCCATGGCGGTAACGCTGGCTGAACTGTATCCAAAAAACACGGGGCTTAAGATCGCCGCGTATTCATACGCGGCCCTCACCGGGATAGGGATGTCCCTGTTCGCGCACTGGGCCTCGGACGCTGTCGCGGGGGCGCTGGTGGGTTACGCGATAGGAAAATCGGTGGGAAAGAGCTACCGGGAACTCCTTGACAGGAACGGCGGTTTAAACAGTTCCGGAAATCCCGCGTCGAACGGCGCGAATACCATGCCGGGTTTTGAGGTAACGGAAAGGGTGAGTGTTACCATTCTGCCCCGGTATGTGGGAATAAGTGTTCGTTATTGATCGCGAGTCCAGGGTCCGCAAAACAGGGGGAAGGGTTTATGTCATCGGTTGTTATGCTGCAGGGGACCGGGTCCGATGTGGGCAAGTCTGTTTTGACCGCGGGGCTTTGCAGGGTGTTTGCCAACCGGGGATTGCGGGTGCGTCCTTTTAAACCGCAGAATATGTCCAACAACGCCGCCGCCGTGGAGGGCGGCGAAATCGGGCGCGCCCAGGCTTTGCAGGCTTTGGCCGCCCGGGTTAGGCCCTCGGTTGACATGAATCCCGTGCTGCTTAAGCCGCAGTCCGATACCGGGGCGCAGGTGATAGTCCAGGGCAGGGTGTACGGCGCGCTGGACGCGAAGGATTTTACCACGGGGCGCGCTTCCCTCCTTGGCCCTGTGATGGAATCCTTTGAGAGACTTGCCGCGGAAAGTGATATTGTCGTTATCGAGGGGGCGGGCAGTCCCGCGGAAATCAATTTACGGGAGGGGGACATAGCGAACATGGGCTTTGCCCGGACCGCCGCCGCGCCGGTTATCCTGGTGGGCGATATTGACCGGGGCGGGGTTATCGCGTCCCTGGTGGGCACAAAGATGGTCCTGGAGAGCGGGGACGCCGGGATGATCCGGGGCTTTCTTATCAACCGGTTTCGCGGTGACCCCGGGCTTTTCCAGAACGGTTACCGGGCCATTGAGGAACGAACCGGCTGGCGGGGGCTGGGGATTGTTCCCTGGATACCCCAGGCCCGCGGCCTGCCGGAGGAAGACGCGGTTCGGGACGCCGCGGAAAGCGCCGGCCAGGACCAGGTGACGATAGCGGTTCCCGTGCTTCCCCATATAGCGAACCACGATGATCTGGACGCGCTGGACGCGGAAGGTTCCGTACGGGTTGTCCGCGTATGGCCGGGCCAGGCTTTGCCGGGAAACGCGAAGCTTGTTATCCTGCCCGGCAGCAAGGCGGTTATCAGCGACCTGGCGTTTTTCCGTTCCCAGGGCTGGGATCTGGATCTGGCCTGCCATATCAGGCGGGGCGGCCGCGTGCTGGGGATTTGCGGGGGCTACCAGATGCTGGGCAAAACCCTCGCCGACCCCCTGGGGCTGGAAGGCGAACCCGGCGAGGCCGCGGGGCTGGGTTTTTTGCCGGTAACCACAACGCTTGCCGCCGGTAAGCGGGTGGCCGAAGTTACGGGAATAAGCCTGCCCGGCGGCGCGCCTTTCCGGGGCTACGAGATCCACTGCGGGCGGACAGAGTTGGATGCCGGCGCCGCCCCCTTCCTGCGGTATTCCGGCGGCGGCCTGGACGGCGCGGTCAGCCATGATGGGCGCGTTACCGGCTGCTACGTCCACCGGCTGTTCGACGATCCGGGGCAGCGGGCCTACTGGCTGGCCGCGCTGGGGGCCGTATCGGACGGGGTGGATCAGGCCGCCAGGGTTGATGCGGCGGTGGACGCCGTCGCGGCGGTCCTGGACGGCTGCCTTGACATTGAGGGTATCCTTGCCATCGCCTCAAAGGGCGTTCTATAGAACCCTTTAACGGCCAGTCCGGGGCAGCCGCCGGTTTAAACCTCGTATGGCGGGTATGTTTTTTTCTTGCCCGCGCGGTATAATAAAAAGTAAAGGGTCAACGAATTGAACGATTCGACCATTCTGAGTTCAAGACCTGTGGCACCGGGGCATCTCTTGTACCTTGAACGCCCCCGGATAAACGAGCAAATCCGCGGAGCCCTGGATTATCCGGTGATTCTGGTAATCGGCGGCGCGGGATACGGCAAATCCCACGGGATATACACCTACCTGCAAAAACACCGGGTCCGTACCGTATGGATTCAGTTGACCGAACGGGACAACATCAGCGACCGCTTCTGGGAAAACTTTATTCAATCCGTTTCCATGATCAACGGGGAAAGCGCCGGCAGGCTGGCGAAGCAGGGCTTTCCCGCCACGGACCGGGAATTCGAGCAGTACCTGGCCATTCCCCTGGCGGACGTGAACCCCAGGGTAAAGATGGTTTTTGTGTACGATGATGTACACCTTATTCAGGACAAGTCGGTACTCCGTTTTCTGGAGCGGTCCATCGCCATCCCCTTCCCCAGTATCACCTCAATCCTCATTACCAGGAAAGAGCTGGCCATCAACCTGATGAAGCTCTACTCCAAGGGCCTTCTGGCGTCGATCAGCGAGGATGATCTGCGCTTTACCAGGGACGAGCTTGAGGCCTTCTTTGCCATGATAGGGATCAAGGCCCCCCAGGATACTATCGACCAGGTATACCACAACACCGAAGGCTGGGCCTTCGCCGTTCACCTGTCGGGGATTCACTTTATGCAGATACCATCCGGGGCGGGCTTTGAAAGCCAGATCCGGCTGAACATGTACAAGCTGATAGAAAGCGAAATCATGGCCCGGGTGGATGATGAACTGCGGAAATTTCTTATTAAGCTGGCCCTTATTGAGGAGTCCCCGCCGGAATTGATTCGGGAGCTTGCCCGGTGTCAAGAAGGCGACTGCGACACCAGCGGGAAAGAGGGCTGCCTGATCCGCAGGATCGAGCAGATTGGCTCCCTCATCCGTCTTGACGAATACCGCCATGTCTTTAGCATACACCGGCTGTTCCGGGACTACCTGCGGGGACTTCAGAATGAGCTGAGTGAGGAGGAAAAAAAGGAAGTGTACCAGGCCGCGGCGGCCTGGTGCGTCCGAAACAATCTGCGGATAGACGCGATTTTATACTACGAAAAGGCCAAGGACTACGAAAAACTAATCGCCCAATGCCACGCTCTGCCCCTGGGGCTTCCCGCCAGTACCATGAACCCGCTTCGGGCGGTGCTGGAACGGTTCCCCAAAGAAATCTATTTGGAACGCGCGGATGTTTATGTGGTCCTGGTCCGCTTCCTTTTAAACAGCGGTAAGCTCAACGAAACCGTGGAGAGGATTAAGGCGATAATCAAAACCCAGGAAGCCCGCCCGCCATGCCGGGCCCGGGAGGGGGCGCTTTTTTACTGCTATATCACTCTGGGTTTCCTCGCTGAAATTCTCGCGGTCTTGGAGGGGGATTTTTCCTTTCCGGCGCACTTTGAAAAGGCCCACTATCATAAAGATCGATGGGGCGAGGAAGCGGATGGCCCCTTTACCATCACCAACCTGGGAAGCTATGTCTGCCGGGTGCCTTCGCCGGATCCAAAGGAAATGGACCGCTACTTCGCCGCCCTGACCGCCGCCATTCCTCACGCCGCCGCCTGCCTGAGGGGCAGTATGTACGGCATGGAAGAACTGGCCCGGGGGGAACTGGCCCTGTTCAGAATGGAGATGGACAGGGCGGAAAATTTTCTCCGGGAATCCCTGGTCAAAGCCCGGGCCTGGCATCAGCATGAAATAGAGGTCCGCTGCTATTTTTACCTTTTGCGGATTGGCTGTTTCCAGGGGGATATTGAGCTTATCCGTGAAAGCCAGAAGGGAATCCAGGACATTCTGAACCAGGAAGAGTACGCGAACCGCCGCGCCAACCACGACATATACTGGGGCTGGTTTTACGCCCAGATAGGGGAATGTGAAAGAGTCCCCGTCTGGCTTACCGTGGAAAACGAGGAAAGTCCCAACAGTCTTATCCGCGGCCAGGAGCTGCTGGTTAAGGCCCGGTATTTTTTCCAGGAAAAGAACTACGCCGGGACCCTTCTGAGCCTTAAGCGGACAAAACATAACGCCCTTCATTTTATTCTGGGTAAAATTGAGATAAAAGTTTTGGAGGCGGTAAGCCTCTACCAGATGAAGCAGCGGGCGGCGGCCTACGCCGTTCTGGAAGAAGCCCGGCTTCTCGCGGAACCCGGCGGGCTTTTGCTTCCCTTTGCCGAAATGGGCAAGGACACGCGTTCCGTCGCTTCCCAGGCCCTCAAAGACGACAGCTCCAACCCGCGCCCGCCGGAGGAATTTCTGGAAAAGATCCGTAACCTGTCATCGGTGTACGCGAAAAAACTGGGCGCCGTGAGGGAACAGTTTTCCGCCAAGGGAAACCACCCCTCCCCGTTCGCGAAACTTTCCCACAAGGAATACGAGGTTCTGGAGGCCCTTTTCCAGGGCTTTACCCAGGAGGAGATCGCCAAATCCTCCAGCCGTTCGGCCAACACCATCAAAAGCGCGATCAAGCGGATCTATGAAAAACTGGGCGCCGTTAACAGGGCCGACGCCATCCGGATCGCCCTAAGCCGGGGCCTTCTGGAATGGGGAAACCAAAAGCCGTCGTCGCCGCCGCCGGCATCAAGCGCTCCTCACCCGCGCCAGCCTCTGATCAAAAAAGCCCCCCAGGCCAGCGCCGGTTAACGCGAAAGGGTCCGCGGACCAGAAAGGGCGCGGGCGCGGGGAGCGCGCCTTGCCGGTTTCGGCGCGGTATGCTTGTTCCATCATATTTGTGGACTTTAGCCGCAAAACTATTATCACCAGAGTGAGCAAAGATCGCTATACAATTTTATCAGACCTGGTCATCAATACATTTAAGCGCTATTACACCAAAACAGACATAACCAGGTGGATTTTCCCCGACGCGGATACCGCTAAACCATTGTCAATCCGTTCGGCCCAGCGCGTCTGCGAGCAGGCCCTCATGAAAGCCAACATTCAAAAAACTCCTCAATACACAGCCTCCGCCGCGCATTTGCCACCCATCTCCTTGAAAGCGGTACCATCATCCGCTACATTCAGGAACTCCTGGGCCACACCTCTATCAAGACCACCGCCCGCTACACCCGCATAGTCCGCCACAAAACATGGTATATTTGGTAAAAACCACCCAATAATTTTGGAAAATTCACCGTATCTTTTTATAAAATTATAGGAGAATTTTTCAAAAATATTTTTATAAAAAGCATTGATGATATATTCAGTTTATGCTTTATAAATAATCGTTCCACGATAATAATAAAAAAATAATGGGGTACGGCGCTACCGCGCATAACAGGAACGTTACGCGCAACGCCGGCGGTGTTACCGCGCTCGGCGGCGGACAGAACAAGCTCCGGTACATATACCCCGCGGCGAACAAGGACACAAAAACCGGCGGCTACATCCCGTTTCCCATCTTCGTTTCTTTACAGGGATAGGGGTTATTGGTAATTCCCGCCAGTTCGCACATCTTTCGGTGAGCCGCCTCCCGGAGCTTTTCGGCCGCGTCGTAGTGGCTCAGGCTGGAATCGGGCAGAATAGGATCCCCAATCCGCAGGGTAATCAGCGGGTACTTCCCCTTAAAAAGCTTGTAAAGCCCCCGGGCGGGACGGTATGAAAAGGCCAGGGGAATAACGGGAATATTGTAACGGCAGGCCAGGTTAAACGTTCCTTTCTTAAAGGGCCGGATAGGCTGATGGTAGTTCCACCAGCTTCCCTCGGGAAAAGAATGAAACCACTTCTTCCGAAGGTGGAGTTCGTCAAAGGCCTGGAGAAAGTACTTAAAAGCGTGGATACCCTCCGGTATAGGAATACCCCCGGTCCAGCGAATCAGGTTCCGCTGCGGCCCCCCCAGATTTCCCGGCCAGGCGGGAAAGTGCAGACGGTGGTAACGGACCGCCTGGCAAACGCAGACAAAGTCCCAAAACAGAACATGGTTCGACACCGTCATAGCCCCGTTTTTAAAAAGCTTCCGGTGTTTCCTCAAAAGCCGCCGGCCCTCGATTCTTAGGGCAAAGCGGACATGACAAGCCACAAAGGCGGCGGTCCACATAGCCAGGTACGACAGGGTACTCATCAGCCTGAAGAACAGAGACTTGTCCAGGTAAGGATAGTTCTCGTCAATAACCGGCGGGGTCCCCTGGATCTCTATCATGTGGGCGTCGGTCCTCGCCGGGTACTGAATCCCCAGGTCCGGCGTGTAAGGACCGGGGGGGGGGGGCGGTTTTACGGTCACGGAAGAATAATAGCCCAGGGGAGGAAAAAAGTAAACAGCGGTAAACCAACCAGGGCAGGGGACCTACAAATCCAGGGCAAAGACCTTGCTTTTCCGTTCCGGGTTGTACGTTTTTCGCCGGGACGCGGGCAGGGTATCCACGCCGCTCTCCCTGAACCCCAGGGCCTCGAACCAGTCCTGGGTAGCGGTGGTCAGGACAAACACCCGGCGAAGCCCCTCCTTCGCGGCCTTATTAATAAGGAACCGGACAAGGCGGCTTCCCAGACCCATGTCGGCGTAGGCGCTGTCCACCGCCACGGCGGCAATCTCCCCCTGGTCCGGGCCCGGGGCGTCATCCCAGCGATGCAGGGCGCCGCAGGCGTGGGCCTGGCCGTCTATGCCAAACACGCGGTAATCCTCCTTCCTTTCCTGAATATCCTCCGCCGTCCGGCGAACCAGCACACCCCGCCGCATCAGGGGCTCCATGAACCGCAGCACATCCGGTATATCCGCCGTTTTCAGGGGCCGGATCGCCTCGTACTCGTCGGCGTACACCATGGTCCCCGCCCCCAGGTTAGAAAAGAGTTCCCGCAAAACCGCCCCTTCCTCCCGGCCGTCGATGATATGCACCCGCTCTACCCCCGCCCGGGAGGCCGCCACAGCCAGCCGCAGTCCCGTCAGGGCGGCGCCGTCCACCGGGCCCTCCGGCGGTTCCCGGCCGTCCGGGGCAGCCGCGGCGTTCAGCTCCAGCACCGCCTCCGCCTCCCGGGGAGTAAGCCGCACAATCCGGCCCTCACCGCCGGTCTCCACCCCCGGGGGAATCCTCAAACCGCCGCCGGCAAGGCCCTTCCCCGCGGACACCACAAACAGCTTAACCGCCCCCAGGGCCGCCGCCGCCGCCAGGGCTATCTCGTCGCTGGGTACATTGTAGGGTCTGCCGGAGGGCCCCCAGCCGATACAGGGAAGAACCGGGATCATCCCCAGATCGAGAACCCTCCCCATAGGCTTAATCAGTATCTTTTCCACCCGGCCCGTGTTCTCCATATCCCGGCCCGCGATTACCCCCAGCCCCCGGGCCCGGACAAAGTTTCCCACCACGGAGTCCCGGCGGTTCGCCGAAAGGGCGGTCATAAAGCGGGTGGCCACGTGGAAGGCGGCCATTTCCACGAAGCCGATAGCCTTCGCGCCGGTAACCCGGAGGGGGCCGTGAACCTCCGAGGGGACATACTGGGATACCACGCCGTACTCCGTCAAAACCGCGTCAATCCATTCCTTGGCGCCGGGAACCACCACCACCCGGAAACCGGTCTGGGCCAGCAAGGCCAAGTCCCGCATCAGGGAGGGAAAGGCCGGCTCCGCGGTCAGGGGAAAGTCGATCTTAAAGACCATGGTGGAGCCGGCGAAACGGCTTTGATAATGAAAGGCCTCCCGGACCAGGTCCATCTGGGAGACGCCGCCGGAGGGAGTGTGGCTCATGGGGGGAGTATACACGCTTTTGGGCCGTTACAAAAGACGGCGCAAACCGGTCCGCCATCCCGCTTCCGCCCGGCCCGCGGCTCCCTTCCAAGGCGGATTGCCCCGCCCCGGCGGGCGGCTTTTCCGGGCGGTGGAGCCCTGGTTTCGGCGCGGTCCTAGTAGGCCGCGAGGATAGCCAGCAGCCGGTCCCGGCTTACGCTTCCCAGGAAGCTGGCGAGCCGGGGGCCCTGGTCTTTGCCGATCAGCGCCTGGTAGGCGGCCCGGAAAAGCTCCTTTCCCTCCAGACCGGCGTCCGTTGCGCATTGGTAGATCGCCTCCGCCCGGGACTTGTCGCCGTCGTAGGTCTCAATCCGCGCCGCCACCCTGTCCCGCAGCAACCGGACCCCCGCGAGTTCCTGTTCGCTCAAGCCCGCCGCGCGCTCCCCCGGCGGCCGCAGCCGGAAGCGGAACTCCTCCGGCGCGCACTCCTCCACCCAGTACTTGGCCCGGCGGCACCGGCTCAGGAGGCCGGGAAGCTGCTCTTCGCTGGGGCCCGCCCCCGGCCCGCCGCCGCCCGCCGGACCGGCCCGGAGCGCGGCCGCCGTCCGGTCAATATCCCCGTCGGCAATCTGGATAAGGTTGCACAGATGCCGGAAGGGGATCTGCCAGGGCTTGACGACGGGCATGGCTGTCCGGCCCTCGCCGTCAACGCCCGGCTGGGAGAGCTCGTAGATCCGCCGTTCCCGCCGGTACGCCGCCTCGTCTTTGGCTGCCTCGTCCCCCCAGGCAATACGCTCCGTCCGGTCGTAGTCCTCGTAGATCTTGATCACATCCAGGTCGAAGGAGATGGTAAACTCCGTGTTGGGCCGGGTGCCGGCAAAGAGGTAGCGGGTTACCTCCGGGGTGTAGACCCGCAGCACATCCCGCAGGTCAATTACCGCGCCCCTGGAGCTGGACATCTTCCCCGGCGTCCCTTTGATACCGATAAAGTCGTAGCGGAAGGTTACCGGCGCGTCCCAGCCGTACACCTCCTTGCATACCCGCCGGGAGGTGTCGAAGGAGCCGCCCTGACTGTGGTGGTCCTTGCCGGCGGGCTCAAAGTCCACCCCTTCGTAGGCCCAGCGCATGGGCCAGTCCACCCGCCAGCCCAGTTTAATCTCCTTCGCCTGCCGCAAATCCACCGCTGCGGTCTGGCCGCAGGAGGCGCAGCGGTAGCGCACCTCCCACTGGCCGTCCCAGCCCTCAATGGCCGTTTCGTCCCGGCCGCAGCCCCCGCAAAAGGCGCTGATAGGCCACCAGTCTCCCTGAATCTTATGGTCCTCGTCCCGGAAGGTATCCAGGATGTTCTTGAGTTCCTCCCGGTGTTCCAGGGCCCGGCGGATTCCCGCGGCGTACCGGGAAGAACGGTAGTTGTCTGCCTGGTAAAGGTACTCGGGGAAGATTCCTACCTCGGGCAGCGCGGTTTCCACATCTACCTCGTGGTGCCGGGCGTAGCTTTCGTCCCTTCCCCAGGGGTCGGGGACCATGGTGATGGGGAAACGCAGGCGGCGTTCCAGCTCCTCCTGGCCGGGCATATTGGCCGGCACTTTGCGAAACACGTCGTAGTCGTCCCAGGAATAGATAAAGCGCGTCCGGCGGCCCTGGTCCCGCAGCGCCCGGACTACCAGGTCTACGGAGATAATCTCCCGGAAGTTGCCGATATGCACCGTCCCCGAGGGGGTGATCCCCGAGGCGCAGGTATAGAGGGCCTTTTCGCCCTTCTCGCGGATTACCTTGTCCGCGGTTTCGTCCGCCCAGTGGGCGGCCCGGTCCGTCCGGCGGGAAACCGGCGGAACCTGGGGCTGGGTTGTCGCGTCCATACCGGAAGAGTGTAGCACAAAACCGCCGGCCGCGCTATCTGTGTGAACCAGAGGTTGCCGCCGGAGCTTGTATCGCGGAGGCGCGGCGTGTGCCCGCCCGCCCCCGCGCTGTCTTATTGACCGTCAAAGAGCCCAGCCGGGGTCTCGCTCACACTATCCGCGGACAGAGCCGGAGTAAAACTATACGATCCCTTTTTCGCCGGTATTGTCATACAAATACGCCCACTTCGCGCTAGACGAAGACACGGTAATAGTTCCACCGTCTTCGGTATATACGCCGGTCAGGAAAAAAGCGCCACCGGCTGTTTTAACGGCGGTGGTTTCGCCCATCGTAAAACCGTCGGAGTTCGTAAACCGGTATTCGGAGGCAACGGTTTTCGGGGTATCCCCTCCGTCGCTGTCCCCTCCCCCGGCCTGACGCGTATTCCGGTCCATGGTTTGCTCCCTGTTTGCTTACTGCCCCCAGTTGGCGGCGGTACCGGTGTCCGCGCCGCACACCTACCGGTGTCTAGCGCCCGTACACTGGATGGTGTTAAACCCGCGCGCCGCGCCGGTCAACGCCGCCGGTCAAGGCTGAAGTACGGCGGTAATCCGGCCTTGTTTGGCCGCCTAATCCTTGCTTGTTTGCGTCGGATAGCTGGGAGTTTTACCAAAGGCAAAACTCCACGGAATAATTGTGTGGAGTTTGCGCTCATGCGCAAACTCCTAAGCCAAAAGGCGAAGCCTTTTGGCAGGCTTCGTCAAAGAACTGCCGCACCTACTCCACCAGGTCCTGATAGTTCCCCGTGAACCCACCCCGGTTTTTCAGCGCGGTGCAGACCGCGCCATTCTGGAATCTGATGACACTGCCTTTTCAAAATCCCCCGCCCTATGAAAAGCTGCAAAGCTATGAAGATACTACCTATTCACGCAGAATCAACATTCAGCACCGGCTGGTTTATCAGGTTTTGCCTAAGGCAACACTGATTAAATCCAATCGAGGATTTAATCAGTGTTTCTTACCCGTATTTGCGTAAT
>JAIRPD010000081.1 GCA_031257195.1 Treponema sp. | reverse complement strand
CTGATATACCGGAATTATGCGCAAAGACTTCCAGAATTGTCTGGAGCGGAATTCCTCCAAGCCCCTTTATGTGCAGCTCAAGGGGATCATCCAGGAACAAATAGAAAACGGCGAGTGGCAGGCCAACCAGATGATCCCCAGCGAAAACGAGCTGGCCTCCACCTACGGCATCAGCCGCATGACCGCCCGCAGCGTGATCAGCCAGCTGGTTCACGAAGGGTTTTTATACCGGGTCCAGGGAAAGGGAACCTTTGTCTGTGAAAGCAAAATAGAGATGGCCTCCCTTTCCTACGCCGGGGTCCGGGGCCAGCTGGAAAAAAAAGGCTACAAGGTGGAAACCAAACTCCTGGAAATGTCCCGCGCCCCCTGCGCGGGGATCGTTTCCCAGCGCCTGGCCCTGGTACCGGGAAGCCTGGTGTTTGACATCAAGCGCCTGCGGATCGCCAACGGCCTCCCCATCAGCTACCACCACAGCTTTGTCCCCGTCAGCCTCTGCGACAACCTGGAACAGTTCGATCTCCAAAACGAGCAGCTCTGCGAAATCATGTCCATCTACTATGGCCTGAACCGGACCCGGTCCGTGGAAACCCTGGAAACCTACCTGGCCGACGAGCGGCAGGCCGCGATCCTGGAGGTGGATTACGGCTTCCCCCTCCTTCTCCTCCAGGACCTGATCGTGAGCGGCGGCGGCCAGGCCTTTGAGTACTCCCGGGTCTACTTCCGGGGCGACAAGGTGATCCTCCGCTTTGAACACGGGGAAGACCGCTGATCTAGCCCCCCTCCCTCGCGCCGAAGTCCGCGCCCCTTCCACCGAAGCCGGTCCTTGTTCTACCGGGAACTGTCCCTCCTGTACCGAAGCCCGCGCCCCTTATACCGGGGATCATCTCCCTTATACCAAAGGCGGTCTCTGTTGTACTGGAGCCCGCGCCCTTTGTACTAAAGGCCGCCTCCCTCGTACCGGGGGCGCGTCCGCCGGGGAAAATGGGGCGGATTCCCCGGCGGGGGTGGCCGGCGCCGGGGGGCCGGGGGCGCTAGGGGATTATCGCGGAAAAGAGGGGGCCCCAGTGGCCGGTCTCCCCTTTGGAATTCTCGTACTTGATGCAAAAATACGCGGTCATCCCTCCCAGGCCGTTGAAGTCAAACCGTTCCTTCGCGCGTCTTCCCCAGCGGGAGTGGGGCAGCTCTTCCCCGTTGACGGGGATTTTCATCAGCAGCCGCTCTTTCCCGATGGCTTGCTCCACGGTGGCTCCCCCGGGGGGGTAGATGCCGTAGTAGATCCGGTAGCCGTAGTCGCTTTTCCGGTCCAGGGGCGGCTGGCCGGCTACGGGCCGGCAGTGGAGGTCCAGGACGCCTACTCCGGGGTAGCTGACGTCGGCTTCCGCGAATCCGCTGGGCGGAGGAACGGGGGTTTTGACTTGATCGGGGATGGGGAGGCCCAGGGCGGTGAAGTCCGCGTCCTGAAGGGGCGGCCGGTGAAACCACCGTTCCTTGATGTACCTGAGGTGCGCCTTGAGGCTTTCCATCTTGGCGTTGCAGTCCGCTACGTCTACGCTGGTCCGGGTGCCTTTGTTCTTTACCTTTTCCAGGGCGGTTTTGCCCTCGGTGGTGAGCTGGGTCAGCATGGTTAGTTCTGTCCCGGGGATTCCCCAGGTGGTTCCCCGGACGGGGATTACCGCGATCCAGGTTTCCGCCATGGTGATCTGCCCGTCCCGTGTTCCCGGTAACCAATCACTCATATCATCCTCCTTAAGTTTTCTGGGCGTTCCGCCCTCTTTAGAACGGCCGCGCCCGCTTTGGTAAGGGCGTCCGCCTTTCTGGCGGGACGTTTCGCCCTTTTAACATACTACGCGTTTGCCCGGCGGGGCGCTTTATTTCCTCCAGTATACTACGCGTCCGCCTCAAAAAGCAACATACTTTCCCAGGGGGCGTTCCGCCCTTTTAAGGACAATCCCGCGTCCGCCTGGGAAAATGACTCGCTCGCTTAGGAAAACAACTCATTTTCCCAGGGGGCGTTCCGCCCCTTTTAGGACAATCCCGCGTCCGCCTGGGAAAATGACTCGCTCACCCGGGAAAATAACTCATTTTCCTGGGAAAATGACTCGCTCGCCCAGGAAAATAACTCATTCGCCCAGGAAAATGGCTCGCTCGCCCGGGAAAATAACTCATTCGCTTAGGAAAATAACTCATTTTCCTGGGAAAATGACTCGCTTTCCCAGGAAAACAACTCGCTCGCTTAGGAAAACAACTCATTTTCCTGGGAAAACAACTCGCTTTCCCGGGAAAACAACTCGCTTTCCCGGGAAAACAACTCGCTCGCCCAGGAAAACAAGCCCTTCGTCTGGGAAAATGGCGCGCTTTCTAAAGCGGGCGAGGGATCGTCCTAAAAAGGGCGGAACGCCCCTAAAGCGGGCGGGGGATCGTTCTGAAAAGGGCGGAACGCCCTCTGAAAAGGGTGGAGCGCCCCCTCGGTCTGGGAAAACGGCGCCCTTTCTAAGGCGGCTGTAGGATCGTTCTGAAAGGGGCGGAACGCCCTCTGAAAAGGGCGGAACGCCCCTAAGGCGGGCGGGGGATCGTCCTGAAAAGGGCGGAACGCCCAAAAAGTGAAAATTTTGAACGAATTTTTTTGACAAGTATATACAAGCGTGGTATACTATCTGTAGTCCGGAACCGGTACGGACAACAACATCATACGCGAGGAGGTATGTATGGCAATAGACTTTGCCAAAATTGACAAATGGGCGTTAGGCAAGCACTTTGATCACAGCGTGCTGCCCAAGAACACCACCGAGGACGACATCCGCAAGGGATGCCGGGAAGCCGTAAAGTACAACTGCGCGGCCTTCTATTCGGCCACCCCCTACTGGACCCCGGTAGTGCTGGAAGAACTAAAAGGAACCGATGTTCTTCCCGCGACAGGCATAGATTTTCCCTTCGGGGCCTCCCCGGGCAAAATCAAAGCCCTGGAAACGGAGTACGCCGTGAAAGCGGGCTGCAAGGCGGTAGACCTCGTGATCAACGCGGGAGCCCTGCGGGACAAACGCTACGGAGTCTGCAAACAGGAACTGGTGGACTTCAAAGCCGCCGCGGGAGGGGCCCTCACCAAGGTAATCCTGGACACGGCGTTCCTCACCGACGAGGAAATCGCCGCGGAGTGCAAACTCATCGCCGAGACAGGCTGCGACTACGCCAAGACCGCCACCGGTCAGTTTGAGGGCCCCAGCATGAGCCAGTTCCTGGTAATGAAGAAAACCCTGGCGGGGACGCCGGTAAAGCTGAAAGTGGCGGGAGTCAAGTTCCCCCGGCCCCAGAACGCGTACTGCTTCCTTTTGGCCGGGGCGGAGATCATCGGGACCCGGGCCGCGGTGGAGATCATCGAGGCCCTGGACGAGATGCGGGAGATCGGCCTTTTACCGGCCTACACCGGCTAACAGGCTTCGTCCGTCTTTATAAAGGTTTCGCCGGGTTTTGTGGAGGCCTCGCCAGGTTTGGCGGGAACCTCGCCGGCGGATTGAAACGTTACTATGGAGGTTTGTATGGGAAATTATGTGATGGGCATTGATGTGGGAACCACCGGCTCCAAGGCGATGGTTTTTGATTTGAAGGGAAACGTGATCGGCAAGGGGTACCGGGAGTATAAACTCAACGAGCCCAAGCCCAACTGGGTGGAAGTAGGGGCCCAGTTCCTGCTGGACATTACCTTCGAGGCCGTGAAGGAGGCCGTGGCGGATTCCAAGCTGCCCCCCGCGGAGATCGAGGCCATCGGCTTTTCGGTAAACCGGTCCAGTTTCTGTCTGGTGGACGAGAACCTGAAAGCCATCGACGACAAGTTCTATGTGTGGCTGGATTCCCGGGCGGAAAGCGTCATGGCCGAGATAAACGGGAAGATCCCCGCGGCCAAACGGAACCAGATCACCGGGATGCCGGGGTTCAACATCTTCGCCGCGGCCAAGTACTACTGGGTCAAGCAAAACGAGCCGGAGACGTACAAAAAGACCAAGTACTTTTCCACCGTGGCCAGCTATGTGGCCCACGGGTTTGGGGCGGATACGTTCGCGGTGGAGATCAGCGACGGCACCGTGACAGGCTTGATGGACGTGCGGACCCTGGACTGGAACAAGGAACTGGCGGGGGCCCTGGGGTTCGACATGGCCAAGTTCCCGCCCCTCCGCAAGCCCGGCGAGGTACTGGGGACGATCAAGGCCGCGGTAGCCGCCAAAACGGGGCTGGCCGAGGGGACCAAGATCGTGGCCGGTTCCGGGGACCAGCAGCTGGCGGCCATGGGCGCGGGGGTAATCCGGGACGGGGCGGTTTCCCTGACCATCGGCACCTTCGGCCTTTTGGCCATCGGCCTGGCCAAGCCGGACTTCGCCGCGCTGGAGGGGCTGATGATCCCCTGTTCCCCGGTGCTGGAGGTCTTTGAGGTGGAGGGTCCCCAGACTTCGGGGGCCACCTGTTACCGCTGGCTGCGGGATACCCTGTGTCAGGAGGACGCGGCGGAGGCGGAAAAGAAGGGGATCGACCCCTATGTGCTGATGAGCGAAAAGTACGTTTCCAAGAGCGTCCCCGGTTCCAACGGGGTGATCTTCTATTCGGCCCTCTTCGGCTCGGGGTATCCCACCTGGGACACCAACGCCACGGGGATGTTCCTGGGGCTTCGGAACACCCACACCAAGGCGGACATGGTCCGCAGCGTGATGGAAGGGATCACCCTGGAGGCCCGCCGCATCCTGGAAGGGGTGATGGCCGCGGGGGTGAAGATGGACGACGTGATCACCGTTACCGGCGGGGCCTCCAAGAGTCCCGAGTGGTGCCAGATCATCGCGGATATTATGAACCGGAAGATCCGCACCCTGGACGTGGCGGACGCCGCCGTGCTGGGAGCCGCGGGGCTGGCCGCCATAGGGGCGGGACGGCTGAAGAATGTGGAAGAGGTAGTGAGCGGCATGGTGCGCTTCGGCAAGGTGTACAATCCCGTTCCCGCCCATGTGGAGACCTATAACAAGGCCGCGGCGGTGTACAAGGCCGCCTATGAGGGCCTTAAGGGTACTGATGTGTTTACCAAACTGGCGGATCTGCGCCCTCAGGCGTAGGCCAGTATATTTTTTTACGAGGAGTTTTGTATGGAGTTTACGTTACTGTACGCGCTCGTGGCTTTCGCGGGCGGCGCCATGGGCGCGATCTTTGGGTGCCTCCTGGCGTTTATCTTTGTGGCGGTGGTGATCGCCGCGGGTCTTGGTATGGGGGGCAGTCTGGAAACCCTGGGGGTCCTGGGGTTCGGCGGCTGGGGGTTCTACGCGCCCCAGATTTCCTTCGCGGGCGGCGCCTTCGCCTCCGCCTACGCCGGGTGGCGGGGCTATCAAAAGAGCGGGCAGGACATTACCACCGCCCTGGTGAGCCTGAAAAAGCCGGATGTGCTTTTGATGGGCGGGGTAGGCGGCCTTTTGGGGTATCTGTGCATGTTTATCCACGCGATGACGCCCCTGAAGACCTGGATGGACAGCGTTCCCTTCGCGGTGGTGGTGCCGGCGTTGATCGCCAAGATTGTCTTTGACGGCAGCGTCTTTGGCCCCACCAGCCCGGAGGCGAAGGCCGCCGGGGGGCGGTTCAACGTCAACAGTCCGGTGGTCTGGCTTCCCTACAACTGTACCGGTCTGGAGAAGCTGCTTACCGCGGCCATCATGGGGGTGGGGGGCGCGTACGCCACGTACATCCTGGCGCAGAATCCCAACACCGCCGCCTGGGCGGCGTTCCTGCCCTTCTGTATCTCCGTGTTCTCCCTGATTGGGTTTTACTTCGGCATGGCCATTGTGCCCAACCATCACATGGTGTACTGCGCCTCCTTTGGGGTGTTGATGTCCATGTCCAACGGGGTGGGGGTCGCCATGCTCTGGGGGGTTTCCATGGCCGTGATGGCCCACTTCTGGGCGGACTTTTCCGCCCGGGCCTGCCATCTGTACAGCAAGAAGGCGGGGAATCATTTTGATCCGCCCACCGCGGGGATCTGGCTCGCCACGATTTTTATCGTGGGGATCTTCCCCCGGATAGGGGCCTACGCCAACCCGGGCCTCGCGGTAGCGGTTCCGGTGGTGGTTTTGGCCGTCGCCTGTATCCTGGCTATTGTGGATCAGGTTCAGCTTAAGAAGAAGGCCTAGGGCCTTAAACGGTTCGGGGGGGCGGCGGCCGCCTCCCCGGTTTTATTCCCGGTCCGGCGTTAACCCGCCGGCCCGGACATACAAGGAGTGGGTATGAAGTATAGAAGATTCGGAAACAGCGGCATCGACGTTTCCGTGGTGGGCCTGGGGACCTGGCCCCTGGGGAATGACTTTTTTGGCGAGGTGAGCGAGAGCGCCGGTATCGCGGTGATCCAAAAGGCTCTGGACCTGGGGATAAACCTGATCGATACCTCCCCGGCCTATGGCCAGGCCTACGAGGCGGAGATCGCCGTGGGCAAGGCCCTGAAGGGCCGACGGGACAAGGCGGTGATCTCCACCAAATGCGGGGTCCACCGGGTGCTGGGGGTGGGGAACTACGCGATTCCCGGGGAGTATGTCCGCTGCCTTTCCCCGGCGGTGGTTTCCGCGGAGCTGGAGAATTCCCTGAAACGGCTGGGGACGGATTACATCGATATCTACTTTATCCATTGGCCGGATCTGAACTTTGGCAACGATGGCGCGCTGGAACTTTTGGCGAAATGGAAGAAGGAAGGAAAGATCCGGGCCGGGGCGGTGTCCAACTTTAGCGTGGATCAGATAAAGAACGCCGTAGCCAAGGGGGGGATCAGCGGGATCCAGCCGCAGTTGAGCCTGCTTGCCCAGGGGAGCGTCGATAACGGGGTGATTCCCTTCGCCGCGGAGAATAACCTGGGGATCATGACCTATGGTTCCCTGGGGGGCGGTATCCTTACGGGCGCTTTCAAGGAGCCCCCCAAGGCCGGCGCCAAGGAGCTGCGGAGCTTTTTCTACGATTCCTTTACCCCGGCCAAATGGGACCGGTGCAACAAGGTGGTGGATACCCTGCGGGAGATCGCCGGGGCCCGGGGCGTTTCCCCGGCGGAGGTGTCAATCAACTGGGTGCTGGCCCAGAAGGGGGTTACCACGGCCCTGATTGGTACCACCAAGGGGGACAACCTGGCCAAAAACGCCGCCGCCGCGGATTGGGAGCTTTCCACCGCCGAGCTGGCGAAGATCAACGAAAGTTACCGGAAAAACATCGGTTAGGGGAACGCCGGAAAACGCCTTCGGGCGTTTTCCGGATAACCCCCGGGCGGGCGGGGGGTTCCTTAAGGGTTTCCCCCCAAACGGTATACGCCGTAATATTCGCTCGAAAACAGCGCTTTCCCGTTTCCCGCGGCGTTCCGCTCGTTTTCCAAAACCCGCGCGGACTTTTGGGAATCATCCCTGTTGATTATCAACAGGATCCTCGCGTTTGGATTTAAATTCGGGAATTTCCGGTAAATATCGGAAATATCCTCTATTTGATATATCAGTTTGTTTGATATCGCGAGAAACTGCGGAGGGTCCGCGCCTACGGATTCGGTGAAAGAAACATAGACATCGTTAAAGTTGTAATTGGCCCGTATAAGATTCTCGCGTTCATAGGATACCGGAGCGCCTATGCGCGACGTAATGAAATACTTGTTCGCGCCAAGGAACGCGCTCAATAAAATAGAAACAGCGATAATACAGGAATAAAAAACAGGGACGGTGATTTTTTGCTCTTTGCCGCTATTTTCTACGAGCAGCACAAAATTCGCGTCTGACATCTTTTTCAATTCCAGCGATAAAACAGCGATCACAAGAACGGACAATGTTACGGGAAGGGCGAATTTCAACATGGAAAATCCATGAACGGCGGAATGTTGTTGTAAAACAAGAACCTGTAAAACAGGCGGTATAAAAACTACCAGGATAACGCGGAACAGCGCCTTATATTTCGTGAGAATATCCTTCCTGTTTTTTATGAGAATATAGGCGCAGAGAACGGCCATGCAGACAAGTACCGGTGTCATCAGAGAATAGCCGCTGATGAAATTTTTTCCAACACCAATTATTTTAATGCCGTTATAGTCGCTGCCAGAAAACATTCTATCTTTCATCTTTTGTAAAATGATCGTCCTGTAATCTGGAACCGTCATGATTTGCGTTATGAACAGGCCGATTCCAGATACTACCGGC
>JAIRPD010000050.1 GCA_031257195.1 Treponema sp. | reverse complement strand
TTGTAGTACGGCCCACGCGGCGGTTTTATCAAGATCGGTATAGTTCATGGTTGCTCCTGAAAACAGCCTATCACAAAGCGAAGCCCCCTGACCAGTGGCCCGCGCCCGCGCCCGCACCCGTGCCCGTGCCCGTTCCGGGCTTTTTAGAACCTGTTGTAGCCCGTTCCGGGCTTTCCAGAACCTGTTGTACGATGGCGGCGGCCTGTTCCAGGCTTTCCAGAACTTCTGGAACATGCTCTAGGATTTCTGGAACATGTTCTAGGGCTTCTAGAACATGCTCTAGGACTTCTAGAACATGCTCTACGGTTTCTAGAACATGTTCTACGACTTCTAGAACATGTTCGAGGACTTCTGGAACATGTTCCAGGGTTTACGGGCCGGGCTGGGCTGGGGGCCGGAGGATGATCACCACCAATTCGGGGGGATTAAAAATCCGGGGGAGCCGGGGGTTTATGGAAAGCCCCCGGCTTACAATGTGGACCATACCGCCGTGGACATACATTCCCCCGGCGTATTTGGGGAAAACCCCCTGGTTAGGGGCGTACAGACCGTTGATAAACGGCAGGCGGACCTGCCCCCCGTGGGCGTGGCCCGACACCACCAGGTCAAAACCGTAGCGGCCGTACAGGTCTATCCGCTCCGGCCGGTGGGCAATCAGCACCTTGTACAGCGGAAGGGACCCCAGCCCCGCGAACGCCCGGTCCATCGCCGCGTCCGGATCGTAGGCCGGGTCCTCGTAGCGGGTTTTGACCGGGTCCTCCACCCCCGCCAGGATAAGCTCGTTTTCCCGGACCCGCACCCGGACGTACCGGTCCCCCAGGATCGTTACCCCGTAGGATTCCAGCCCCCGCCGGATCCCCTCAATATCGCGGCTGGCGAACTCGTGGTTGCCCGTAACATAGAAAAGCGGCGCCGCGTCCTGGACGCCGGCCAGGAGCAGCTCTACCCCTGTTACAGGAACCACGTCGTCCACAATATCGCCGGAAAGCAGAATCAAGTCCGGGCGGCGCTCCCGTATTTTTTTGATCAGCGGCCCCTGATCCCCCCCGTGGATCGTGCTGTGCAGGTCGGACAGCAGCACCAGGGTTACCCGGGATTCCTCCGCCAGCAGGGGGGTCTCCAGCTCGTAGACCCGGGTGGCAATGCTGGTACAGGAGACAGCCAGGAGGAGCGCCGCCGCGGCCAGGAAGAGGAGGCTGGCGAATCGCGCTTGACAGTTCCGCGCGGACATGGTACTTTACCATAAGCGATTTTCAGGGTGGGGCGCAATTCCCTACCGGCGGTAAAGCCCGCGAGTGTTTACGGTTCCCCAGGGGGCAGCCCCCTGTGCCGGGCCGTGGATTCAGAGTCCGGTGAGATTCCGGCGCCGACGGTTATAGTCCGGATGAAAGAAAATCCAGCGCCTTGCCCCCTCCGGGGCCGCGCCGCCTTTCCTTTTTAAAAGCCCCTCGAAAAACCCGCGGTATCCAGGGCCTGTGTGGACGCCGGTGAAGGCGCCGGCCGGGGTCCCTGGTGTTTACACAAGGAGCGGTTTATGAACAATCCAGCGATTATACGCCGGGGACTCGTCCCCGCCGTTTTGTTCCGCGCGGCCCTGATGGCCGCCGCGGTATCCGGCCTGGCCCTGCTGGGCTGCGGCGGGGCCTCCCGGCAGGCGCTTCCCGCCGCCGCCGCGGGGGAGGACGCCGGCCCCGGCGGTCCCCCGGCGGACGCTTCCCTGGGGGTTTTTATTCCCGGGGTGGTTTCCGGCAGCGCCGTCTACGAAATGCTCGTCCAGGGAACGGAGGCGGCGGTGAAAAGCCACAACGCCGCGGCGGGGGCCGCCGCGAAGGCGGTGATCATCGAGGGGGGCTACAACCAGGCGGAGTGGGAGACCAAGGTTACCGCCATGGCCGCCTCCGGCTCCTACGATCTGATTGTCTCCGCCAACCCGTCTTTGCCGGACATTGTTTCCCGGGTATCAGAGCAGTTCCCCCGTCAGCGCTTTCTCCTCCTGGATGGGGAGCTGGCGGGGAACCCCGCGGTCTACACCCTGCGGTACAACCAGCGGGAACAGGCCTACATGGCGGGCTACCTCGCCGCCCTGGAAACGGAAGAGCTGGGGGGGGCGGTCCGGCGGATCGGCCTGGTGGCGGCCCAGGAATACCCGGTGATGAACAAGGTGATCCTCCCCGGCTATCTGGAGGGGGCCCGGGCGGTTCATCCCGGGTACGCCGTGGACTTCCGGGTGGTGGGGAACTGGTACGACGCCGCCAAGGCCGGGGAGCTGACGGAGGATATGATCCTGGGCGGGGTGAAGGTGGTGATGTGCGTGGCCGGGGGCGCCAACGAGGGGGTGGTTCAGGCCGCCGGCGCCGGCGGGGGCCGGGTGGTGTGGTTCGACACCAACGGCTACGGCATCCGGCCGGGGACGGTGGTGGGGAGTTCCGCGCTCTACCAGGACAAGGCCGCCTTGAACCAGGTGCGGCGTTACCTGGAGGGGACCCTGCCCTTTGGGAGCGCCGAGATCCGGGGGGTCAAGGACGGGTATGTGGACTTTATCCAGGACGATCCCCGCTACGAGGCCGCCGTTTCCCCGGAGGTGCGGGGTAAGCAGGCCGCCATGATCGAGCGGATCCGCTCGGGCGAACTGATCCTGGACCCCTAACCCCATGGTAGAGCTGAGGCGGATACAGAAGTACTTTCCCTCCAACGGGGTCCGGGCCCTGGAGGGCGCGGATTTTAACCTGCGGGGAGGGGAGATCCACGCCCTGCTGGGGGAGAATGGGGCGGGAAAGTCCACCCTGATGCACATCATGGCGGGTTTCCTTAGGCCGGGGGTGGAGGGCGGGGGGTTCCCGCGCCTTCCCGGGGGGATCTTCCGCCAGGAGCCGGGGAGCGTTATCGTTGACGGCAGGGAACGGCGTTTTTCTTCCCCCGCCCAGGCCCTGGGCGCGGGGATAGGGATGGTCCGTCAGCATCCCCGGCAGGTTCCGGGCTTTCCGGTTTGGGAAAACTGCGTTTTGGGTTCCACCTCCCGCCCGCCTCCGCTGGTAAACCTGGGGGTCCTGCGGAAGCGGGTGGCGGATCTGAACGAGGACCTGGGCTTCGGCCTCCCCCTGGACAGCCCCGCTGAATCGCTGACCGTAAGCCAGGGGCAGAAGGCGGTGATCCTCAACCTGATCCTGCGGGACGCGCGGTATCTGATCTTTGACGAGCCCACGGCGGTTTTGACCCCCCTGGAAACGGGGAGGCTCTTTGAGATCCTCCGGCGGCTCCGGGACGAGGGCAAGGGAATCGTCCTTATCTCCCACAAGCTGGAAGAAACCCTCAAGCTTGCCGACCGGGTAACGGTCCTGCGCCGGGGAAAAACGGCCCCCCCCCTGGAGGCCGCCGGCCTGGACAGCGCTTCCCTGTGGGAGCTGATCTTTGGGTCCCCCTCGGAAGGGGAGGGGCCGGGGGAAGAACCGGGGGACGGCCTTTCCACCCTTTCCCCCGGGGGGGGCAATGGTTTCCCGCCGGCCTTGCGCCTGCGGAACTTCGCGGTCAACACGCCGGGCCGGCCCCTGATCCGGGGGCTGGACCTGGACCTGGAACGGGGGAGGATCATGGGAATCGCCGGGGTGCGGGACAGCGGCCTGGAAACCCTGGAACTGGCCCTGACGGGCTTTCTTCCCTCCCTGGGTTCCCTGCGGATCGGCGGGCGGGAACTGGTAAAACGGAGGGTCCGTTCTTTCCGGGCCGCGGGGGGGGCCTATCTGGGAACCGGGCAGGAGGGGACGGCCCTGCCGGTCCGGGATATGCTGATAATTCACGTCCACCGCCGCCTCCAGCGCCACGGGATTTTGAACCGGCCCAAGATAGACCGCTGGGTCAGGCTGCTTATGAGCGCCGCCCAGGTTCCCCTTTGGGACAAGGCCCCGGCCGCGGTTTTTTCCGGCGGGCAGGTACAGCGGCTTCTTCTAAGCCGGGAGCTGGCGGAAGACTGCGTTTTGCTGGTTCTGTCCGAACCGGGCCGGGGGCTGGACAGCCGGTACCGGAAAGAGCTTGCCGCCCGTTTACGGCGCAAGGCCGCGGGAGGAACGGCGGTGTTGATCTTTTCTACCAATGTGGAGGAGCTTATGGCCCTGGCGGATACGGTAACGGTTTTGCGGGACGGTTATTTCACCGGTTCCTTCGACTTGAATTCAAGCGGCCCCGGCGATTCGGAAGAAACTTCGCGGGGCCCCCTTTCCCCGGCGGCGGGGCGGATCCGGGCCGCCATGGTGGGGGAAGTATGAGGAAGCGCCCGCCGGTTTACCGGGAAACGCTCCTGGGCGCGCTGATCCCCCTGGGGGCGGCCCTGATCGTCCCGGCGCTGATCATCGGCCTTACCGCGGAGGACCCTTCCAGGACCCTGCGGGCCTTCTTTGCCGGTCCCTGGGCTAATCGCTGGTTTTTGGGAAACACCCTGGACAAAACGGCCCTGTTCCTCTGCGCCTCGTTGGGGGCGGCCATCGCCTTCCGGGGGGGCTGTTTTAACCTGGGGGGCGAGGGGCAGATCTACCTGGGGGGCTGCGCCGCGGCGGCGATCCTCCTTCAAAAGGCGCTTCCCGACGCCGCGGCGCTGGTCCTGGCCGCCCTGGCCGCCGCCGCCGCGGGGGGGGTGATGGGCGCTCTCCCCGGCCTGCTTAGGAAACGGACCGGGGCCAGCGAGCTGATCACCTCTTTTCTTCTGGCCGCGGCGCTGCTCCCCCTGGGGGATCATGTTATTTCCTCCGTCCTTCGCGGTTCCGGGGGAAACCTGCTGGCCACGGAACAATTTAGCCCCCGCCGGGTTCTGCCCAGGCTTCTTCCCCCATCGGCCCTTTCCGTCTCGATCATCTTTGCCCTGGTCCTCGTTCTGCTGTTCCACTTCTTTATACGCCACTGCGCCCTGGGATACCGTTTCCGCGTGTCCGGGGCCGCGCCGGAACTGGCCCGGCTGGGGGGGATAGACGCGGAAAAGCGCTTCATCCCCGCCATGACCGTATCCGGCGCCGCCGCGGGGCTGACGGGGTTTTTCGCCGTCGCGGGGACCTACGGCATGTGCTACCAGGGCTTTTCCGGCGGCCTGGGCTGGAACGCCATCGCCGTAGCCCTGATCGCCGGCGGCGAGCCGCCGCTCCTGCTGCCCGCGGCCTTCGTGTTCAGCGCCCTGGAAGCGGGTTCTTCCGCGGCGGCCCTTCAAGCGGGGTTTAGCTTTGAAACCGCGGCGTTCATAGAGGCGGCGGCCCTGCTCCTGGCGGCTCTGCCCCTGGGCCGGCGCTACCTTTCCGGGAGGCTGGCGTGATCCCCTTTCTGGACCGGCTTTTCGGCTCCGCCGCCCCCCTCATCCTCGCTTCCATGGGGGCGCTCTTGACGGAGCAGGCGGGGGTCCTGGGGATATTTATGGAAGGGTACATGAACGCCGGGGCCTTTTTCGCCTGGATCCTCGCCCGCGAAACGGGCTCGGCGGCCCTGGGAACCTTTTATGGCGCCTGCGCCCTGGGCTTCACCGGCTGGGCCCTGGCCCGGTTTGTCCGCAAAACCGGGGCCAATCCCTTTATCGCCGCCCTGGCCGTCAACATCGCCGCGGGGGGCGCGGCGGACGCCCTATCCGCCCTGTGGTTCGGTACTAAGGGGGTGCTGCGGAACCCGGACTTGCGGATCCCCGGGCCTGTCCGCGTTCCCCTGGTTGAGGATCTGCCCCTGCTGGGGCCGCTTGTTTCGGGCCGCCTTTTTCCGGTCTATCTTTCCTGGGCGGCGGCGGCGGGGACGGCGCTCTTCCTGTACCGGACCCCCTGGGGTATCCGGCTCCGGGCCGCGGGGCTTTCCCCCATGGCCGCCAAGGAACGGGGGCTCCGACCCGGCCTGTACTGGGAGGGGGCCTGGGCGGCGGCGGCGTTCCTCGCGGGCCTGGCGGGGGCGGCGCTGTGCTTCCGGGTGGGGGCCTATACGCCGGGAAGCGCGGCGGGCCGGGGCTGGATCAGCCTAGCGGCGGTATACCTGGGGTTTCGCAATCCGGGGGGGGTGTTTATCGCCGCGCTGATGTTTGCCCTGGCGGAATGGGCCGCCCAGACGCTTCAGGGCCTTTCCGCCCTTCCCCCCACGGTTCTCCTGGGACTGCCCAACGCCCTAGCGCTGATCCTCTACGCCCTTTCCCGGCGAACCTGGAACCGCGGCGGGAAACACCTCGCGTCAGGAAACCGGCGGCGCGGCGCTTTTTAGCGCCCCGGAGGAAGAATGAATACCGCGGGGCCCCTGGGCGCGTTCCCCGCGCCATTGGGAACCGTCCCGGCGTCTTTGGGGACTATCCCCGCGCCACCAGGAATGGTCCCCATCGTCCGTGAACCGCCGCCCGCGAACCCGGCGGCCCGCCTGCTCCCCGGGGCCTACTCCGCCCCGCCCTCCCGGAGAAAGGCCGCCATCTTAATGTCCACCACTTTGATGTGGTTGACCAGCCAGTCCCCCACCTCTTTTTTAAGCCGCTCCACAAAGAGGTCCGAGGGGCCGTGGGCTTCCAGTTCCGCGGCCAGGTCCCGGACAACCCGCTTGAAACCCTCGTGCAGCTGGTGGTGGAAGTCGATGTCCGGGTAGCCGTATTTTTTTTGTAGGTCCTCTTCCTCGGTAAAATGCTTGACCGTGTAGTTGGAAAGAAAAGCCAGGCCCCGGGTAAGTTCCTCGTGGCATTTGCCCTGGGTACTGGCGTCCAGGACGCGGTTGATCGCCTCAAACAGCCGCTGGTGCCGGGCGTCGATAAGCTTAACCCCGGCCACAAAACTGTCGTCCCAGTGGTAGAACCGGGAAGAGACAATGTATTTGGAAACCGCCTTGTTCAGGATGTCTATGTTCCCCCGGTTCTTGCCGCCAATCTGTTTAAGCCGGTCCACGGTTCCGTTCACCCGCTCCACCCGGTCGGTGATTTCGCCGACCCCGCTAAAAATCTCCGCCGCGGCGATCTGAAGTTTCTTCCCCTCCTGGATTACCCCGGCGCTTTCCCGCTGCATCGCGGCGGCGCCGTCCTTGACCTTCCGGGTAATGTCGTTAAGCCGCTCCGCCGCCTCCAGGATTTGGCGGCTTCCCTCGGTCTGCTCTTCCATGGCGTTGCGGATGTTTTCTTCCTGTTCCAGCACGGTCTTGATGCCGGAATCGATGGCCTCGAACTTTTCCAGCACCTCGTTTGCCGCCGCCTGGATGGTGCTGATGGAACCGGTGATCTTCTTAAGCACCGTGCCGATGGTCTTGGACTGTTTTGAGGCGTTCACGGCAAGCTTGCGGATCTCGTCGGCCACCACGGCAAAGCCCCTGCCGGCCTCCCCGGCGTGGGCGGCCTCGATGGCGGCGTTCATGGAAAGCAGGTTGGTCTGGCTGGCTATGTTCTGAATGACGGCGTTAATCTCCAAAAGCCCCGCGGATTCCCGCGCGATTTCCTGGATGTCCGCGGCCACCTCCCCCAGTCCGGCGCGGCCCACGCCGGAAGCCTCCGCCAGCCGTTCCGCGTTTTCCGTATTGACCTGGCAGATCCGGGCCACGGAGTCGATGTTGGCCAGCATCTCCTCGATGGCGGAGGAGGACTGGGACACGCTTTCGCTTTGAATTTCCACATGGTCATTGAGCTCCGCGATATTGGCGGTGATCTCTTCCATGGCCTGGTTGGTCTGGTGTACCGAATCGCTCTGGGCGCCGGTACGATCCTTGATCGCCTCTATGGAGGCCTGGATCTCCCCTACCGCCCCGCAGGTTTCGTCTATGCTGTTGGCAAGCTCAAAACCCACGTCATCCAGGCTTTCCCCCTCGTTTTCCACGTTGATTATCAGCTGGCGCAGATGGTCGCCCAGGCTGTTAAAGGATTGGACCACCGTTCCCAGCTCGTCGGAGGATTTAAGAACCGGGGGCGCGGCGATGTTGCCCTCCGCGGCCAGCTTCATCGGCCCCAGGACCCGTCCCAGGGGGGAACTTACCACCCCCCGGAAGGCCAGGATATTTAACAGGGTAACGATGAGGATCAGAATCGAGGCGGCGGCGGCGAAAAAGAAAAGCGTCCCCGCGCTCTCCCCCGCCGCCTGGGCTTCGGCGCCGCTAAAGACCGCCAGGCGGATAAGGAGGCAGACAATCGCCCCGGCGGCTATAAGCGCCGACAGGATCGTGAATTTAAAGGTTAACCGGCTTTTTTGCATATCTTGTCCTTAGGTTCCCATGCCCAGTTCCGCTAAACGTTTTGCCCCCCTTTCCCTCAGAAGGTACTTCTGTATCTTCCCGGAGGAGGTAAGCGGATAGCTGTCCACAAAAAACACGTATTTTGGTATTTTAAAACGGCTGATCTGGCCCCGGCAAAAGTCCTTTACGTCCTCCTCGGTTACCTGGGCGTCCGGGTGGAGGATGATAAAGGCGCTTACCTCCTCGCCGTACTTTTTGCTGGGGACGCCGATGATCTGCACGTCCTTGATTCCCGGCATGGTGTAGAGGAAGTCCTCGATTTCTTTGGGGTACACGTTTTCCCCGCCCCGGATGATCATGTCCTTGATCCGCCCGGTAACCCGGAAGTAGCCGTCCTGGTCCTTAACCCCCAGATCGCCGGAATGGAGCCAGCCGTCACGGTCCACGCACTTGGCGGTTTCCTCGGGCATTTTGTAGTAGCCCTTCATGGTGTTGTAGCCCCGGCAGCAGAATTCGCCGTGGACGCCGCCGGGACACTCCTCCCCGGTTTCCGGGTCCCGGATCGTTACCTCCACGCCGGGAAGCGCGCGGCCCACGGTTTCCACCTTTACTTCCAGGCTATCGTCGTAGCGGGTTTGGGTCATCACCGGGGAAGATTCGGTAAGGCCGTAACAGATCGTTACTTCCTTCATGTGCATCAGGTCGATCACTTGCCGCATGGTTTCCACCGGGCAGGGGGAACCGGCCATAATTCCCGTGCGGAGGCTTGACAGGTCGAACATCTTAAACATGGGGTGGTTCAGTTCCGCGATAAACATGGTGGGCACCCCATAGACGGCGGTACACCGGGCCTTCTGGATGGTGGCCAGCACCATCAGGGGATCAAACCACTCCACTATGGCGGCGGTGGCGCCATGGGTGATCACCGCCATCATCCCCAGGACCAGCCCGAAGCAATGGAACAGGGGTACCGGCAGGCACACAATGTCCTCCTCGGTGAAGCGCTGGTTGTCGCCGATCCCCAGGCCGTTGTTCAGGATGTTCCGGTGGGTCAGCATGACCCCCTTGGGGAACCCCGTGGTACCGCTGGTGTACTGCATGTTCACCACGTCATTGGTATCGCGGGCGGCCTCAATCTTGAGGATCTCCTCCTCGCCGGTGTGCTGTCCCAGAAGGAGGATCTCCGCCATACTGTACATGCCCCGGTGCTTCTGGGGCCCCACGTAGACCACGCTCTTCAAGCGGGGGAACCGTTCCGAGTTAAGGTAGCCGCGCTGGGCGGTTTTTAGTTCCGGCACCAGTTCGTAGACCATGGACACATAGTCCGAATCCCGCCAGCCGTCGATGATAAAGAGGCACTTCATATCGGACTGCTTTAAGAGGTATTCCAGCTCGTGGAGCTTGTAACCCGTGTTCACCGTCACAAAGATCATCCCCGCCCGGGCGGCGGCGAAGAGCAGGGTGTTCCAATCCGGCACATTGGTGGCCCAAATTCCCACGTGGTCGCCGGGTTTCAAGCCGATGGCCAGGAGTCCCCGGGCCAGATCGTCCACCCGTTTGTCAAATTCGCCGTAGGTCCAGTGAAGGTCCCGGTCGGCGTAAACGATAAAGTCACGCCCCGGCTGCTGCCGGGCCTTTTGCCGTAAGAGGGATCCGAGGGTTGTCTCAAGATACGTCATGGGGTCTCCTTGATCCGGCCAAAAAAGGCGCCGCGGCCCGCCATATATCAGGTCCGCGCCGCGCCTGCCGGCCCGCGTATTTTTCTAGGCGGGGGTATAGATAACCGCCAATATTCTGGCGGGGCCGCTGGAGGAAAACACCCGGTGGGGAACAATCGAGTCGTAGTATATCGAATCGCCCTGATTCACCGTATAGTTGTCCTTGCCGTATTCAACTTTGATCGTCCCCGCCAGCACATAGATAAATTCCTCCCCTTCGTGGGTGGACTTGGGCTGATCCTCGTCGTGGTCCATGTCCACAATAAAGGGCTCCATGTGACGGCTCCCCTTGTCGGAAGCCAGGGCGTGGAACTGATGCCCCTGACGGTTCGCGCCGGCCTGACCGCCGGTGATAAACCGCACCCCTTCGGCGGCCTCGCCCTTGCGGGTGATCACCGGGCCCAGCTCTTCGTGATCGTCCAGCAAAGTTCCCAGCCGCACCCCCAGGGCGCGGGAAATTTTCATAAGCGGCGCCAGATCGGGGATAAAGCCCCCCTCCTCCACACGCTTAATCAGGGCTATATCCAGCCCGCTCCGCTCGGCCAGGGTTTCCATGCTAAGCGAATACGTTTTACACAGTTCAATGATCCGTTCTCCGGGTGTCCGTTTAGCTGTCATGTTTATTATCTTAACGGAAAATAGAAAAAAAGTATATACTTTTCCCGTTAATGCGGGTACAATGTGGAAAAATTTCCCTGGCCTTTGGAGACCGGGATCTGCTCAAAAATGTCAGCCTCGCCCTCTTTTCCGGGGGAACTTCTTCCTCGGGCCTTAAAACACCTTCTTCCCGGGCCGCCCTGGCGGGGGTGAACGGTTCGGGCAAGTCCACCCTGATGAAGATCATCGCCGGGATCGCCTCCCCGGATTCGGGGGACCGCTCCGCGGACAAGAATTGCCGGGTATTCTACCTTCCCCAGTCGGGGCAGGTCTTTAGGGGGCGGACCCTGCGGGAAGAGGCGGAAACGGCCTATCAAAGTATCCGCGCCCTCCTTCTTTCCATGGAAACCCTGGGGGAACGGCTGGAACGGACCGTTAAGGACGATGGGGCCGCGAGGGCTATGCTGGAGGAATACCATGGCCTCCAGCAGGCCGTGGAAGATTCGGGGTACTACCGGCGGGAGGAAAGGATAACCCAGGTCCTGGGGGGCCTGGGCTTTTCCCGGGCGGACCTGGACCGGGAGTGCGGCGAGTTTTCCGGCGGCTGGCAGATGAGGATCGCCCTGGCCAAGGCGCTGCTGGAAAACCCCGACATCATGCTCCTGGACGAGCCTACCAACTACCTGGATATTGAGGCCCGGACATGGCTGGAAGAATGGCTCAGGGACTTTTCCGGGGGCTACCTGCTGGTGTCCCATGACCGGTACTTTCTTGATGTTTGCGTAAACGAGGTCTACGAGATTTTTCAGGGAACCTTGAAACGCTGGGCCGGCAACTACAGCGCCTACGAAAAAACCCGGCGGGCGGAACTGGAAAGCCTTTTAAAGCGCTACGCCGAACAACGGGAAGAAATTGAGAAAACCGAGGCCCTGATCCGGCGGTTCCGCTACAAGGCGTCCAAGGCCGCCATGGTCCAGGAACGGATCAAAAGACTGGAAAAGATGGAGCGGATAGAGATTCCCGAATCCCTTAAAAAAATCGCCCTTACCTTTCCCCCGCCCCCCCATTCGGGCCGCATAGTCCTGACCCTGACCGGCGTAGGCAAGCGTTACGGGGAAAGGCGGGTCCTGGCCGGCCTGGACCTGACGGTGGAAGCGGGGGAAAAGCTGGTGGTGGTGGGCCGGAACGGGGCGGGCAAAAGTACCCTGCTGCGGGTCATCGCCTCCGGCGGCGCCGGGACCGCCGAAGCCGATCCCGACCACGAGGGGACGGTGAGCTACGGGGTGGGCGTACGGGCGGGCTACTTTTCCCAGGATAACGCGGAGGTCCTGACGGGGGACGTTCCGGTCCTGGAGTTTCTTGAGGCCGAGGCCCCCACGGCCCTGGTTCCTCGGCTGCGGGATATGCTGGGGGCCTTTTTGTTCCGGGGCGACGATGTGTACAAAAGCCTTTCGGTCCTTTCCGGGGGCGAAAAGAGCCGCCTGGCCCTGCTGCGGCTTCTCCTGAGGCCCGTCAACCTCCTTATCCTGGACGAACCCACCAATCATCTGGACCTTCACTCCAAGGATATCCTCCTGGACGCCCTGCTCCAGTTTACCGGCGCGGTGATCTTTGTATCCCACGACCGGGCCTTTATGGAGGCCCTTTCCACCAAAACCCTGGAACTGCGGCCCCCGGAGTCGGGCCCCTCCGCGGCGCGGCTTTTTTATGGCGGCTACGGTTACTATGGGGAACGGTTAAACCGGGAAAGCGGGGGCGTCCAGGGAAACATCCGGGCCGACGGAGACGCCGCGGGATCCACCTCCGCCGCTCATCCCGGGCCCGCCCCTGGAGGCCCCGCGCCCGGCGGGGGCGCCGCCGAAGTCCGCCGGCGGACCAAAGAGCGCCAGGCCCTGATACGCCGCCTGGAGCGGCGGGAGGAGGAGGCCCTGGCGGCCATAGAAGCCCTGGAGAGGGAAAAAGCCCGGCTGGAAGAAGAGCTTTCCAAACCCGAAGTGTACAGCCTGGGGGAAAAAGCCGCCGCGGTTAAGGCGGCGCTGGACCGGGCTGCCGGGGAACTGGAGGCAAAAAGCGCCGAATGGGAATCCCTGGCGGCGGAATTAACAGGTTGCAAAATAAGCGGGAATGAGTAACAATATGCTCAATCAATAACTCCGCCCCAGGGGCGGGGCGTTAAATCCGCGGATGGAGCGGCTGGAGATAGAAGCTTTCTTTAAAGAGGCAGGAGCGGCTATGGAAAGAGAAAACGAACGGAAAATCATTTTTCTGGTGGACGATAATCCCGCCGATCTTGCCGCGGGAAAGGACATTTTAAAGGATACCTACAAAACGTACCCCCTTTCGTCGGCGAACAGCCTGCTGGACCTCCTGGAAAAGGCGCGCCCCGACCTGATCCTGCTGGATGTGGAAATGTCCGGCATAAACGGCTACGAGACGCTCAAAAAAATCAACGCCAACCCCCTTTGGGCCGACATTCCCGTCATCTTTCTTACCGGCAGGACGGACGAGGGAAGCGAGCTTGAGGGCCTAAGCCTGGGGGCCATTGATTACTTGTTTAAACCCTTTTCCGCGCCCCTGCTGCTTAAGCGCATAGAAAACCACCTGTACTCCGAAATACGGAAACGGCAGCTCAAGCATCTGAACGATAACCTGGAGGCGATTGTCCGGGAAAAGACACGGGAAGTCTTTGCCCTGCAGAACGCCGTGCTCAGCACGGTAGCGAACCTGGTGGAGTTCCGGGACGACGTAACCGGCGGGCACATAAACCGCACCCAGACGTACATCAAAATCCTCCTGGATGAAATGATCCGGGAGGGTATTTACGGCTATGAACGGGCAAGCTGGGATTTGGAATACTTTTTGCCCTCGGTGCAGCTCCACGACGTGGGCAAGATAGGGATCAGCGATCTGATCCTGAACAAGCCCGGCAAACTCAGCCCCGGGGAATTCGAGATCATGAAGACCCATGTAACCAT
>JAIRPD010000039.1 GCA_031257195.1 Treponema sp. | reverse complement strand
CGTTTTTATTCGTTCGTAAAAATATGTCTATCAGTATATACCCTTTTTGTAATAACGCAAGCGTTTTTTTCACTTTTTTTATTCTTATTTACGGGGAGGTTTATGTTTCCGCTGTTTTTCCCGCCCCGGGGCGGGAGGGCGGCCTGTTTTCTTCCTTATTTGTGGAGGGTAAGCCCCCTTCCGCCGGAACGTCCCGCCCTCTGCCCCCCCGGCGGGCCGCGGCCCGGTTAAAACCGGTAGCTTAAACGGGTTTTAAGGTAGCCGTTGTTCCGGTACTGGCCCAGCTCCCCCTTCTCGTCCCCGCCAAAGACCCCCCCGGCGATTTCCAGGGTTACGCCGCCCCTCGACCAGGCCAGGGCGGGGATGACAAGGAAGTCCCGGTCCTCTACCCCCCACAGGGCGGTGGTTTTGAACTCCACCTCGTCCCGGAAGAATTTCCGGGAAAGGACCCCGGTGATCCTGGTGGAGGAGAGCCCCTTCCCCGCCTCCGTGTCGGTTAGGGGGCTGCCGCCGATCCGGCGGTCCATGAGCCGGATACTCCCGTTCCCCTGGAGGTTCAGGTTGATTCCCCAAACCAGGTCCCGGTCAAACCCCAGGGACCATACCAGGGCGGGGTTGTACACCCTCCCGTCGTCCCCCGCCAGGTCCCCGGTGATGTTCGCCCCCGCCTCGGCCCGGAGGTTAAAGCCCGCGATCACCTGGGCGTAATCCACGCCCAGATGGTGGTAGGGGTTGTAGTCAATCGACGCGATTTTGTCTATGTTGACCTTCCTCGCGGCCGCGTCGATCAGGGCGGGATCGACCCCAATGAGTATGGAGGGCCGGGGAAGGCGGCCATAGTAGTACTGAACGCCCAGATCGGCGGGGCCAAGGGTGGTGGTAAACCGCAGGCCCCCCTGGGCGTATTCCAGGGTGTCCGTTTTGGGGTACAGCCCGGAAAGCTCGTACGAAGCCATGTCCCTCCTCGCCTGGTTCCCCATGGCGAGAGCGTCCTGCGGTGAAAGCCTGCCGTCCGCTACCAGCCCCATAAGGACGCCTGTCAAATAGCCCTCCGCGGCGGCGGGCAGCCCCGTTACCTGCGCCGGCGCCCAGCGGCCTTCCAGGGCGTAGGCGTGGCCCTTGAACCAGGGGACAAAAACTCCCTCCAGTTTGGTAAAAGAACCGATGTTCCAGGACAGGTGGATCATGGGCCGGGAAAGTTTAACGCTCCGGGGGTCCGCCATGGCGCTTAGGTCCGTGTAGTCCAGGGGGTTCACCACATCCAGGGGGCCAAAGCTGTCCGCCCGGCCCCAGGTGAGCTTCCGCAGCCCCCCTTCCACATCCAGGGGGCCCAAGTAGGCCCGGATATAGGCCTCGTCAAAGAAGAAGGGGGTGTCAAGATGGGGGTCCAGTTCCCCTTTCAAATTGATCACCGCCTCCGCGTGTTTTCCCGCGGCGGAAATGTTCAGCTTGCCGGAAAAAATGTCCCCCCACCGGGGGTTCCAGGCTTCCCCGGGGGAGTTAACATCCCCCGGAAACACCTTGAGGTCCGCCGAAACCTCGCCCCCCGCCTTTACCGCCGGCCCGTTTCCCCGCCGGGCGGCTTCCCCCTCCGCCGGGCCCCCGGGAACTTCCGCGGGGCCAAAGCCAAAGTCCTGGGAAAAAATCCCCAGGGGCAGGAGCAGGGCTAAAACGGCCGGCAGCGCGATCCGTTTCACCGGGCTTTTCCTGTTTCAAGGTACCCGGGGGTAAACACCGATTCGGGGATGGGCTGATCATAGCGGAGGATCTCCACGTTAATTGTGGTGCTGGTGCCCGTTCCCAGGGTACTCATCCTGGTTTTGACGGGGCTTAGCCTGCCCTGCACGTCCTTCAGCTCCAGGACCTCCAGGGTTTTTACCTGGGTCCCTTTTTTATCGTAGAGCTCAATTTTATGGCATACCCTGGTTGATTTGTCGATCCACTGGACCATCCGGGAATACTGGTAGGCGCTGTTTTTGGGCCGGGACTCGATCACGTAACAGGCCTTGCCGTTGTAGTTTTCCTCCCGCAGCAGGCTGTGGGTATCCAGGTCCGGCTCCCTGTCGGCGGAGGCGATGTCGTCGTAGGAAAAGTCCGTTCCCATAAAGCCCCCGGACCCTTCGGAGGCGGCTATACGCCGGACCTTTCCCAGGGAGGGAAGGAAGATCCACTGGCTGCCGCCGCCGCTTCCCCCGTCCATGGTAAGGAACCGGGTTCCCGCCACCCCCGCGGGCTCCCGGAATTCGATCACCGTCCGGGAAGCTCCCCCGGCGCCGTCCTTGGAGTACTGGTCGATCAGCCGTTCCGCGGTGGAGCCGCCCCGGCCGCTGATTACCCACCGGGAACGGCTTTGAATTGTGGCGGCGTCGATCCTGTTCCGGGACTGGCGCACAATGGCCGCCGGGTCCGTTTGGGCCGGCAGGCTGAAAACGGCGCCCGCGAAGAGCGCGAAGATCATTACATGTTTCATGCTATATTCTCCTCACAAATCTTTAAACACAAAGGCCGGTTTAAACGTTAAAAGCAGGGCGGGAATAACCGTCAGGCTTACCAGGGCGCTTACGGCCATGGTAAGGGCGATCAAGAGGCCAAAATCCCCCAGCATGTTAAACCGGGAAAAGATCAGTACCACGAACCCCGCCCCCACCGATACGGCGTTGATGATGATCGCCTTCCCCGAAATGGCGAAGGTGCGGATCAGGAAGGGCGCGAGTTCCTCGTTTGTCAGGGCCCCCCGGGAAACGCCCCGGGCTTTCACTTCCCGCTTAAAGGCCTCCAGGTAATGGATCGTGTAATCGATCCCGATTCCCACGGCGAGGCTGGCGATCATGGAGGTACCCAGGTTGAGCTTGATCCCCAAAAAGCCCATGACGGCGAAATTCACCAGCAGCGAAAGGGACAGGGGGGCGATGCCGATTAGGCCCGCCGCGGCCGAACGGTTCGCGAAGGCGACTATCGCGAAAACCAGCAGCAGGGAGAGGAACACCGAAATGAGCTGGGACCGGACCACCTGCCGGTTCAGGGAGCCTTCCACCAGGGCGCTGCCCCCCACGGTAAGCTTTACGTCCCCGGGAAAATTGGCCTGGATAAAGCGCTCTATCTCTTCCAGGGCCCGGCTGGTGTCCGACTCCCCCAGGGTGCGAAGCTGGATTATGGTTTTTATCGCGGTGGGTTCCAGGGGATCGTTGGCGTAGGAGCCGATGTTCCCGGAAAGGAGGACAAGGTAGTTGGACACCAGGGCGGCCAGTTCCTCCGGGCGGGTTTTCCCGTACTTGGCGGGGTCCGCGGGAACCTCATAGTAGGCGGCCCCCTCATAGTTAAGCAGCTTTTTCAGTTCCCCCACCAGCTCCCCGGCGCTTAGATCCGCCCTGGCGCCGGACCGGGACGCGGCGCTTAAAAGGGCGGCCACATCCTCCAGGGTGTAACGTTTTTCCGGCGGTTCTTCCTCTTTCGCCGGGGGAGCGGCGGCCCCAAAGCCGCCAAACCCGAATTCCTCCGCGTCATCCACCCCAAAGTTACCAAACCCAAAGTCCCCCAGCGGAGGTTCCTCAAAGCCAAGGACCGGTTCCTCCGCCTCTTCCCCGGCGTCCACCGCCCGCTCCGCGTCGTCCACCGCCCGCTTCGCGGGGATCCCCTGGGGGCTTTCCCCGGCGTTAAAAACCTGGTTGATCCGTTTGACCAGGTCCGTAAAGCCCATGGTTTTGCCCGCCTCGGGAACCTTGCTTTCCAGATAGCGGTTAAGGTTGTCCATGGCGGAAAGGCAGGCGGGACTTAAGAGGATCTCGCTGGATTCCGCCTCCGCCACCACGCTGATCACCTTGGAACCCCCAAAGTACTCCCGGATAAACGCGTCGGACTTATAAATATCCGTGTCGCTTTTAAAGTACTCCACAAAGACATTATCAATGACAAGCCGGGAGGCCCCCGCCAGGGAAACCAGGATCGCCAGGACGGCGGCGCAAAGAACCGCCCCCTTACGCAGGCTGAGGGCGGTAAAGAACCGGGCGATTCCGGCGCTCAGGGCGTCCGACGGCCCCCGGGCAGGGGCCGGGACGGGAACCGCCGCCCTTTCGCCGGAGCCCCGGATGAGCAGCAGCGCCGGAATCAGGGTCATGGCCGCGGCGAAGGAGACCATGACGCCGAAACCGGCGAAATAGCCGAATTCCCGGATGGGAAGCACCGTGGTAAAACAAAAGGACAGGAAGCCCACAAAGGTAGTCAGGGCGGCGAGGAACACGGGCCGGATGATCTTTTTGGCCAGCTCCGCCGCCGGAAGGCGGTCTTCCTGGTAGTGGGTAATCACGTGGATTCCGTAGGCGCTCCCCACCGCCACGAGGATCACCGGCAGCACCGTGGAGATGACCGAAAGCCTGACGTTAAAGAGGGCCATGGCCCCCATGGACCAGACGACGGCGATCAGCACCGTCAGAAGGGGCAGGATCACCCCCGCGAGGTTCCTGAAGGAAAGGAAGAGGATCGCCAGCACCACGAGGATCACCAGGGGCACCAGCAGCCGCAGATCCGACCGGACGGCCTCGTTGATCGCGGCGCTGATCACCGGGATGCCCGTTACGTACACCTCCGCGAGGCCGTCAAACATCTCCCGGGCCGTATCCCGGACCTGGATAAAACTGTCCACCACCTCGGGTTTCCCCGCGTCTTCCGCGGAAATGCTCAGGGGGACAAGGATCTGGGTGGCGGAAAAATCATCCGATACCAGGGCCCGCCGGTACAGGTCCCAGGAAAGGATCCGGTCTTTGAGGGCGGCGATTTCCCCGGAGGTTCCGGCGAAATCCCCGGGGATCAGCTTTTCCACCACGATGGAATCCCCGTCGCCGGTGATGTAATCGGCGCTGACAATGGACGTAACCGGATCCACAATCCCGACGGCCTCGATCCTTTCCTCGTATTCCCGGATCCGGTTTAGGAAGGGGGCGTCGAACACGTCGCCGTAGGTTCTCCGCAGCCCCACCAGGATAAAGAGGGAACTCCCAAAGGTCTCATCGATGTAGGCGGACACCCGCCGGGCGGGATCGTTTTCCGATATAAAACGGAAGTTATTGTTGTCCAGCTCCAGGCGGGGAAGCTGAAGGGAAAAAAAAACCGTCGCGGCCGCGATGAGGGCCGTGATAAGCCAGGGATATTTGTACAATCGTCCCATAGGCTTAATATACACAAAATCCGCCTTGATGTCAGTCAAAAACCGGTTTGCTGTCCCCGGGAAGAGGCGGAGGCGGGGCGGCCTTTTTGGCAGCCGCCCTCCCGAATCGCCCCGCGCGGAAAATCACCGTTTTTTATACCCCGGTAAGGATAAAACGCTGCGGCCTAGAAGACTTGAACTTCCATGCCTCGCGGCACTAGCACCTCAAGCTAGCGTGTCTACCAGTTCCACCAAGGCCGCGTGTTACCCAGAACTACCCCCGGGGCCGCTTAAAAGGCCCCAAGGATGGGACAAGTATACCAGTCCTAAGCCCGGCTTGTCAACACGCCGATAATAGACACCATGAAGTACAGCGTTTTTCCGGTTATCGCGGGTTTGGCGGCGGCGGCGATTCTGGGCTGTAAAAGTTCCGCCGCCCAAAAAGAGACGGTCTGGACCCTGGTGGCCCAGGGAAAAACCGCGGAAGCCATGGCCCGTTTTAAGGGCGACACCGGCGTGGATGAGCGGGACGAGCGGGGAAGAACCGCCCTCCACGCGGCGGCGGAAACAAACAACGCGGATCTAACCCGCTTTCTTCTGTCCATGGGCGCCCGGGTGGACGCCGAGGATTCCGCGGGCCGGACGCCCCTGGGAATATGCGCGGAAAAAGGTTTTTCCGCCCCCGCCAAAATCCTCGCCGAGGCGGGCGCCAGCCTTCACCACCCGCTGAATTCCCAATCCCGGGAAACCGCGGCGATCCGGGCCCTTAAAAACAGGGAATTCCTGGAGGCGGTGTTGAGCAAAAACAACGTCAACAGCGCCGACAGCCGGGGCAGGACACTACTGCACCTGGCCGCCCTGGAGGGGGAAGCGGCCGCGGTAAACCCCATCGTCAGGGCGGGAAGCAGCCTTAATTACGGGGACTGGGAGGGAAAAACCGCCCTGGATTACGCCTTCGCCTACCCCCTTTCGGAACGCCACGCCCAAACGGCGGAAAAACTCATCCTGGCGGGGGATCAATCGAGCCATCCCTTTTATTTCTACCTGGCCCCGGCGGCGCGGAGTTCCAACTACAATATCCGGCTCCCCGACGGCTATACGGTGCTGCACTACGCCGCCCAGGAAGGTTATACGGGGTATATAACCTTTATCCTGGACAAAAAAGCGGACGTGAACATAAAAAACAGTTCCGGCGCTTCGGCGCTTCATGAGGCGGCCCGGTTCGGCAGATTAAGCGCCATGGAACTGCTCATCGCCCGGGGGGCGGACGTAAACGCCCAGGACGCCAAGGGTAATTCCCCCCTCCACCTGGCGGTTCCCCCGGCCCAGCAGGAAAAGGCCATAACCCTGCTCCTTGGCCGGGGGGCCAATCCGTCCCTCCGGGACGAACACGGCGAAACGCCCCTCCACGTGATGATCACCCTGGGAAGATCCAGGGAAGTTATCGCCACCCTGCTTAAGGGCGGGGCGGATGTGGAGGCCCGTAATATAGAGGGAAAAACCGCCCTGTACCTGGCGGTGGAAACCGAGCGGCGGGACCTGATCCCCCTGCTGCTGGACTACAGGGCGGACGTTTTTTCCGCGGATAACGGGGGCGCCACTCCCCTGGAAAAGGCCCTGACGGAAAACAAAACGGTCCTCGACGTCCTCCTCACCGCCAACGCGGTACACCAGAGCGACAGCGCCGGAAACACCCCGCTTCATATCGCGGTAAGGAGCGGCGCCGCCCCGGCGGTAACGGGCTACATCCTGGACATGAAGGCGGCGGTAAACGCCCGAAACAAGGAAGGAAACACCGCCCTCCACATCGCCAATATAACCAACGATGAGGCCGCGGGGACCCTGTTGATCTCCCGGGGGGCGGATCTTTTCGCCCCCAACTCAAAGGGAGAAAACCCCTTTTACCTGGCCTTCCACTCCCCCGGCCCCATCCGGGAATGGATGCTGACGGCCAAAACCCTGGAAGCCCGGGACGGCATGGGCAATACGGCCCTCCACTACGCCGCCCAATGGAAACTCGCCGCCCACGTTCCCCTGCTGGTCAACAGGGGCTCCAACGTGGAGGCGGCCAACGCCACCGGGGAAACGCCCCTCTTTATGGCGGCCAAGGCCAATTCCCCGGAAACGATCCGGGCCCTGCTGGCCGCGGGCGCTTCCGCCGGCGCCAGGGATTCCCTGGGAAACAGCGCCCTCCACATCGCCGTCCGGTGGAACGCCCTGGACGCCATCGATCCCCTCCTTTCCGCGGGGATCAACGTAAACACCCAGAACCTGGCGGGCAAGACGCCCCTCCACGAGGCGGTCCGCCTGGGCCTCCCCTCCGCGGAGATCACCCTGATCCAGCGAAAGGCCAATATGGAAACCCGGGACATCCAGGGAAACACCCCCCTCATGGAGGCCGTCATGGGGGGCTTCCCCGGGCCGGTGGAACGCCTCGCCGGGGCGGGGGCGGATACCGTTTCCCGGAACAGCAACGGGGACACCCCCCTGCACATCGCCGTATCCACCCAGCGCGCCGATCTGGCGACGCTCCTCTTGAACAACGGCGCCTCCATCCACGCCCGGAACTCCCAGGGAATTACCCCCTTCCAGCTCGCCCTGATCACCTCCCCCGCCATGGTCGCCACCCTGTTGACCAAAGACCGGACCCTGATCGCCGATGACGAGGGGCTTTCCCCCCTCCATATCGCGGTAAAACAGCGGGCCGCCCCGCAAATGCTCCTGACCATCCTCCGCCGGGGCTGCCGGATTTCCGCGGTGGATTCCGAGGGCCGCACCCCCCTGCGGCTCGCCCTGGACATGGGCGTCCTGGACACGGTCAAACTCCTCTCCGACGCGGGCTCCGACGTGTTTTCCCCCGCGGCCGACGGCAGATGTTCCGCCGAGGCCGCTCTTTCGGGAGGGGGCGGCGCGGTCCGGGCAGTTTTCGCGGGAAAGGCCGTCAGCGCCCAGGACAGCTCGGGGAACACGGTGCTGCACTACGCCGCCAAAACGGGGGCGGTGGAAACCATCGGCATCCTTTTGGAATTGGGGGCGGATAAAAACCAGAAAAACATCGCCGGCGAACGGGCGGTGGACATAGCCCTCCGCTGGAACCACCCCCGGGCGGCGGCGCTGCTCCAGTAGGGGCGGACATCCTCCGCCGGCGACGGGGCCGCGCGGAACGGAGGGACGGCGAATTCGCGGGGACCGGGCGGTTTTTGGGGGGGAAAGCCCCGGGGGAACTTCGCGCCGGGTTCCACCCCGGAGGAAACCATCGCCGCCGGCAAGGAAAAACCGCGGAAAATACGGCCTTCCCGCCCGCCCGCCCACCACCTGTTACCCGCAAGCCAGAAAAAAAGCTAAAAAAAATCAGCAAAATTGCCCGGCGTTGTTGTTTTTTTAGCGTTTTGTGATATAATGATCTGTGGGGTTCTGTTGAATTCTTACGAAAGGCGCCGGATTGGCCGGTGATACCCAGGGAACCTGGGACAATTGGAGGCAAGGATATGAATAAACAACTGTTCGCGCGGGTACGCGCGGTTTTCGCGGTGGCGGCGGGTTCGGCGGCGGCGATCGTGGCGATGTTCCCGGCGCTGGTTTTAATCGCCTGCGAGGCGTTTTTCCCCATGGAGATGGAGGTGACGCCGCCGGCGTATGAACCGCCGCCCGCGCTCTATACGCGGACGCTGCAAGGCGTGTTGGTTTCGCCCGGAACGCAGCTGGGTGATCAAATCCTTACCCTGGACTTCGGCGAGGGGGAAATAGCCGACCTGGATAAGGCGGATATCAGCCTGACCACCGACGACAGTGACTGCCTGCTTTCCAAACAGGGCGCTCTGGCGGCGGCGGGCCGGCCGGGAACCTACACCCTCAACATCGGGGCGGTAGTGGTGGGCGGCAAGTCCA
>JAIRPD010000111.1 GCA_031257195.1 Treponema sp. | reverse complement strand
TCCGCGGGGAGCGACGCTTCCCACGCCGCTCTGGAATTTTACGCCGATGTGAAGGCGGAAGCCGCCCGGAATGTTCCCGAAGCCCGCGCGGTCTACGAGCAGTTGAAGGCCGCCTATCCTGACAAGAGCCGCAAGCATCGGGGCGGGGGCGCGCAGTCCTGACGGGGCTTGGAACAGAGCGGGCTTTGCTTGGCGCATACCGGGCTTTGTTTTGAGCATACCCGTCTATGCTTTGAGCTTACCTGTCTATGCTTTGGGCTTACCGAGGTTTGTTTTGAGCTTACCGGGGTTTGTTCTGAGCTTACCTGTCTATGCTTTAAGCCTGCCGGGCTTCGTTTTGAGCTTACCGGGGTTTGTTCCGGGCGTACCGGGCTTCGCCCGGAGCTTGCCGTGAAACCGCGCCGGGGGCGTTGCGGGGGCGGCGCTCCCGTTGAGGGGGGCGCCGGAAGGCGATGGAGTTTTACGCGAATGTTTTTGGCGTAAAAATGCCGGAACAAATCATGACTTAGCAAATCGAAAAGAATAATGATTTTGAACCATTTTTTGCGGAAGCGCTGGAAATAAATCCCAATGTTTCAAAAATCACCGGCGTAATTTGCGGCTGCCGTGTGGAAGCACGTGTGGAAGCAATAGAAGACAAACTTATGCGGAAGATTCGTTATCTGGATAAATTGATTGATGAATTGGCTAAGGAAAAAACGCTGGGGAAAATTTTACGAAAATAGCATGATGGCGCGGAGGGCCCAGGCCGGGCGCCCGCCGGGATATCCCCTTCCCGGCTGTATCCGCCCCGGACCCCGGAAGGTAACGTTTGCGTTCACCATAGAAAGATCATGGCGGAGCAAGAAAAATCTGTCAAGGGGCCGGGCCGATCCCTTGCCTTTCCTGGGACTTTTCGCTATAGTAGGACACACAGAACCGTATAGTACGGATTGTAAGGAGACTGATTTTTCATGGGTTTTGACATCACGAAAATGCGCAACATTGGTATAAGCGCTCACATTGACTCGGGAAAGACTACCCTTTCCGAGCGTATTTTGTTCTATAGCAACAAGATTCACGCCATCCACGAAGTTCGGGGTAAGGACGGGGTGGGGGCCACCATGGACCACATGGAGCTTGAGCGGGAGCGGGGAATCACCATCCAGTCCGCCGCTACCCAGGTGGAGTGGAGGGATCATACCGTTAACCTTATCGATACGCCCGGGCATGTGGACTTTACGATTGAGGTGGAGCGGAGCCTCCGGGTGCTGGACGGGGCTATCCTGGTACTCTGCGCCGTGGGGGGGGTGCAGAGCCAGTCTATCACCGTGGACCGGCAGCTTAAGCGCTACCACGTGCCCCGCATCGCCTTTGTGAACAAGTGCGACCGCACGGGGGCCAATCCTTTTAAAGTGCGGAACCAGCTCCGGGAAAAGCTGGGGTTGAACGCCGTGCTGATCCAGATCCCCATTGGGCTGGAGGATAAGCTGGAGGGGGTGGTGGACCTGGTAACGATGAAGGCCGTGTACTTTGACGGCGAGGCGGGGACGGAGATCCGCCACGCGGAGATTCCCCCCCACCTGAAGGCCGACGCGGAAAAATACCGGGATGAGCTGATTGACGCGGTGTCCCTCTTTAGCGACGAGCTGGCGGAAAAATACCTGGCCGGGGAGGCGGTTCCCGAGGACCTCCTGCGGGCGGCGATCCGCAAGGGTACCCTGGGGGAACAATTCGTCCCCGTCATGGTGGGTTCGGCGTACAAGAACAAGGGGATTCAGCCCCTGCTGGACGGGGTGAACCACTATCTTCCCAACCCCACGGAGGTAAAAAACCGCGCCCTGGACCTGGACAAGAACGAGGAACAGCGGGAACTTTCCTGCGACGAAAAAAGTCCCACGGTGGCGCTGGGTTTTAAGCTGGAGGACGGCCAGTACGGCCAGCTTACCTATGTGCGGATCTACCAGGGTTCCCTTAAAAAGGGGGACGAGCTGCTGAATACCCGTTCCCGGAAAAAGTTTAAGGTGGGCCGCCTGGTGCGGATGCACTCCGACAACATGGAGGACATTAACGAGGGTTCCCCGGGGGATATTGTGGCCCTCTTTGGCATTGAGTGCGCCAGCGGGGACACCTTCTGCGGCGGGGGGCTTAACTACGCCATGTCCTCTATGTATGTGCCCCAGCCGGTGATCAGCCTGGCGATTACCCCCAAGGACAAGAAGAGCGCCGACCAGATGGCCAAGGCCCTGAACCGTTTTACCAAGGAGGATCCCACCTTTCGAACCTTTGTGGATCCCGAATCCAACCAGACGATTGTTCAGGGGATGGGGGAGCTTCACCTGGAGGTGTACATTGAACGGATGCGCCGGGAGTACAAGTGCGAGGTGGACACGGGGATGCCCCAGGTGGCGTACCGGGAGGCGATTACCGCCCGCGCGGAATTCAACTATACCCACAAAAAGCAGACCGGCGGCGCGGGCCAGTACGGGCGGGTGGCCGGCTATATGGAGCCCTGGACCGAGGGGGACTACGAGTTTGTGGACATGATCAAGGGCGGGGCGATTCCCACGGAGTTTGTGCCGAGCTGCGACAAGGGCTTTAAGGAGGCGGTGAAAAAGGGCAGCCTCATCGGTTTTCCCATTGTCAATATCCGCTGCGTGATCAACGACGGCCAGTCTCACCCGGTGGATTCTTCGGATATCGCCTTCCAGGCGGCCGCTATCGGCGCGTTCCGGGAAGCCTACGGCAAGGCGAAACCCTGTATTCTGGAACCGATTATGAAGGTCGCCGTGGAGGGTCCCACGGAATTTCAGGGAAACATTTTCGCCTCGATTAACCAGCGGCGGGGGATTATCGCCAGTTCCACGGAGGACGGGACCTTTTCCCGGGTGGAGGCGGAGGTGCCCTTGAGCGAGATGTTTGGTTATTCCACGGTGCTTCGGTCGCTTACCCAGGGTAAGGCGGAATTCACCATGGAGTTTGAAAAGTATGGCCGGGTGCCGCAGAGTATCAGCGAGGCGCTGATCAAGGCCTTTGAGCAAAAGAAGCGGGAAGCCCGGTGAGCGGGCCGGCGCGGAGCGGGCCGGGAAGCGGCTCTTTTATGGAGGATACGGTACATGATTAAGGCGGAATTAATATCCCGCAGTCCGGTGCGGGTTTTTGAAAAGTCGATCCGGGGAGGGCTGGGGGCGGGGGAAATCGGCGTTATCGCCTCCCCTTCGGGGATCGGCAAAACTTCGGTGCTGGTGCAGATCGCCATGGACAAACTGATTCAGGGCAAGAAGGTGATCCACGTTTCCTTTTCCCAGCACACGGACTATGTGCTGGCCTGGTACGAGGACATCTTTGAGGAGTTTACCAAAAAGAAAAATCTGGTTCAGCCGGGGGAGATCAAGAACGAGCTGGTTAAGAACCGGGTGCTGCTGAATTTCAGCCAGGACGGGGTAACGGGCCAGCAGATTGTTAAGAGCCTGAAGGCCCTGATTGTGGAAGGGGGATTTGGCGCGGACTCAATTATTGTGGACGGGTTTGACTTTGACAAGGCCAGCCGGGAACGGATGGAGGCGGTTAAGGCGGGGGCGGGGGAACTGGGGGTATCCTTCTGGTATTCCTGCAACGTCAAGGGGCCGGAATCCTACAGTAAACAGGGTATGCCCCTGGTTATTAAAGATTTCGCGGACCTGATTGACGTGGTGGTTGTCCTGGAGCCCCAGGGGGATCACATCGCTTTTTCCGCCCGTAAAGACCGGGGGTCGGCGAATCTGGAACACCTGGCCCTTAAGCTGGACCCCAAGACACTGCTATTGCTGGAGGAGTGAGCCCGGAACCGGGGCGGGGCTGTCCGCCCGCGGCGGGCGGCCCTGGCGCCGGCGCCAGGTACGGCGCCGCCGCGATTTCGCTTTTTCCCCGCGCCGGAATGTTTAATGTGCGCGTTTTTCCTCCGTGCGCGCGGAGGGGGAATCGGGCAGGATCATCAACATAAGATCCAAAGAGAAAACGCCTTCCTGGCCGGAAACGTGTATCTCGCCGGAGTACCGTTCGATAATGCGGCGCAGCGCGGAAAGCCCCAGGCCATGGCCTGTTTCATCCTTGGTGCTTTGCAGTTCTCCATCCTGGTATTTAAGGGGCCGGGTGAACGGGTTGACCGCCTTAATGAAGATCAGGTTTTTCCACCGCCGTATGATCAGACGTACCAGCGGGCAGCCCGTTCCGGCGGCCGGCTGCTCTTCCGCGCCCCCCGCCGGAACGACGGCATCCGCGGCGTTGTCCAGCACAATCGCCAGCGTGGAGGTAATGTCGTTGGCCAGTGTGCCGGGAATGTCCGATAATTCCGCCTGAACCGAAAGATCCGATCCGGCCTCCCGCAGTTTTTCCCTTTTCCAGGAAATCATCGCGTCGATTACCGGTATTCCGGTGTAAGACTTCTGTTCATATTGTTTTAAATCGCCCAAAAGGCTGGCGACCCGCGTCCGCGTTCCCTGGTAGTTTTCCCGTTCCAGTTCTATTTGCAGCGCGAAGAGCAGATTTTTCATCTCGTGCCGGATTTCGGCGGCGTGCTTTTGCGATTCCTCGATGAGCCGGTTTTGACGAGCCTGCGCGTCAAGCCGGGATTGCAGGCTTTGAGCCTGTATGGTCAGGTCGAATCCGTTTATCTGCTGGAGGTAAAGATAAAAACTGTAGTGGTGCGAAAGAAAGAAAATGATCCCCGTGAACATTCCGATACCATAGATGTTGATCCCCTGTTCCTCCAGAAGCGGCGTGGCGATTTGATCAAACAGGGTGAGCAGAAAAAACACCGCCACCGGCGGGACAAGGTTGATAACCCAGACGCGGGGCGGCAGATTTCGCCGCTGTTCCTTCATAATCCGGTAAAACCAGACCGTCCAGCCCAGTATAAAAAGGTAGTGCAGGATAGCCTGCGCATACCGTTCCAATGAAAAGGGCTCGAACCACCCGCCCCGAATCCAGCCGACGGCGCACATACGGGTAACGTCAACGATCTGTTCCGAGACGATGTAGTAGATGGCGGTAAAAAGGGAGGAGCGTCCGCCGCCGGTAAGCAGAGCGAAAAAGAGAATGCCCAGAGCCCAGGAGAAGGAGTAGAAAACCGGCGGGTACATTTCCACAAAAGTGAAATCGTTATAGACAAAGTACCGCCACAGAACATAGAATGCCGGAAAACTTACCAACATGGCGACGCGGCGTACCTTTGTAGGCGGACGGTGGAGTTTGTAAAAGAGTACCCCCCATCCGGCAATGGTTACGAGCCCGCGGACGCTTTCCAAGAACCAGTTTGGCCGCGGGTCGATCATCGCCGCCCCCCGCGGCCCGCGTTTTCCACCGCCCGGCGTCTCACTCCTATTCGGGGAGTTTGCGGGCCAGGTTCCGCAGGTTTGCCGCGGATTTGGGCTGGTTCCGCCTTTCATAGAGAGCGGCGGCGGCGATCATCCCCTCCCGAAGCGCCGATACCGCGCCGGCATCGTTCAGGTTTCGCTGAAGATTGGGGACGGTAAGCCGGGTTCCCACCGCGAGTACATCGGGGTCCCGGACAACCTCCGGATTAGCCAGGGAAATCAGGGGAAAGTAGTACATGTTGGATCCCCCATAGGTCCGGGCGGCGATCCTGGACAGGGTGTCGCCCTTGACAACCGTGTAAGCCGTCGCTCCATCAAGGATGATTGTCCCGTTAGACAGCGCCGGGGCCGCCGGGGCGGGAGCTGGGGCCGGAGCCGGGGCTGATCCACAAGCAAGAACCAGAAGAACCGGCACTACGGCCATCATGCGCGTAAAAATTTTTCTCATAACATAGCCTCCTAGAATAGTTATTTGTCCATGTTCTCTCTTACCTAAAAGAGTATAACACTATTTTTATCTTTTATAAAGCGGAATATCCCGCAATGCATAGCCGTGAATGGCGGTAACACCTTCGGGACGGTTACGGCAGTAAGGCCGCGGCCCTCGAAAACATGGGGGCCGATGGGGGAAATGGTTTTGCTGTCCATCCGTTCCGGCAGGGCCGGCGCGCGCCCCGGCTCTGAGTACCCGGAGATCCGCGGGGCGCCGCCGGTTTCCCGGTTTCAAAGCCCTGTACCCGCCGCCGTCAGGAAAACGTCCGCGGCGGCCTCCGCGCCGCTTACCGGCTCCACCGCCGGGGAGGCGGCCGTCCCGGTACAGGCTGCCAGGACCGGAGCAAGCCATACCAGGACGAGCCCGGTCAATAATCGCCGCCACTTACAATAAAATATCAAAACAATCAAAGCATACCTCATACAAACATACGGGAATCAAAAACCGGGCGTTCCGCGGAGTCCGGAAAAGGAACCGCGACCCCGTGGAAGAACGTCCGGAATAGAGAAGCCTCGTTATTTGATTCCAGGCAAAGCGGGAGCCTTGGGGGCCCCCGCGGCGGCCTTGGCCTTAGTTTCCGCAAGCCGGGCTTCCGCGGCGGCTTTGGCTTCCGCCTTCTTGGCCTCGGCCTTAGCCAGAGCCTCCGCTTTCTTTGCTTCCGCCGCCGCCTTGGCCTCGGCCTTCTTCTGTTCAGCCAATTCCTTGGCCTGCGCCTTGAGGTCGAGTTTGGCCTGAAGTTCCGCCTTCTTCGCTTCAGCCTTTGCCAGGGCCTCCGCTTTCTTTTCTTCGGCCTTAGCCAGGGCTTCGGCTTTCTTTGCTTCCGCCGCCGCCTGAGCTTCCTGCTTCTTGGCTTCCGCGGCGGCTTTGGCCTCGGCCTTCTTGGCCTCCAGCGCGGCCTTGGCGTCCGCCTGGGCGCCCGAGGCTTTCGCGGACGCTTCCTTGCCCAGATCGGGGGCCTTCGGCAGCCCAATGCCCTGGGCCGCCGCGGCAAAGGGTATCGCCGCGGAGAGTACCAGCGCCGTCATCATTGTGATGATTCTTTTCATTGTTTTCTCCTACTAACCGCCGGTAAAACGGGGTTAGGTTTTTAAGTATATTTCCTCTATGAGGAAAGTTGGTTTTATTTTTCCGCGGTTTCAAAAAAAAGGGAACGGTTTTTTCTATCGTTTTTTACAACAACTCTGTCATTTTTGACACGCGCCGTCGCTAAAGTATTCCATTATGAACCGGCGGATTTCCCTTTGTTTGCGCTGGGCAATGGGCAGAATATGCCCGCCGTCCAGAATCAGAGTGTTGTGTTCAAAATGCTCCACATGTTCCAGGTTCACCAGAAAGGAGTGATGTATTCGCGCGAAACTTGATCGCTTAAACCGCTCTTTAAGCCCCGTCTCCACCTCGTCAAGCTTTCCGTAAAACGCGTCCTGTTTTTCCCGGGTAACCAGCTTGATCTGGCGGGCGTCGGTCTCAAAGAAAAGAATATCCGCCAGCGGAACGCGGTGGACCGTGTCCTTTACCCGGTAGGTAAAAATCTTTGCCGGGGCGTACAGTTTTTTAGCTATCCGGGAGATCAGTTCCCGCACCTGCTGTTCGTCGATGGGCTTGCCCAAAAAAGCGGTGGTGTCGAGGCGGAACAATTCCTTGCAGTACGATTCATGGGCGGACACAAACACCAAAACCGCGTTTTCATTCCGCTTTCTGATTTCCTCCCCCGCGTGGATTCCGGTGATGTCCCCCAGTTCAATGTCAAGAAAAATGATGTCAAAAGGAAGGGACGCCACCAGCGCCTTCCCCGCGGTAAAAAGGTGGATATGAAACGGTTCAGGCAGGAGGCCGGCGTTCCGCCGCAGTATCCCCGCAAGACAAGGGCCTATCGCCCTATCATCATCGCATATCGCAATCTTGAGCATTGGCCTTAGTATATCTTGAAACGCCCCAGGCGCACAAGGCGTTTCCTTTTTCCGCGGCGAACGCGAACCGCCGCTAATTTATACCCGTGATAATATCATTCACCATCCTTGCCGGCCTCATTGTCCTGTATCGCTTACATGATCCGCGCCAAAAAATATTTCTCTACAAAACTTTTCCCGTCAAGCAAATTGTAACGTATACGTTGTTATCGATGAATTTCAGGAGGTGAATTGTTTCGTTAGGTCCCGCGATATAAACGCCCATTTCGCGCCGCGCCAGAATCCGGCGCTATCAAAATGGTACTGGTGTATTTGGCGTCCATGTTACCCCGCGGGGGAGTCTTGAACAAAGTTCCTTTTTTGCGGTATAGTGGAACTACCGGGGAACGCCGGTTTCCGGACAACCTTTTCTTCGCGGGAACGCCGGTGCCCGCGGGGAAAAGCCTTTATACGCCGCGGGGAGGCGGCTGATATATGCCCAAAATTGAAGTAAACGAATCCGTCTTTTTCACCCTGGCCGGATGGGAGGCCCCTCCTTCCGCCGGGGAACTTGAGGAGGCCCTTACCCGCGCCAAGGCGGAACTGGACGAAGGGAGCGACAGGTCGCTGCCCCCGGAGGAGCGGGTTCTTAAAATCGAGCTGAACGACACCAACCGGCCCGACCTGTGGGGCACGGCGGGCTGCGCCCGGCAGCTGCGGATTTACCGGGGCGGCGCTATTCCCGAATATCCCTTTTTTAGCGGCGGTCCCCGCCGTTCCGGCGCTGTCCCCGGCGGCCCGTCTGTCCGGCGCAAGGTGCTGGTGGAAAAAACCGTCCAACGGGTGCGGCCCTATCTGGCGGGGTTTATCGCTTCGGGCAGGGCGATCAGCGACCCCATGCTTCGGGACATGATCCAAACCCAGGAAAAGCTGGCCTGGAATTTTGGCCGTAAACGCCGGACCATCTCCATGGGGCTCTACCGTACCTCCACGATCAACTGGCCCATTATCTACAAAGGGGTGGACCCGGACAGTGTGTCCTTTGTGCCCCTCCAGTGGGATACGCCCCTGACCCTCCGGGAGATCCTTAAACAGCACCCTAAAGGCAGGGAATACGCTTTTATCCAGGAACACGAGCCCATCCACCCCCTTTTAACCGATTCCCAGGGGGGGATACTTTCCTACCCGCCGATCATCAATTCCGCCGGCATGGGGGCGGTTCAGGTGGGGGACAGGGACCTTTTTGTGGAACTTACCGGTACGGATCAGGTCTCGGTTACCCTGGCCGCTTCTATTGTGGCCTGCGATTTGGCGGACAATGGCTTTTCGATTGAGCCGGTGGAGGTGGAGTACGAGTACGATACTCCCTTTGGCAAAACCTGCGTTACCCCCTATTATTTCCAGGAGCCGGTGTTCTGTTCTCTGGCCCGGATCAAAAAGTATCTGGGCCAGGCGGTGAGCGCCGCCGATTGTACGCGGGCTCTGGCCCGCATGGGCGTTCATGCGGAGCGGGCCGAAGATGTGGAGCGGGGCGCTTCGGGAGGGGCGGTTCCCGGCGTTAGGGCCTGGCCGCCGGAGTACCGGAACGATTTTCTTCACGCCGCGGATGTGATGGAAGATGTTATGATGGGCCGGGGACTCAATACGTTTACTCCCGAACGGCCCCGGGACTTTACCGTGGGCCGGCTTAGTCCGGTAACGGTGTTCAGCCGCCGGATTAAAGAAACCATGACGGGCCTGGGTTACCAGGAGATGATCTACAACTATCTGGGTTCCTGGAAAGATCTGGTGGAAAAGATGTATCCCGCCGGCAGCCTGGAAAAAGCGGGAAACCGGATTATCCGTATCGCCAACCCCATGACGGAAAACTACGAGTACGTCCGGGACAGCGTTCTGGCATCGCTCCTGCAGAGTGAGTCCATTTCGGGCCACGCCGTTTACCCCCACCGGATCTTTGAGGTGGGAAAGGTGGCGTACCTGGACAATACCGAAAATTACGGTTCCGCCACCAGGCAATACCTGGGTTTCCTCCACGCCGGGACGGAAACAAATTTTAACACCATCGCCGCGGAACTGCAGACCCTGTTTTACTACCTTTCCCGGGAGTACGCCGTGGAGGAATCCGTTGACAGCCGTTTTATCCCCGGCCGGGCGGCGGCGATCCTTTACCAGGGCCGGGCCATCGGCGTTTTTGGGGAAATCCATCCGGAGGTGCTGGAAAACTGGGGAGTGGGCGTACCCTGTACCGCCTGCGAACTGGACGCGGAGGTTTTGCTGTAGTACTATAGATACATGACTAAAACTTTAATTGCCGATGAAAAGATCGCCCGGGCGGCCCTGGCGGTTCAACGTAACGAAATAACCGAGTGGGTGGTATACACCAGATTATCGGGGCTGTGCCGAAATCCGCGTAACGCCGAGGTATTAAAAATCGTGGGGGATGAAGAGCTGATCCATTCCAGGTACTGGGAGAGTAAAACCGGGGTGGAACTCAAGCCCAATAACTTTAAGGCCTTCCGCGTTATCCTAATGGCCCGGATCTTCGGCCTTACCTTTACGCTTAAACGGATGGAAAAAAACGAGGGGGTTGCCCAGAAGGCTTACGAAAAACTTCTGGCGTATTTCCCGGAGGCAAGACAGATACAGCTGGACGAGGAAGCCCACGAGCAAAAGATCCTTAACATGCTTGACGAGGAGCTGCTCCAGTATGTGGGTTCCATCGTCCTGGGCCTTAACGACGCCCTGGTGGAGCTGACCGGGGCGCTGGCGGGTTTTACCCTGGCCTTGGGAGAAACCAAGATGATAAGTTTAGCGGGCCTGGTAACGGGAATTTCCGCCGCCTTTTCCATGGCCGCCTCTGATTACCTTTCCAGCAAGGCCGAGGGAAACCCCAGGGCGGCCAAATCGGCCCTCTACACCGGGGGAGCCTACCTGATTACCGTGATACTCCTTATCCTGCCCTTCCTGTTTTTAAGCAGCCATTTTCAAGCCCTGGCAATTACCCTGTCTATAGCGCTGTTAATCATCTTTGTATTTAACTATTATCTTTCCACCGCCAAGGATTTGCGGTTCCTCAGGCGTTTTATGGAGATGTCCCTTATCAGCCTGGGGGTTGCCGCCCTTTCCTTTGGGGTGGGCTACGCGTTAAAGAACATCCTGGGGGTCGACGTATAACGTCCAGGCCAACATTTCCCGCCGTTTTTTGTTTATTTTCACCCTTTTTGGTGTTTTTCGTTTTTTTTCTTTGGACAATATTGGTAGTACAAACAAAACATTTTTTAAAGTTTTGGAGGAATATGATGCCTGTCCGGAAAACAATCCCGCATTACCCGGGAAATACTACCATGGGCAGTTTTAACGGCGACGGCAGTACCTTTCTGGTTTACAGCCGTCAGGGTTGGATACGGAAACGACGGGCCCGCCACCCCGCGCCGGGCTCCGTTTTTAGCCGTTTTTTTAAGGTTCCCATACCGGGTTGCGCTGAGCTGATAACCAGCTATATCCGCCGGATTTCCCTTTTGCTCAGGGACCTGGAATTTCAGCTCCTTGCCGCGGAGGAAATCCGGGCGGAATACCGCGTTCGGGATGCGGGTGACATGGACATGCCGGAGGAAAATCCCCTGGAAGCCTATGCCATTACCGCCCACGGTATTAAGGTGTCCAGTTACGGTATTCTGGCCCTGGAAACGGCCCGGCGGGCGGAGGAGCTGGAACACGCCGCACTGCGGGGTGATTTGGACTTCGTAAAGCGGAGGAACAAGGCCTTTTTGGACTACATGGATTATTTTATGGCGGGGCTGGCGCGGTTTCTTGAAAGGGAGAAAAGGACCGATCCGCCGCAGGGGCCGGCGCGTAAAACCTTCTGAGGGCCAAAAAACTGCCGGTTTGGCGCAACATGTTCCACGCCCCCTTATCCTTGCGAAATAAAAAGGATATACTGCTATCGTAGATCATCAAAAGACAGGGGGCTGGATCATGTCAATCCGCGTTAGGAGCATACTGGCCATTGTTTTAACCTCCGTGGTTATCATTATAATTGGAATTGGCGCGGGGCTGGAATTTATCCAGCGCAGTCTTTTGATAACCGTAAAAAAGGACCTCTTCGCCGTAGCCGATATAGCGGACAGGCTTATCAGTTCCGAAATCAGCCTGCTCAAAGCCAATACAAGTACCGCCTCCCGGTATATAGTGGAGGCGTCCCGGGAAAATCTTAAAAAAGCCCTGAACGAACAGGTGGAAATTTATCCCGGCATTCTGGCTCTGACGGTTCTTGAGGCCATTCCCGGCGGCTGGACCGCCAATTCCGCCGGAAAACCGCCGGTTCACCCCAGTTTTTTTAACAGCCAATACATCCAAAGCGCCCTGGCGGGGGAGTCCGTTATCTCCACCTCCCGGATTGATCCGTCCAGCGGCCAGCTTGTCTTCCATGTCTGTGTTCCCATGGGAGGGAACCGGGTTTTGGCGGCCACCGTGGACGGCTTGTACTTTTCCCAGGTTTTGGAGGGGCTTACCATATGGCAAACGGGTCATATTTTTGTTGACGATCCCGACGGTTATGTGCTGGCCAATCCCCGCCGGGAATGGGTAGAAGGCCGGTACAACTTTATCGTGATGGCAAAAACCGAACCCCAGTATCAGAGTATTGCCAGTGTGGTAAACAGGATGATACAAAAAGAAACGGGCATCGGTATTTTTTCCGTGGATGGGATTGACCGGTTTTGCGCCTACAGACCCATTACCGGATCCAAGTCGGGCTGGTCTCTGGGGGTGATAGCGCCGGTGAACGAAAGCCCCCTCCAGAGTTCCCGCGCCGGGTTTATGCTTGTGGGGCTGATATGCCTGGGCCTCTGTGTAATCGCCGCCATTGGTGTTTCCGCGTTTTTGGAAAAGCCCTACAAGACGATCAGCGGCATGATGGTTCAGATGGAACACCAGGAAGTACTGCTTCACACCATCAACCAAACCGCGGAAATTTTGCTGCGAACCAATTCCGCCCGTTTTGAGGAGGACCTTCATAATTGCATGGGCATGATGGCCCAAAGCATCAACGTGGACCGGATGCGGATCTTTCAGAACGTCGCCGGGGAAACCGGAACCAGCGCCACCCTGATCCATGAATGGATCCGGGACGCCCCTCCGGGGCTGGGACTTTCCAGGATACATTTTTCTTACGACCGGGAGGCCCCCAGCTGGTACGCGAAACTTTCCGCCCGTCAGTGTGTCAACAGCCCGGCCGCGGATTTCTCCAGTGAGGAACGGAAACTGCTTTACTCCCATGATATTCTGGCCATCTTGATCGTTCCCCTGTTTATCCAGGGCCAGTTTTGGGGGTTTGTAAGCTTTGATGACTGTCAGAAAGGGCGGGTGTTCAGTATCGACGAAGAGGGGATCATGGGTTCCGGCGCCCTCCTCATGGTAAACGCCCTGGAACGGAACGAAATGGAGAAAGACATGATCCGGGCCCACGAAGAGGCGGTAACCGGCACCGAGGCAAAAAGCCGGTTCCTCGCCAACATGAGCCACGAAATGCGTACCCCCCTGAACGCGGTCATTGGCCTGGCGGAATTAACCCTTAGTTCGGGCCAGCTTAAAAACGAGGACCACGATAACCTAACCAAAATCTACAATTCCGGGGTTACGCTTCTGGGGCTCATCAACGATATTCTGGATCTGTCCAAAATTGAGTCGGGTAAATTTGAGATTATCCCCGTGGAATACGATACGCCCAGCCTTCTTAACGACACGGTTACCCTTAACAGCGTGCGCATAGGTTCCAAGCCAATCAGTTTTCAGCTTCACATTGACGAAACCCTGCCCAGCGTCCTCCGGGGCGACGATTTACGGATCAAGCAAATGTTTAACAACCTGTTAAGCAACGCCTTTAAGTACACCAAAGAAGGCCGGGTGGACTGGACGGTTTCCTGCCGGAGGGAGGGAAACAGCGTCTGGCTTACCTCTATCATCAAAGACACGGGCATAGGCATCAGGAAAGAGGATATGTGGAAACTTTTTTCCGACTACAACCAGGTGGATACCAAAAGTAACCGCGAAATTGAAGGAACCGGTCTTGGCTTGGCGATAACCCAAAAAATGGCGAAGATGATGGACGGCGATATTACTGTGGAAAGTGAATACGGAAAGGGTACGGTCTTTACCCTGAGAATCCGCCAGGATTTTGTCAACGATATTCCCATAGGCCGGGAGGTGGCGGAGAAGCTTCAGAACTTCCAGTATTCCGATCATAAGCGGGACCGGAGCGCCAAGCTCCTGCGGGTCCGGCTCCCCTACGCCAGGGTCCTGGTGGTGGATGACGTAACAATCAATCTGGACGTGGCCAAGGGTCTCCTTAAACCCTACGGTATGCGGGTGGACTGCGTTACTTCCGGCATCGAGGCCATTACGCAAATTCGGGAAGAAAAGGTCAGGTACAGCGCCATTTTTATGGACCACATGATGCCCGAAATGGATGGCATCGAGGCGGTGCGGATTATCCGGGAAGAGATTGGCACGGACTACGCCAGGAACATTCCCATCATCGCCCTAACGGCCAACGCTATCCTGGGGAACGAGGAAATGTTTCTTTCCAAGGGATTTCAGGCCTTCTTGTCCAAACCCATTGACATTATCGCCCTGGACGCCGCGATTAACCGCTGGATAAGGGATAAGGCCCTGGAAAAGGAACTGGCCGCCCAGGGGATAAACTTGGAAGAAACCGGGGAAAGCGGCGATGGGGGGGGGGCCAAGATCGGCGGCGATTTTCTTGCCGGCTGGGATATAGCGGAGGTTAACGCCGTCAAGGGGCTGGAACGCTTTGGCGGCGATCTGGAAAGCTACCGGGATGTCCTGGTATCCTACGCCCGGAACACTCCCTCCATGCTGGATAAGATACGGGACTTCACCGGGGAAAAACTGAACGATTACCGGGTGATTGTCCATGGAATTAAAAGTTCCAGCCGCGGCATAGGAGCGGAAGCCCTGGGTTCAAAGGCGGAGGCCCTGGAGTTTGCCGCCCGGGACGGCGGCATTGAGTTTATCGGCAAAGAAAACAAGGGCTTTATTGAAGAGATGGATAAGCTTGTGGCGGCCCTGTCTTCTTTCCTTGAACGGAAAGAACAGGAAAACCCCAAACCGGCAAAAACCGCCCCGGACCCGGCGCTGCTTGCGGCGTTGGCCGAAGCCTGTAAGGCCTTTGATGTGGATGAGGTGGACCGGATCATGGAACAGCTGGAAGGCTTCCGCTATGAATCCAGCGCCGATCTTGTTTCCTGGCTGCGGGAACAGATAAACATCACGGGATTTGACCAGATTGTGGAGCGGTTATCCGCGGGCGTTGTCCAGGGCGGTAAAGGGGACGTCAGCCCGGGGCGGCCCCAGGATTTCCGTCCACATGAAGACCCGCTGCAACGGTGAGAGGCCGGGGGATAAAAGGCTGTCCGGGTCTATGGTCCTGGCGGAGGCCGGAACGGTTTCCACGGCGGCCTGCGGGGCAAAGCCGGCTCCAGGCGGGGAAAGGGATTCCGCGTCAAGGTTGGATGTTAAAACCGTTCTGGAGGAAAGGGGGCCGCTGCCCCGTTTTTGCGGGGCGGAACCCCTGGCCTTTGCGGCGAGCTTAACCGGCGGCGATTTAGGGACGGGTCTTTTTTCCGCCGCCGGTTTTACCTCCGGTCCCCGCGCCTCTTCCCAGTGGGGAACAGGCGCGGGCCTGGGAGCGGCCGCGGGAGGAGGAGCGGGAGGCTTCTTTTGCCGTTCTTTGCTGTTCCGGGACCCAATAAGGCGGACCGCTATGATAAAAGCGACGGGGATAAAATAAAAGATATTGTCAAACACTTCGTCCATAAACGCCCCCGTCTTCCATCCGCCCCGGGAAAGCCCGCTTACTTATGACCGCCGATAGAAGACCGCATATCCGTATCAGCCTGAATGTTCTTAAGCCGGTAGTAGTCCATGACCCCCAAATGGCCGTTCTTGAAGGCATCGGCGATAGCCAGAGGTATTTGAGCCTCCGCCAGCACTACCTTGGCCCGGTTTTCCTGAACCAGGGCGATCATTTCTTGTTCCTGGGCTTGAGCGGCAGCCCGGCGTTTTTCCGCCTCCGCCTGGAAGCGGCGCTTATCCGCCTCCGCCTGGTCCGCCTGAAGCTTGGCCCCCACATTGGCCCCCACGTCTATGTCGGCAATGTCGATAGAGAGGATCTCGAAGGCCGTCCCGGCATCCAGGCCTTTTTCCAGTACCCGCTTGGAAATAAGGTCTGGGTTTTCCATCACCGTCTTGTAACTTTCCGAGGAGCCGATGGTGGTAACAATCCCCTCACCCACACGGGCGATGATCGTCTCTTCCGTGGCGCCCCCCACAAGCCGTTCCAGATTGGCCCTCACCGTAACCCGGGCCTTCACCTGGAGCTGAATGCCATCCTTGGCCACCGCGTCGATGGTAACCTTACCCTTGCTGGTATCAGGGCAGTCGATCACCTTGGGGTTGACGCTGGTCTTTACCGCGTCCAGCACGTCCCGGCCCGCCAGATCTATGGCCGCCGCCCGCTGGAAAGGGAGGGGTATGTTGGCTTTGTTGGCCGCCACCAGAGCCAGGCTCACATTCGTCACGTGTCCCCTGGCTAAAAAGTGGGTTTCCAGCAGGTCCGAGGAAACCTCGATCCCCGCCTTGGTCAGCATGATCCGGGAATCGACGATTACCCCGGGGTCCACATGCCGCAGCCACATCCCCACAAGCCGGCCCAATCCTACATGCGCGCCGGAAAGCAAGGCCCGGAACCAGAGGCCAAAAAACCGGAAAAAAAGCATCAAAAAGCCCAGGGCAATAAGCCCGGCAACAACAATTCCCACCAAAACAGCAATACCGCCCATCATACACTCCTTACATTTATAGTATTTCCGTGAACTTTCACTACCTTAACTTCCCCGCCGGGATTCACAAAAGAACCATCGGCCTCAACCTGAAAGGTTTCCCCCTCAATTTCCGCCTTACCAACGGGGCGAAGTACCGTTACCGCCCGTCCGGTTCTCCCCAAAAGGCGCTTGTAGTCCGACTCAACCCCGCCGTCTTCCCGCCAGCCGCCGCCCTCGCTGGCGGTTTGATCTATCTGGGTTTTCAGCGTCAGCCGGTCGAACATCTTTGTTTTGGGGCCCAGCAGGGCGATGACGGCGATTCCTGTAATCGCCGCCAGGAGTCCCACGGACACCACCATAGCGTTGCGGCCCATAAGCCGCCACTCCCAGTCAAACCGGGGAATAATAAAGTCCTGCATTGAAAGTATCAGAGAAAAGGCGATCAACGCAATACCGGAAATCCCGATAAAACCGAATCCGGGGATAAGGAAGATCTCCACCGCCAAAAGGCCCAGGCCCAGCATAAAAAGGATGATCTCCAGGGAACCTACCCGGCCCAGGAGAAAACTGGCGCCAAAGACCAGGACAAAGCAAACAATCGCCGCCGTTCCGGGAAGGCCAAAACCGGGGCTTTGCATTTCCAGAAAGATCATAATAAGACCAATAAGGATCAACACCCCCTGGACGGGACCGGACACGAGGAAGGAGATTACCGAATCCGAGGCGCTGGGGACGCTTTCCTCCAGGACTTCCCTGGCCCCCAAGGAGGAAAGCAATTCTTCCCGATCGTTGGCCAGACACCGGCTAAGGCCGTAGCGGTAGGCCTCTCCGGCGGTAAGGGAAAGGAGTTTTCCTTCGGGGGACACGATCCCCACCCGGCGGATTTCCCCGGGCGCTCCCTCCTGACCGGCGTCCATGTTTTCCAGCCGTTCCAGCTCCTGAAGGGTCAAAACCCGGAGAACGCCGTCCACCTGAACTTCCCAAAGCTCCACATCGTAGTCCACCATAGCCAGGGCTATCCCCATGGGGTAGCCGTTTTTTTCCGCCAGGGCGGCGATTTGGGAACGCACCGCCGCCACGGTCTTTTCCCCCGTGGCCTCGGTTTTTCCGTCCATTCCCAGGGTTACCGGGGCGGCGGCCCCCATGGAGGTCCCCTGGGCCATGTAAATTTCCTGGCAGGAAAGGGCAATCAGCGCCCCCGCGGACCAGCTTACCCCCATGGATGTCTCGCTGTTCCGCACCCAGGCTACTGTTTTGGCTTTTTTAAGGGACATGATAAACGAGGTGATCTGCAAAGCCGAATCCACCCGGCCCCCAAAGGTGTCGATCTCGAAAACGATATACTTTGCCTCCTCCTCCAAAGCCCGGCGGGCTTCCCGGCGGACAAAGGTAACCATCGAGGGTTCTATATCCCCCACTATGGGGATGATCCACGCTGCGGCATCCGCGCCGCCGGCGTCCTTGACGGCGGCGATGTTTCCCGCGGGTGAAATGTCTTTCGCGGGCGCGGCGTCCTGGGCAAAGATCGGCGGCATGAACAACAAAGAGATGGCAAGGAAAAGAGGGACTTCCATGTTTTCCATTATGGGGTATACAGGATATAAGGTCAATTCCCATATCCGTGCCCAGTACGTATACCAACCCCCCTGCTGGTTGGGCCCACCGTTAATACGCCTGCACCACCCTGAAAAGCACGCGATTACCCGGGATTTCACGGGTGGTTCCGCGGGTTTTTCCGTTTCCGCCCCTTCTTGGGCGCGGCTGTCTATCCCTTTCCGCAAGCGTTAAATGGGAAAAACGCGCTGGCCGCCGCTGAGGGGTTGGCCGCCGCCCGCGCAGCCGCCGGGGCAGCTCATAATTTCCACCAGGGCGGCGTCGCACCCGCCTTTACGGATGGAATCCAACACCTTACGGGCATTGGCAAAGCCGTTTACCACCAGCGCCTTTACCCTGGTTCCCACAAGGTCCACCTCCGTCTCGTTGATCCCCTGGTCCCGCGCCCCAAGGTCCTCCGGGGAAGGGGTTTCATTGGCCCGGGCTTCGCGGACCCCGGGCCGGACCGCTTCCCCGGCGCTGTCTGGGGCGTTGACAAGGGCCCCGGAGGAATCGCCTATAAGGCTGTCCTGGGACGTTTCCGGCAGGTTGTTAAGGTCGATGCCCGCAAGCCTGATCATCCGGGCAAGCTCCTTGGCGGTCAGTACATAATCCACGTCACGGAAGCCGCTGGAATCCATACCGGGCCGCTGGGCCTCAAACTTTTTGGCGACGCAGGGCGCGATAGAGACCGTTGTTATCGTTGACGGGTCTATACCCGCGGCCTGGGAATAGCGGGTTTTAACCAGGGCCCCGAACATCTGCTGGGGGCTTCTGCGGGTAGAAAGGTGGTCCAAAAGGTCAGGGTAAAAAACCCTGGCAAAATTGATCCAGCCGGGGGAACAGCCCGTAATCATGGGAAGTTTACCCTTGTTTTTGACGCGGTCCAGCAGTTCGCGATTTTCTTCCGTAATCGCGGCGTTTATGGAAAAACCGGCGTCAAAGACTTTATCAAAACCCAGACGTTTGAGGGCGGTAACTATTTTGCCGGCGCTGATGTTCTGTTCAAAGCCAAATTCGCCGCCCAGAGCCGGCTGTATCGCCGGGACGATCCGCGCCACCACATGCCGTTCAGGATTGCGCAGGGCCGCCCAGACCCCGGCGCTCTGATCGTACTCGTAAATCGCACCCACCGGGCAGACCTCGGCGCACTGGCCGCAGTACACGCAGGGGCCCTCGGCCAGAGCCTGGCCGTAGGGGGCGCGGATCTCGTAGTGAATACTCCGGTGGGAAGTGTTGATGGCCCGGACGGTTTGAACCTCCTGGCAGACTTCCACACAGCGCCCGCATTTGACGCACTTGCCCATGTCCCGTACCAGCGTACCGCTGTCCGTCACCGGGGGCCGGGAATCCAGGGCTTCCCGGCGGAAGGGGGACGAGCGGATGCCAAAGGTTTCCGCCAGGGTCTGCAATTCGCATGTGGTGCCGCGGACGCAGGTGAGGCACCCCTGGGGATGGTTAGCCAGGAGCAGTTCCACGATCATTTTGCGGATGCCCATGACCCGGGCGTTGTTGGTAACCACGCTCAAGCCTTCGGAAACGCCGTTGGCGCAGGCGGCCATGAGCTTGCCCCGTCCGCCGCACTCAACCACGCAGAGGCGGCAGACCGCCCGCCTGCCCAGGCCGGGATGATCGCAGAGGGTGGGGATATGGACCCCGGCTTTCCGGGCCGCCGCCAGAATGGTGGTGCCTTCGGGCACGGTTACCGGAATGTTATCGATGGTCAGATTGACGTTTTTATTCGGGTCCGGTTTGTAATGGCTCATCATGTTCCTCCCAATCACGCGACGGCGGCCGCGCCGGTTTTAACGTTGGTTTCAAATTCTGTTTTGAAAAGTTTCCATGCGCTGTGCAGGGCCGCCGAAGCGGTCTGGCCCAGGCCGCAGAATGAGGCGTCGCTCATGGTACGGACCAGGCGGCGCAGGGTGTCCAGGTCTTCGGCTGCTGCCGCGCCCGGCAGGGAGAGCTTCCGCAAAATGTTGGAAAGCTGCCGGTTTCCTTCCCGGCAGGGTACGCACTTGCCGCAGGATTCGTGCATAAAAAATTCAGTAACGCCTTTCAAATAATCGATGATGGGCACGGTCTCGTCCATTACCACAATCGCGCCGGAGCCCACCGAAAGGCCCGC
>JAIRPD010000094.1 GCA_031257195.1 Treponema sp. | reverse complement strand
CGGGTGTGGCACCTCGTCCCCCCGGCCCTCGCCCTCCCCCGCCCCCCGCGGCCTCCCCCCGGCCGTTAATGGAAACCGGCCCCCCCCCCCCCCCCCCCCCGCGGGAACTCAACTACCGGCCCAGCCATCGGTCCTACGGCTTCGCCAGGACCCCGTATTTTGGCGCGGCCAGATCAACCTCACCGAGTTTTTTTACCTCAAAACCGTTCCTTTTGAATTCCTCGTAATCGAACGCTTCCAGTTCATCTATGGCGAGTTTGTGGAATTCGTAAAAGTTCTCCCAGTCTTCATAACCGTCACCCAGATTATGCTCAAGAAACGCGTCGGCGATGTCCATGCCCGTCTGCGGCGCCACATAGAAAGCGCCCATGGAAAGTATATTGATCCCGTTACCGGTAATGGCCCGCAGGGCGGTCGGCGCGCTTTCCACAACCCCGCAATGCACATGGGGGCATTTGCTTGCCGCGATATGTATGCCCATCCCGGTCCCGCAAAAAAGCAGCGCCCGTTCAAATTCGCCTTCCGCGATTTTCGCGCCCACCTTAAGGCCTATCCGGTGAAACATTTCGGGGTTTTCCTCGTCCGCCGATTTAACCCCCACATCGGTTATTTTCCAGCCCTTCGACTTTAGATGTTTTACCACGGCCTCTTTAAGCGGAAACCCCGCGAAATCGGCCCCGACCAGAACATGCCTGTCCGCTATCGTTTTCACCATAACACTCCTGTTATTCCCCTCGAAATAATCGCATCCAGCGATATGACTTTATCCCCCTTAAACCGGCCCGGGATTTCCCGCCGCGGGCGGCGCGCGTCCACAACCCGCCGGCCGGCGGCGCTTTCTGTATCACCCGGTTAACCTCGGCCTGACTTTTTCATTCCGCCGGGCGATTATCCAATTAACAATCAGCGCCAGGATCAACACGCCGCCCCAGATCACGTCCCGGTAAAAATTGGAAATGTGGTCAAACATGTTAAGGCCGGAAGACAAAAACTGCAGAATAAGCACCGCCAGGGTAACCCCCCGGATCGTGCCGAATCCGCCGTTAGGATCAACGCCGCCCAGAACGGCGATCAGGACGCACTGCAGGGTATAAACGGCGCCATAATCCGCCTTCGCGGAATTGGCGCGGGCCATCATGATAAGACCGGCGAGGGAAGAAAGCAGGCCGGAAAACATGTAGGTCTTAATCAGGATGATTTTGTTTTCGATACCCGCGTAGAGCGCGGCCTTGGCGTTGGTACCCACAAGAAACAGCTTAAGCCCAAAAACGGTACGGGTCAGCGTAAAACCAACGGCCGCGGCGGCGGCGGCGTACAAAAGAAACGGTACGGGTAAAAAGCCGAACAGTTCCTTATTGCCGATTTTGGAGTACAGCGCGGGCAGGCGGGACAGGGGCTTGCCGTCGGTAAGCACGATGGCGAAGCCCGTAAAAAGCTGCTGGGTCCCCAGGGTGGCGAGGATCGCCGGTATCTTAAACCCGGCGATAAGGACGCCGGAAACCCCCCCGGCGGCGAGTCCCACAAGAAGAGCCAGGGCTATCGCCAGCAGAATCGGGCCGAGCGCCTGATCCGCCGGGGTCCCCCGGGGAACCGTCGCGATCAGGTATTTGGCGGCGATGATGGCGGAAAGGTTGGCCGTTCCCACCACCGCCAGATCAATCCCGCCGGAAATCATCGTCAGGCTGATACCGATGGCCATCAGGCCGTATTCGGGGAACTGGGTCGCCATGGAGATAAAATTATTTCCCTTAAGAAACAGCCCGGGCTTGAGGGCGCTCATCAGGATAGAAACACCTATCAGCACAAGAAACAGCCTGGCCACCGTCCGGTCGTCTTCTTTTTTCAGCTTAAGCTTAAGGATAGCGATTCCCGGTTTACTCATTTCCCGCCCCCATGGTTCGCGCGCGGGAATTCGCCTGGTACGCTGAAACCCCGGTTCCTATGATGATGATCGCCCCGGTAAAGACCTTCTGCCAATAGGTTGGAACCCCAATCAGGATAAGGCTGTTTGACATGATGGTCATCAGGGCGACCCCCAGCGTCGCGCCCAAAAGCGTTCCCACGCCGCCGGTAACCCGCGCGCCGCCAAGCACGACCGCCGCGATTACCGTCATCTCCATCCCGTTCAGGTTCGTGGGATGGCAATTCTGAATCATGCAGGCCCGGGCTATGCCCCCAACGCCGGCCATCGCGCCCACAAAGGTATAAACAAACATCTTAATGCCAAAGATATTGAACCCCGCGCGCTGGGCCGAAACCTCATCCCCCCCGATGGCGAAAATACCCCGGCCCAGCATGGTATAGCGCAGGACGCAGAACACCAGGAGAAGGAGCCCAATCACGATAAACACCGTTACCGGCATTTCGGAACCCAGGCTCAGCCGCGAATTGTACACCCGGAACAGATACGTCTGCCCGTGATCCCGCATGGAACGGGGCACGGGAATTTCATGGGCCGCGAGAACTCCCTGCATAATCCCGGTGAAAAGGCTTGATGTGCCGAGGGTTACCACCAGGGTCGGAAAATGAAAATAACCGATCAGGACGCCGTTAACCAGCCCCATCACAAGGCCGAAACCCGCCCCAATGATATAGGGCACGATCACCGGGCCGCTGTAATCGCCGGGCAGCAGGATCGACGTGGTCGCGTACATGGAAAGGGAGGCGATGGCGGTAAAGGAAACGTCGATTCCCCCCGACACGAGGACCATCAGGGATCCGATGGCGAAAATCGCCGGAATCACCATGGAGCGGGTAAGATCCACCAAATTGTTACCGGTAAAAAACTGACCGCTGCGCGCCTGGATCAAAAGGCTCAATAAAAGTATGGCCGCGAAGATATACAGTTCCGTCCGTTTAAGAAATTTTCTGGCGTCGATCATCATGTTACGCGACCCCTGTGGCGATTTCGCCCAACCGGGCTTCCGTGGTTTCCGAAGCCTTCAGTTCCTTAACTATCCTGCCCTCCCGCATAACAACAATACGGTTACAGCAGGCCAAAAGTTCCGGCAGATCGTCGGAAATAATAATCACGCTTAACCCCCGGGACGCGAGTTTTCGCAGGAGGGCGTGAATATCGTACTTGGACCCGATGTCAACGCCCACCGTCGGCCCGTTAAGGATAAGCGCCTTCAGGTCGTTCGCGAGCCACCGGGCCAGCACGACCTTCTGCTGATTCCCGCCGGACAGGGTTTTTACCTGGCGCTCGTAATCCCCGGTGTTGATGGCCAACTCCGAGATCCAGGAGGTAATCTCTTCCCGGGTTTTATCCGGAAACAGAATCCCCGCGGCGTTGGAAAGCTTTTTCAGGCTGGATACGACAATATTCCGCCCTATGGACTGGGACAGAAACAAACCCTCCGTAAGCCGGTCCGCCGGCACATACCCTACGCCAAGGGCGATCGCGTCCTTTACCCCGCGAATTTTCACGGGCTCCCCATTTATCAGGATCGTCCCCGCGTCCGGCCTTTGAACGCCGAACAAGGTCCGCACCAGTTCCCCCCGGCCGGACCCCAGAAGGCCCGTGATACCAAAGATCTCCCCCCGCGAGACGGTGAACGAAATATCCCGGTAAACGTTTCCCGAGGAAAGGCCCCGGGCTTCCAGAACCGGCGGCCCGGAAAATTCCGGCGCGGCGTAGGCCTCATCGGCGAATTCCCGGCCGGTCATATAGAAGGCGAACCGCTTCGCGTCCAGCTCGCTGGTGTTCCCCGCCGCCACGTTCTGGCCGTTGCGGAATATCGTGAACCGCTCCGAAATCTCAAACACCTCGTCAAGCTTGTGGGAAACAAACAGGATGGCGATCCCCTGGGCCTGGAGGTTTTTGATCACCTGGAACAAGGAGCGGACTTCTTTTTTAGTCAGCGCGGTCGTGGGCTCATCCATGATGATAAGCCGCGCGCCGTACAGGAGGGCGCGGCAGATCGCGATGATCTGCTTTCGCGCGATTGAAAGATTCTCGACCAGCTCGTTCATGTCCACGGAAAACCCGATCTTGGCCACCGCTTCCCCGGCGGCCCGGCGCATCCGCGCGTAGTTTACAAACCGCCGCTTGTCCATCAGTTCCATGTTGATGGCGAGGTTTTCCATCACCGTCAGGTTGGGAAAGAGGGAAAAATCCTGGTAGATAACCTGCACCCCCAGCGAAATCGCCTCCAGGGGGGTAAGCCGGGAAAAGCGCCGGCCGTTAAGTTCCAGTTCCCCCCCGTCGGCCTCATAAAACCCCGAAATGATCTTGATCAGCGTGGACTTGCCGCACCCGTTCTCACCGGCCAAACAGTGAATCTCCCCCGCCCCGACATCAAGATTAACGCCCCGCAGCGCCTCAACGCCGCCAAAGGATTTTCTGATATTCCTCGCCTGTAAAATGAATCCCGGCATCCCGGCCTCCAGAGGACAACCTCACGGCGGATCCCGGCGGAAGCCCCCAGGGGGAACCTTTCCGCCGGGAGAGCCCCGAAAACAAAAGGGGCGGACGCCCCCTTCGCTCAGACGGCCCGCTTAAAACCCAAAACTGTCAACGTTGTCCGCGTTAATCACAATCCAGCCCTCGCCAATAAGGATCTTGTCCGAACCGGAAAGGAAGCTCATGTTCTCGTAGCCCGGAAGCCCCAGGTTAAGGCCGTCGCCCACCCGCTCACCCCGGAGGATCTTCACCGCCAGGGCGCACAGGGCGTAGCCGGCGTCTTTGGGGTCCCAGAGGGTCGCCGCCGCCAGGGTACCGTTCTTGAGGAAAACCTTGTTTTCCTCGGGAAGACCGGTCCCGGAGGTAAAGGCCTTGCCCTTCAAGCCCATCTCCTCAATGGCCCGGGCGACGCCGGGCGCGTCTTTGGAGGAAGTCCCCATCACGCCCTTCAGGTCGGGGTACTTCTTGAACAGCTCCTTCGCCCGTTCATAGGCCCGTTCCATGTTGTCCTCCGACTCCACCCGGGGCTCCGCCTCAAGGAGGGTCATGTTGGGATACGCGGCTTTCTGCCGGGCCACCCCCCCGTCGGCCCACTCATTGTGGGAAGCGTTGGTAACGTGCCCCACCATGGTGGTGTACACCCCGGTCTCCCCCATCGCCTGGGCCAGGTTGTCCATGATAAAAGCGCCGTAATCGGCGTTGTTAAAGGCCTCAATATCGTACAGGGTGTTTTCCTGGAAGGAAGCCTCGTGGGTTACAACCACGATACCCCGCTCCAGGGCCTTGCCCAGCACCGGTTCCAGGGCGGCGGGATCGACCGGAACCACGCAGATGGCGTCCACCCCCTGGGCAATCAGGTCCTCGATAACCTGCGCCTGCATCGCGGCGTCGGTTCGGGCGGGCCCCTTTTGAAAGGCGTTCAGCCCCGTGTCCTGGGCGAAGGCCTTAACCCCCACCTCCATCCTGACAAACCACGCGTTGGTGCTGTCCTTGGGGACCAGGGCGATACGCCAGTCTTTTTCCGGCTTGGACGACTTGCCCGCGGGCCCCGGGGCTTCCGCGGATTTCGCGCCGCCGCCGCAGCCCGGAAGCGCGAGGACAAGCAGCGCCGCGGTAAGGGCCGCCATTCCGGCGCCAAACAGTTTCTTCATGCTTTTTCTCCTTCTTCCTTGTAAGTTTATGATGTGGTTTAGGGTAGCGCGGCTTGTACCCGCTGTCAAGTCAATTTTCGCGTTTTTTTACCCCCGCCCCGGGGCGGCCCGCCCCCTCCCCCGCCCCCGGGCCGGGCATCCCGGGCCGGGGCCGCCGGCCCCCGGGAAAGGCCCGGAACCGGCGGAACCGCCCCCGCCCCCCGCCGCCCCGCCGTCGGGGGCCCCGGGTACACCGGCCCTTCCCTAGGGCACAACGGCGGTAACAATATCCGTGTAGGGACCCTTTTCCCCCTTCTCGTTCTGCCAGCAGAGGGCGCAGACCACCCGCTTACCCTGGTCCGGGGGGGAAAACTCGTAAACCTGGGGACTGGCGGTGAGGAGCCGGGTCTTGGGGAGGGCCTCCGGGTCCAGGGGAACCGCCTCCCCCGGCTCCAGCACCTGGAGGTGGAGGATCGCCCCGTCCAGGCCGTAGGGAATAGCCCGCCGGGTGGAACCCTCGTCGTGGAAGTCGATCCGCAGCTCCCGGCTGTTCACCGGCCGGAGGGTAAACGCGGGCCGGCTCGCCGGCGGCGGCACGGGGGTGCGCGTCCCGTCGCGGACCGGCCCCCCCAGGGCGGCCATATCGTCGGGGGAGATCCGCCGGTTATACCGGATATGGGCGTTCACCAGGTCCTGGGCCTGGTGGGCCAGCTCCCGGTGGGCGGTATTCTTGCGGCGGATATCCTCCTTCCCCGCGTTTTCCCCGTAGGCCCCGTCCAAAAGGGCCTTGTAGGCCGTAATCCCCGCCTGGAAGGCGGCCAGCTCCTCCGCGGGCAGCCCCCAGTCCGCCGCGTGGGCCGCCGCGACGGCGTGGAAGTTGAGGGCCCACTCGTAGAACTCAAAGTCCCCCGCGGGAAGATAATAGCCGTGTTTGTGTTCGCGCATGATCGCCATCCTTGTTTCGTAAACTAACGCCCCCCCAGGGGGAGCGGATACCCCATCGTCAGCCTCTCCCCCACCGAAGGGAGGCCCTCCCCTACCGAAGGGAGACCCTCCCACACCGAAGGGAGGGTCTCCCATCGCGGCGGGAGACCCTCCCAACCCGGCGGGCGGCCCTCCCCCGCCCGGGGGCGCATGGCGTTTATAATACCACGGTTTCCAGAAAAGACAAGGGAAAAACGCGCGATTTTCCCGGGAAAAGCCTCAAACCGCCGGGGGCGGGGGCCGATAAAGAAAGGGGAGCGACATGAAAAGGTACAGCGTAAAAAGCCGTCCCGGCCGTTCGGAATACCTGGATATTCTTACGGAAACCGAGGAGGGCTACCGGATCCGGCTTGTTACTCAATGCGACGGGGACGAAAAGATCCGGGAGGACTTTATCGACCACCATCTTTTCGCTATCTGCGTAAAAACCGGCTACCTTTCCGAGGTGGCCGCCGATTCCACCGGTTCCTCCGTGGCCTAGTCGCGGGGGGCCGGGGGGTTCCGGCTTCCCCTTGCCAGAGGGGGGGCCATGTTTTACACTGCTTCTATGAGCATACGGACCAAGATTATCCTGGTGGTACTTCCCCTGATCGTCGTTACCCTGACCCTGGCGGAAACCGCGTCCTACTTTAACGCCGTCAACGGCGTTACCCGGGTGGCCCAGCGGTTTTTGAGTTTCAAGGCCGAGGAACTGAGGAAGTACGCGGAAAACCAGTGGGACCTGCTGGCGGAAAATCACTACGACTCCCGGCCCGGCATGGTCCAGGCCGTTAAAGAGGCGGTGGGGGCCTACGCCCGGAGCGTCATCCTGAGCGACACGGAGGTAATCCTGGCCCTGGACGATTCCCTGAACCCGGTGATGGCCACCTCCCCGCTGGTCCTCAGCGAGGGGGAAAAGGCCGCCCTCCGGCCCGCGCTGGACGCGGAAAGCCAGGGGCTCCTTTCGGCGAACCTGGGGGGCAAGCCCCGGGTGTTCCGGTTCTTCTATTCCCTGCCCTTCCGGTGGTACGTGCTCCTTACGGAGGAACGGGCGGCGTTTTACCGGGACGCGGACAAGATCGCCCTGCAAACGGCGATCACCCTGGCCCTTTCCCTGGCGGCGGCGGCGGCGCTGCTGGTGTTCTTCAGCCGCCGCCTGACGGAGCCCCTGGGCCGGGTTATCGCCGCGATGAACGCCATCACCGGCGGGGGGGACCTTAGCGGCCGGGTAACGGTGGAGTACCGGGACGAGACCGGCCACCTGGCGGCCACCTTTAACACCATGCTGGGGGAGCTGGAAAAGGCGTACCAGCGGATCAAGGCCCACGCGTTTGAGGCGGCCCTGGCCCAAAAAAAAGAAGAGCGGATCCGGCAGATATTCCAAAAGTACGTGCCCAAGGACCTGATCGAGAAGTTCTTCGCCTCCCCCGAGTCCATGCTGGTGGGGGATAACCGGGACCTGGCGATTCTCTTTTCCGATATCAGGAGTTTTACCACAATCTCCGAGGGGCTCGCCCCGGATGAGCTGGTTAAGTCCCTGAACCGGTACTTCTCCGGCCAGGTGGACATTATTATGAACCGGAACGGCATTGTGGATAAGTACATTGGGGACGCGGTGATGGCCTTTTGGGGGGCCCCGGTCAGGCGGGCGGACGACCCCCTTCAGGCGGTCCTCTCCGGCCTGGATATGCTGGACGCCGTCCGGGCCTTTAACGAAAAACAGCGGGCCCTGGGTAAAACCGAGTTCCATATCGGCATTGGGATCAACTACGGCGCCGTAACGGTGGGGAACATCGGCAGCGAACGGAAGATGGACTACACGGTGATTGGGGACGCGGTCAACCTGGCCTCCCGGATGGAGGGGCTTACCAAAACCTACCACACGGAAATCCTGGTAAGCGAATCCCTCTTCGCCGGGCTCGAGGCCCTGGACCCCGCCCTGTTTTCCGCCGCGGGTCTGGGGGGGCCCCCGCCGGCGCGGCTTTTGGACACGGTGGCCGTTAAGGGCAAGACCCGGGGGGTCAAGATATACACGGTCCGCCGCGGCTTTGAGAGCGGCGGCGAGGAGCGGGCCTGGGCGATCCACAACCAGGGGATGGAGCTGTACTACCGGCGGTCCTTCACCGAGGCGGCGGCCCGCTTTGAGGCGGTCCTTTCCCTGCTGCCCGGGGACTTCAACGCCCAAAACCTCCTGGACCGCTGCCGGGCCTACGCCGCCGCCCCGCCCCCGGAAGGCTGGGACGGGGTGGAGGTGATGAAGAGCAAGTAGCGGCGGACCGGCAAGGCCGCCGGCCGGGGTTACCCGGCGGGGCCCGCGTCTTTTTGCCGTATCAGGTTACGCTGGATCTTCCCGCTCACCGTTTTGGGCAGCTCCTCCACAAAGTCCACAATCCGGGGGTACTTGTAGGGGGCGGTAACCCGCTTTACGTGGTTCTGCAGTTCCCGTTTCAGGTCCTCCGAGGGAACGCGGCCTTTGGCGAGGACGATGGTGGCCTTGACCACCTGGCCCCGGGTGGGGTCCGGGGCGGCGGTAACGGCGCATTCCAGCACCGCGGGATGTTCCATCAGGGCGCTTTCCACCTCGAAGGGGCCGATCCGGTAGCCGGAACACTTGATGACATCGTCGTTGCGGCCCACAAACCAGTAGTAACCATCGCTGTCCCGCCAGGCCATGTCCCCGGTCCGGTAGACCCCGCCGCTCCAGCACCGGGCGGTAACCTCGCCGTCCTTCCAGTAGCCCCGGAAAAGGCCGGGGGGGGAGCCGCCGGAAACGGGGGCCGCCCCCGGGCCGGCGCTTCCGGGATCTCCCGCGGCGGTAACGCTGATGTTCCCCACCATGCCGTCGTCGCAGGGGGCGCCGGCTTCGTCCAGCAGCTCCAAGCCAAAGAGGGGGGCGGGTTTTCCCATGGAGCCGGGCCGGACCGGCAGCCACTTGAAGCAGGCGGCCATGACCGAGGTCTCCGACTGGCCAAAGCCCTCCCGGATCTCCAGGCCCGTCTTTTCCTTGATCTGGTGGTACACCTCGGGGCTGAGGGGTTCCCCCGCCACGGAGCAGCGCTTGATAAAGCTGAAATCCCGGCCGGAAAGGTCTTCCTTGATGAGGAAGCGGAAGATCGTCGCGGGGGCGCAGAAGGTGGCCGGCCTCAGGCGGTCTATCGCGTCCAGTATCCCCCGGGGGGTGAATTTTTCCGTGTCATAGGCGCCGATCACCGCCCCGCAGATCCACTGGCCGTAGATCTTTCCCCAGGCGAATTTGGCCCAGCCGGAATCGGTCTGGGTCATGTGGACCTTGCCGTCCTGGACACAAAGCCAGTACCTGGCGGTAACGATGTGCCCCAGGGGAAGGGAATGATCGTGGAGGACCATCTTGGGCATGCCGGTAGTACCGGAGGAGAAGTAGATCAGCATCGGTTCCCGGAGCCTGGTGTCCGCGCCGCCGGAGGGGCGGGTAAAGGTTTCCGGCGCTCCCTCCATGGCCCGGCGCAGATCAAGGCATCCCGCGGGGATTCCCGCCCCGGCGGCCCGCGGCGGGGTTACCACCGCCCAATGCCTGACCCCGGGGCATTCCGGCAGCGCCGCGGCGATGTTGTCCAGCAGTTCCCCATCGTCCACGGTGATCAGGACCTTGACCTCCGCGGCGTTGCAGCGGTACGCGATGTCTTTCCGGGTAAGCTGGTAGGTGCCGGGGATCGCCACGGCGCCGATCTTTTCCAGCGCCGTCAGCATGATCCACACCTCCGGGCGCTGTTTCAAGATCAGCATCACCACGTCGCCCTTGGAAAGGCCCAGGTCAAGGAGGACCGCGGCGGCCTTGCTGGAAAGGCGCTTCATGTCGGCGAAGGTATAGGAAAGCGCCGCCCCCTCGTCGTTGGTCCACAGGAGGGCGGGTTTGGCGGGATCGATCCGGGCCCATTCGTCCACCACGTCGTAGGCGAAGTTAAAGTTCTCCGGCGCGTCACAGCGGTAGTTTTGGTAGAAATCCTCGTAGCTGTCAAAGTCGATCCGGGGGCAGTACCGGGAAAGTATATCGTCCACCTAGGGCCTCTCCTGAATGATGGTGATGAACCGGGCGGGGCCTTCCACGGCGGCCTGGCCGTGGGGCAGCGAGGCGTCAAAGTAGATCGAGTCCCCCGCGGCCAGGACATAGGCCCGGGGGCCCACCGTTACCTTGACCTTACCCTCGGTTACGTAGTTGAATTCCTGGCCGCCGTGGGACACCGGGGCGGCTTCGGGCTTGCCGGGATCCAGGTAGACCAGCAGGGGTTCCAGGTCCCGGCCCTTGAAGTTGTAGGCCAGGCTGGAAAACTCGTAGCCCGGGTAGCGCTCGATCCGCACCCCCTGGCCGGCCCGGCAGACCGCGGCGCTGGCCATCCGGGGGTCCTCGCCGGTAAGCAGCACCGTGGGATCCACCCTAAAACGGGCGGCGATTTTATACAACGCGCTGATGGGAATGTCCAGTTCCCCGGACTCGTACCCGTCGTAATCCCCCGGGGTAACCCCGATGTCCCGGGCCATGTCAAGGGCGCTTATCTCCTCGTCTTCCCGGAGTTCCCTGATCCTTTTAGGAATCTCCGCCGGATTATCCAACGTCATCCCGGCCTCCTTGTTACTGACTTTCCAGCCCCGTCCGAATGGCGTCTATGGTCCTCTGCAGGCGCTGGATATTCTGGTTTTGGGCGCTGACCTGGGTATTAAGGTTCGCTATCTGGGCGTCCCTTTCCGCTATGATCCGCTGGGCCTCGGAGGCCCGGACCTCAAGATCCGCCAGGCTCTTCCGCAGTTCCGCCGTCTGCCGCTCCAGGGCGGCCTGGGTTTGGGCGCTGGCGGCGGCGTTTTGGGAAGCGGCGGCGCTCTGGGCGGCAAGCTGCCGCCGCAGGGCCTCTTCCGCCCCGGCGGTTCCCGCTTCCGCCGCCGGACTTTGGGCGGGGGCCGGGGTGTTTTGGGCCGGGGCGCCGCCGGGTTTTTGGGCCTCCGCGATTAAGGCGGAAAAGGCGGCGGCGGCGGCGATGTCGCTTTCCCGGCGGGCCTGAATCCGCTTAACCGTCTGGAACGAGGGGGTGGAAAGGAAGTCCCGCAGGGCCGCCAGGGTCTGGGAGGCCTCCCCGTAACGGCCCTCCTGGATCTGACCGGCCAGGGCGGTGTAATAACCTCCTATCTGCCGCTCAATTAAGGCGGCCTTTTCATCCTCCCCGGAAAGCCTGGCCAGTTCTTCCCGGGCGTTTGGCGGCTCCCCCTCGGACTGGGAAGACCGATCCTGGAGGGGGTCTTCCGCGGTTTCCCGCTGGGCAAAGAGTTCCGCCTCCCGCCGCCGGGCCCCGGCGAGGATCTGGGACCGCTCGGATTGAAGCTGGGTCAGGCTGCCCTGGTATTCCTCCCGCTGGCGGCGCAGGCCTTCCGCCGCGGCCCGCTGTTCGGCGCTCAACTCCTCCAGAGACTCAAGCCGCTCAAGCTCGGCGTCCACCTCGGCAAGCCGCCCGCTCATGGAGTTAATGGCCGCTTCCTTCTCGCTTATCCGCTGTCCCGCCTCTTTACGGATTTCCTGGATCAGGGCGCGCTCGGCGATTCCCAAAACCGCCCCGGTTTCCCGAATCTCCGCCGTGTCCGTCCGCTGAAAGGAAAACAGGCAGAAAAGGCCCGCCCCCAGCAAAACAACGGCGGCGATATTGACCGCCAGGGGAAAGAAGCCCCCTTTGGCGGCTTCCCCCCGGGCGGGAGGCCGGGCCGGGGCAATAGCCTCCCGGGCGGAGGCGGCCTCTATCCGGGCGCTGATCTCCCTTCGTTCCTCCTCGGAAAAAACCTCAATATCCTCGTTCGCGGCCATGGCGCTCATAACGCTATCCTCCTTTTACTTCTATTCCCTGGGCCTCTTTCGCGGCCAGCCGTACCCCCCCGGCCTTAAGGCCCTTGACCAAATAGTCCTGGACCTTAAAGGTTTCCGAAAGCACCTTAAGCCGGGGCTTGGGTTTGTAGTGAATCGTGAAGGTGAATTTGGGCCGGGTATCGCCGTGCAGGGCCGTGGAGCCGTCGGGGAGGAGGGCGTAGTCCTTGTTCATGATCCACCCCTCTATCTGGAAACGCTTAACACAGGGGTACCCGGTCTTGGGCTCCAGGTAGATCAGGGTAAACACCGTCTTCGCCAGAACCTCTTTGTTGGCCTCGCCGATGTACCAGGCGTTGGGGCCGATAAAGGCCTTTTCGGGAATGTCCGTTACCGACCAGAGGCCGTTGTTACGGATCACCAGGATCCGGTCAAAGGGGGAAAGTTCCGCCACAATCTCCCCGCCGGCCACGGAGGTTCCCAGATAACCGGCGGTCCGGTCGTACTTAAGCTGCACATCCTTGCGGACCACCTCCTTGACGTCGATCTTCTCAAAGGCCCCCACCCTGGTCCGCCGGACGCCGTTCCCCAGCTCCCCGTCGGCCTTGATCTTGGCGATGATCCCGTCAAGAAAACCAAGGGCGTAGGCGGTGATGTTTTTCAGGTGGGCGTTGATCCGCTTGATCCGGGCCTGGATCGCGTCCATCTCTTCCCGGGCTTTGTTGATATCGTAGAGCGAAATCCGCCGGATGGGGATTTTAAGGAGGTGTTCCACATCATCGCCGCTGACCTCCCGCCCGCCTATTTCTTTGGCGAAGGGCTTGAACCCGGCGATTACCGCGTCGGCGACGCCCTTGGCGGTCTTCATCTTTTCGATATCCTTGTAGAGCCGCTCCTCTATAAAGATCCGCTCCAGGGTCCTCAGGTGGAGCTTGTCCAGAAGCTCGCCCTTTTCCAGTTCCAGTTCCCTGGTAAGGACCTTTACCAGCTGTTTGGCGTGGTATTGGATCACCTCCGTCACGGTCATTATCGCGGGAAGACCGTCCTTGATCACCAGAAGGTTCACCGAGATGGATTGTTCGCACTCGGTAAAGCCAAAGAGGGCGTCCACGGTTTCTTCCGAGTAGACCCCCCGGGCCAGCTTTATCTCGATTTCCACCTTTTCCGTGGTGTAGTCGCTGATCCCCTGGATTTTGATCCGCCCCGCTTTGGCGGCGGTCTCTATGCTGTTGATAACGCTTTCCGTGGTGGAACCAAAGGGCAGTTCCCGGATCAAAATACGCTTGGGGTCCTGGGTATCCAGCCTGGCCCTCACCAAAACCCTGCCGTTCCCGTCCTGATAGTCCGACACGTCCACGAGGCCCCCGGTGGGAAAGTCCGGGTAAAGCTCAAACTTTTTCCCTTGCAGGCAGGCCTTTTCCGCCTCCAGCACCTCCACCGCGTTATGGGGAAGGATCTTTGTGGACATTCCCACGGCGATCCCCTCGGCCCCCATGATAAGGACCACGGGGATCTTGGCGGGAAAGAGGACGGGTTCCCTTTTTCTGCCGTCGTAGGAATCCACCGTGGGGGTAAGCTTGGGGTTGTAAAAGATTTCCTTGGCCAGCGGGGTGGAGCGGCATTCGATGTAACGGGCCGCGGAGGCCTCGTCGCCGGTGTAGATGTTGCCGAAATTCCCCTGCCGGTCTATGAACAAGTCCTTGTTGGCCAGCACCACCAGGGCGCTGCCAATGGACGCGTCCCCGTGGGGGTGGTACTGCATACAGTGGCCCACCACGTTGGCCACCTTGTGAAACTTGCCGTCATCCATCTCGAAGAGGGAATGGAGGATCCGCCGCTGCACCGGCTTAAGGCCGTCCTCCAGATCGGGAATGGCCCTGTCTTTGATAACGTAGGAAGCGTATTCGAGGAAGTTTTTATCAAACAGGTTTTTTATGTACGCCATCGGACAGAAAGATCAGGCCTTGGCCGGGCGGGGATTAACCACGAAGATCCCGTACTCAATATCCTGTTCGGACCTTCGCCCCACCGGCGCGGACGCCCCTTTTGGGGGTCCGCTTACCACGGTGATGTTCTTGTCCCTTTCCAGGACCCGGTTGATGATCCGCCGGGTAAGGTAGGGCTTCCGGATGGTGTCATACCGGGACCGCTGTTTCCCGCCCACGCCGGAAACGAACACCGTTCCATACTTAAAAAGCTGGCCAAAGAGGTTTTGGCGGCAAAAAACGCTTTCCACCTTGCCCATGGGCATCTCGATTAAGGAAACGGAAAAAAGCCCCTTCTTCAGGATTAGCCGCTTATTGGTGATATAGTAATCGGAGGCGCAGTACTCGATCATCGACCATACCAAACAGAAGGCGGCGGCTACGATAATGGCGAGCAAATCAAATTTAACGGTGGGATCGAGGATGGCCAAAAACACCCCCCGCGCGCCACTGAGGCGCACGTTCCACTTAACAAACCACAGCAAAAAGGCGAGGCCAAAGAGCAGCGAGGGCCTGAACAGAACGATCCAGTGTACTTTGGGTTTGTAAATGACCACTTCCCCGGCCAGCAGATCCTTCTTTCCGATAGATTTCATGATCCCTCCGTACAGCCCATGGTGAACAGTATACCCTTAAACATAGCCCGGTTCCAGCCCCTTGTCAAGGGATCAAACGGCTTTATCCAGCAGGGCTTCCCTTACCGCGGCGTCGGCCCCAGCGGCCCCGGTTAGGCCGGATACCTCCCTTAAAACCCGGTCCAGGGCCGTCCCGGTCAATTCCCCGCCCAGGGCCTCCCTGAACCGGGCGTCCGGGGGAAAAAGGGCGCCGTCCTCGCCGGGGCAGGCGAAGTCCAGGGCGGCCCGGTAAACCCGGGCGACAGCCCCAAAGGGCAGGCCCTGTTTGGCGCAGAGGAGCATGGCCCCGGTAAGGCGGTCTTCCCGGCCCAGTTTGCGGGGAAGGTCCCGGCCCACCCGGTATACCGTATCGTTCAGGGCGGTGTTTTTAAACCGGGACAGCAGGTCCTCGATGTGGGCCCCAAGACCGGCGGAGGTAAAAACGCCGGGGTATTCTTTAAGCAGCGCGGCGGCGGCTTCGGCCATCGCTTCCCGGACTTCCCCCTCCACACCGGGCAGGGCCAGGACCTGGGGTATCCCGGCCGGGGGAGGAACCGCGCCCGTCCCCGGCGGGGCCCCGTTACCGGGACCGTCCCCGCGGCGGGAATAAGCCCGGTACCCCAGGTAGGCGGCGGCGGCGTGCCCCAGGTTGTGGATAAAGAGCTTCCGGTCCACATAAGCCTGGATAGGCTCCACGGGACAGAGGTTTTTTACCCGCGGAATGGGCCCCCGGAAACCCCGCTTGTCCACAATCAGGGACTCGTATTCCTCGGCGAAGAGAAGGAGGGGGTCCGCGGCCAGGTCCCGGGCCCGCATAAGGGGGACCATCTTGCCTATGCTGGTCTCCACGATACCCGCCAAATCTTCCAGGGGATAGGCCGGTTCCGGGCTTCCCGCGGGGACGGCCAGCTCCCTGGAAAGGACGGCCCTAAAGAGCCCCGGCGCTTCCCGGGCGTTTTCCGCGATGATAATGTCCAGGGGCCGGTCCCCGTAAAGCCGCCGCCGTTCCCTAAGCCCCCCGGCTATAAGGGGAAGGATGCTTTCCAGGGCGTTTTTGCCCACGCTGGTGGAAACCATATCCGCCCCGGCCAGCTCTGAAACCACCAGGGCGGCGTCAGTTCCCGGGATCGCCCGGACCGGGCCGACCCTCCGCCGCTCGTCTTCCCGGCCCTCCCGCTTGATCGCCACGGTATAGTACCGCCTTTCGTTAAGCAGGGACACAAGCCGCTCGTCCACGTCGGCGAAGACCACCTCCCAGCCGGCGGCGGAAAAAAGCCGGCCCAGAAAGGAACGCCCTATATTGCCCGCGCCAAACTGAAGGAGCTTCAAACCGGCGTACCGCCGGACCCGGCCCTTTCCCGCCGGTACGCTTCGATAAAGGGGGCGAGGAGCCGCCGTTTTTCCCCCCGCTCCTCTTCGTAAAACACCCCCCCCAGGGTAAAACAGGCAAAGCCCCCCGCGACTATACCGGGAACGCAAATTTCCCGCAAATCCAGGGAGGCCTCCGGCGGGGGGGCGGCCACCCCCGGCCCGCCGGCCTCCCGGAGCGCCAGGGCCTCCGCCAAACCGGCGATAAGCCCCCCGGCGAAGTTGTCCCCGCAGCCGGTGGTGTCCCCCCGCCTTTCCGGGTGGGCGGCCAGCTCCCGGTCAATGGCCGCGGAAACGGGAAGCGAAACCTTCACCGGGCGGAAAACCCCCTTTCCCGCGGCCAGGCGGATCAGCCGGGAGCCCTCGGTGATCACCGCCGCCCCGCAGCCCCGGTCAAGAAACCAGGCCAGGGCCTCCTCCGGATCGGTCCGGCCGGAGGTCTTCAGCCCCTCGTCCCTGTCGGCGATAAGAAGATCAATGAAGGGATAGGCGTCATCATCCTTTCCCAGTTTCCATTTTTTTCCCGGCGCCCGTTGCTCGCTCCGGTAATCGTACACCAGATTTACCACCGTCAGGGCTTTTTTCCGCCTCGCCCCGGCGAGGAGTTCCGTCAGGCTGTCGTGGATCCGCGGGGTCAGGGCCGTACCCCCAAAGGTAACGATCCGGGCGTCAAAAAAATCCGGGCCCAGGTCTTCCGGGCCAAACCGCCCCGCGTCCCCGATCAGGTTGATAAAAGTCCGCTCCCCGTGGCCGTTATCATAGGCGGGATCGGAAAGCACGTCGGTACGGGCCGTTAATCCCCCGCGCCGTTTAAGGACGTACGAAGCCGGGGGGGAACCGTCTTCGCCGTCCCGGGGGACAAAACCGGCCCTTTTCAGGGCCTCCTCCACCAGGTTTCCCGCGGGATCATCCCCCCGGACGCCGTAAAAAGAAACCCGGGCGTTACCGCCCAGGACCTGGGCGGCGTGGACCAGGGACACCACCGCGGGACCGCCCAGGTTCCAGGAGGGGCCGGCGGCGGCGGCTTTTCCCGCGGTTCCGGCGGACAGGGACGCGGCGTCGGTAAGGCCGGTCAGTTCCCGCAGAACCTCGTCATAGGGCTTTCCGGCAAAGCGCTCAAAATCCTCGGCAAAGACCAGTTTGCCAATGGCCAGACCCCCGTCCCCCTCCTCCCGGGAAAGCCGGGACCGGAAAGCCGGGGCGGTAAAATCCCGGCGGGGATAGAGAAAATCGATCAGGCCGCAGCCTGTTCCGTGGATGGTTATCATGGTTCCTCCGGTTCCGCGAAAAATTTCGCCGCCACGGGGTCCCCCGGATCCAGTTCCAGCGCGGCCCGGAAAAAACCCGCCGCCCTGTCCCCCTCACCCCGCCTCAAGGCGAGGACCCCCATATTGCTGATGATCTTAACATTCTCCGGATCCAGCCGCAGGGCCTTTTCCAGTTCCCGCTCCGCCCTTTCCAGATCCCCCCCCTCCATGCGGCAAATGGCCAGCTCGTTGTAGACATCGGCGTTAAGGATCCCCCGCTCAAGGGCTTTCTCAAAGCAGGCCGCCCCGTCTTCCCAACGGGAAAGCCGCCTTAACCCCCAGCCCAGGACAAACCAGCCCTTCCCCGCCCCGGGGTGGCGTTCCAGGAAATCCCGGGCCCGGCGGATCCCCCCCTCCTCATCACCCTTCCGTACCAGGGCGGCGGCCTCCTCCAGGGCCTCGTCGTCCAGACCCTCCCTTCGCACCGTTTCCAGGATACCCTTCGCCCGCCGCCGCCGTTCCGCCTCCGCGGAGGCGGGATCATCCCCCGCGTCATCCTCCGCCCGCCCAGCCAGGTAGAGGCGGAGGCAGCCGGCGCAGCGGCGGTAATTTCCCCGCCGCTCGTAAAAGAGCCCGGCGTAAAAGAGGGCCTCCAGGGCGGCCCCCTCCCCCGGCGGCGCGGCGGGAATCACCGAAAGGGCCCGCTCGTAGGCCGCCTCCGCTTCCGCCAGGGCCCTTTCCGCGCCGGAGGAGTCCGCGGCGGCGGTTTTTTCCAGCCCCTGGGCCCGGGCGTCCAGAACCAGGGCCCGGTGAAGAAGCGGAGCCGGATGGCGGGGACAAAGACCCTCCAGTAAATCAAAAATATCCAGGGCGGCGGCGTAATCGCCGTTCCGGGCCTTGAACAGCGCCGCCTCCCTCAGTTCCCCAAAGATCCCCGGCCTGAGGGCGGCGATAAGCCCCCGGTAATAGGCGCTCCGCTCCCCCTCCGGCTCCCCCGCGAGGGCCCGGAGCATCCCGGAAAGGAACATCTCCGGCCTGAGGGAAGCGCTTTCCAGCTCTTCCACCCCCGGGGGAAGTTCCACCGGCAGGGGAATGGAGGGATCCAGGGCGGCGAAACGGGCAAAGTCTTTTTTAAGGGAGCCGGGGATGGCGATATACCGAAGCGGGCCGGTTTCTAATCCCCCATGGCCGGGGAATCCGCGGGTTTCCACAGGCCGCCCCTAGAGTTTATCCTGGCCTTCGGCGGGGGGTTCCGGAACACCCGGGGCGGAAACCGGGGCTGGGGCGGAAGCGGGAACAGGAGCTGAGGCGGGAGCGTCTTCCGGGGCTCTGCCCTTGGAATCGTTCCTGGGCTGCCCCAGGTACTCATTGATCCTTATCTTGTAGCCCATGGGGATCTCGTTTTCGGCGAATTCCAGCGCCAGGGCCAAAAGCTCTTTCCGGCCCGCCACCTCCTCGGCCCGGATAAAGATCCCCTTAATAAGAAAGTTCTCCCGGGGATCGTCAAAGTCCAGCCGCAGGGAGGCCTCCCGGTTAATAAGGAATTTCGCCACCCCCAGCATGATCAGCTTGGACCCGGAAAAGGAAATATCCCGGACCATACAGCGGCGGGGAACCCCCTGGATGTAGATCGCCGTATCCTTGGTTACCAGGTTCAGCTTACGGATCACCTCGGGGTTAAGGTCTATCCGGTCATTTTTTCTCTTCCCCGCGTTGACATTGGCGTCCAGCACCCTGCCCATAATTTCAATCAAGTCGTCCGGGGGACGCTGGGTGTACTGGAGGGAAAAGAGAACCGTGTCCTTGGACTCCCCGTGGGGAGACTGACCGGAAACCCGGGCGCTCACGAAAAAGGTAACCGGCCCGTCGGTATCGGGCTTTTGGAAACAAAAACGAAGGCTTACCGTGTTTTTAGCCTGTTCCAGCTTGCTCATCAGGCCGGCCTGGACATTGGCCGCCACCTTGGCCCCCTCAAAAGAGGCGGCGTACACCACGCAGGGCCAAATATCGCCCCCGCACTTCAGGTACACCTGCTTGGTGACCAGCCCCGTTACCTTGACAATCTCCCTGGAAAAGGTAACCTCCACGGTCTTAAAGCGATCATAGTAGCTGGTTATTTTTTGACTGGTTATAACAGACATTTAAACCAGTTTAAACGATTTTTTTAAGGAAGTCAATCGCGGGGAAAGGAAAAATCACCCGCCGCCGCTTAGGACCCTCGCTAAGGGAACCCGGCCCGGGAAACCCTTCAACAGGGTGAAAGCTTCTTCTATACTATAGATATGGGCAAGAAAAAAACCGGCGCCATCCGGGAATTCCTGGCCGACCGCTTCGCCGATACCTGGCGGCTGCTTTCGGAGACCACCAGTTTCCTCAGCAGAACCCCGGCCTTTCCCCACTACGAGGAACAGCTTCGGTTTTGGCGGCGGGACCTGCAAAACGCCCCGGGAAACAGCGAGCGGGCCCGGCGGATCCGGGGGGAAATCACCGGACTCCGGGGGTCCCTGCGGCGGCAGGGCTACGATCTTGGCTTGGCCCGGCAGAACCTCGTCATCGAGGGCTTCCGCAACGACGCCGCCATAGCCGAGGGCTTCCGCCGGGCGGTGATCTTCTTCGCCGAGGACACCATCTACTGGCTTGCCGGGGAGGACAACCACATTACCCTGGCGGAACTTCTGGAACGGCGGATGGAAACCATATACCGCCAAAAATCCCTCACCATCCGCTCTAAACACTACCTGTGGTACCGCCGGCGGGGGGGCGATCTGGTCCTTTCCGGTTCGGACACGGAAACAAAAGAAGACTTTGAGCGGCTTAAAAGCATGGCGGAGGCGAACAGCCTGATAATCCTGGCGAAACTCAAGGGGCTTAGATGAGGCGTCCCGGTCCCCGCCGGGCCGCCGCCGCGGCCCTGATCCTGGCGGCTCTTTCCGCCTGCAAAAGCCCCCCCGTCCGGGACCCGGGGGAAACGGCGGCGGACGAGGCCGAAAGGGGGAACCTGTCCTTTATCCCCCAGCCCCCGCCCTACCCGCGGATCCCCCCGGAAGTGGGGCTGCCCGCGGAAAGATCCCGCCCCTCCCCCGGCGCGGCCCGGGGCGGTCCGGAAGACGAAACCGGCCCGGAGAGCCAGGACAGCCCGGAGGACCCCGCGGAACGGCGGCGGGCCGCCTTTAGGGAAGCCTACGCGGAGGCCCTGCTCCGGGGCCTTCCCCTAACCGGGGTTCTGGGGGGCGACCGGGTAAACCCCTGGCCGAACGACGGCGGGCCCGGCGGGCCCGAAAGCTGGTGCCAAAACTGGGCCGGCGCCGGCGTCCAGCCCAATTCCTGGGGCGTGCCGGGACTGGTCCTAGCCCTGGAAAACCACGCCGAAACCGGAGGCCCCGTATACACCATCCACGGACGGATCCTCCACCTCTACGGCCTGAGCGCCGGGCGGGGGGGAGCCAACGGGGCGGCGGGCTACGGCGTTCCCCTGGGGGAAGCCTTTTACGAAAACGGCGGGACCGCCCAGCGATTCAGCCGGGGCCGGATCACCGCCGGCCCGGAGGGAGACCGCTTTATCCCCGGGGACGATCCCTGCCTGGCCCGGCTGGCCTCCCTTTCGCCGGGGGAGCGGGACAGGGAATTCGGCGGGGTCCCCCCCGCCGCGGGGGAAGCCTTCGCCCGGGCCTGGGCCTTTACCTTTACGGACCGAGAGGGGGAAAGCGACGGCCCCATAGTCCGGCTTACCTGTCCCAAGCCATGGATCATCCAGACCCGGGAGGAGGACATCGCCGTTACCGGGTTTTACGTGAAAAGCTACAACCAGGGAAAGGACGCGCTGGTCCTGGTTGAGGGGCCGCCCCTTCCCTTCCGGGCCCGGCGCCTCGGCGGGGCGATCCTCTCCCTCCTTTTACGCCGGGAAAAACTGCCGGGAATCGAGGGAAAACGGCCCCTGGGAACCGCCTCCGGCGGCGGCCCCCTGGCCCGTTCCCTGGCGGCGGGCCTGGCCATCTACGGCCCTCCCCTGAGCGACCCCCTTCCCTTTCCCGCGGAAGAAGGCGGGGAAGCCCGCCGGGAGGCCCAGCGCTTTGGCCGGGGCTGGCTCGTCCTTGAGGGGAAACGCGAAGCCCCGCGGATGGAGGCGGACGGGGAATAAGCCCCCGCGGAACCCCGCCGGCGGAGTTCGCCCCGGCTAGGTGGAGGTGGAGTTGGTAACCGTTCCGCCGTCGTTCATTCCGCAGACGCCGCCGGTGTTCGGGGCGCCCGTATACGTCCCCGTGTTATGGCAGTTGTCAATAGTTCCGGTAACAAGCCGGCCCGCCACGCCGCCGACATAGTCGCCGTTTCCGGCAAAGGTAACATCGCCCGAATTGGAGCAGTCGCGGAGTACTCCGCCCTCGACCCTCCCCGCCACGCCGCCGGCGTTGTAGGCGGTACCATAGGGGACGGTGTCGCGTCTCACCTCCCCCGAATTGGAGCAGTCCCGGAGAGTTCCGCCGTTCCCAACAATACCCGCCACGCCGCCTTTATCACTACCGACGGCAAACAGTACCAGTCCCGTGTTGGAGCAATTCACCAGCGTCCCGTCCTCGACCTTCCCCGCGACGCCGCCGGTTTCAGCGGTGTAGGTATCCAGGTTACCGGAGTTGGAACAGTTCCTGACGATCCCGCCGTTCTGGACGAGGCCCGCCACGCCGCCGACATAGCGGCCGCCGCTGTTGAAGCTGTTCACGACACCCCGGTTGAGGCAGTTGGAGAGGGTTCCGTTATCGACCATCCCCGCTATACCGCCTTCCCACTGGCCGTCGCAGTCTATTTGGCCCCAGTTGACGCAATTTTCGATTCTTCCGCCGTTCTGGACGATGCCCGCCACGCCGCCGGAACCGTTACCGCCATGCGCCGCGCCCAGGTTGTGGCAGGCGGACAGAACGGCGCCGTCAACGTTTCCCACCAGGCCGCCCAAATAGCGGACCCTGGTATCGGAGGCGCCATTTATCGTTTCATAGTTAAAGCAGTTCCTGAGGGTTACCGCGCCCCGGACAAGGCCCGCCACCCCGCCGGCATTCCAACTACCCAAGGTGGGGCCGTAGACGTTGGGGGGGAAAGAGAAATTTCTGGGCATCACCGCGCCGCTGTTGGAACAGCCGTTTACGGCCGCGGCCGCGCCCGGCGGGACGGTTATTTTCCCCGCCACCCCGCCGGTATTGTCGGCGAAGCAGTGGGGGGATTCGGAGGGAGAGGGGGAAGAAACACTGCCCTCGCTTGTTACGCTGCCGGAGTTGGAGCAGTAGGACAGGACGGCGCCGTTCGACAGTTCGATACTCCCCACCACGCCGCCGGTGTTGCTGGAACCGCTCTTCACCGGGCCGGAGTTGGAACAGCCGGTCAGGACGCCGCCGCCGTCAACAAAGCCCGCCGCGCCGCCGGTGTTGCCGGGGAAGGTTTCGCCCATGCCCGCGTCGCTTTCGCGCTTGTACGTACTGGTTACCGCGCCGGCGTTGCGGCAGTTGGTCAGGGACGCGCCGCCCGTAACCCAGCCCGCCACGCCGCCGGTGTTTGGGCTGTTACTGGTTACCGACGCCCGGTTCTCGCAGTTCTCGAGTTTCGCGGAGCCGCCGACTTTCCCGGCCACGCCGCCGGTATTCCCCCCGCCGGTGATACCGCCGTCCACTATGAGGTTCCTGACCACCGCCGTACCGCCGCCCACCGCCCCAAAGAAGCCGGTGTGGCCGCCGCCCGCGGGAATCCTGACGCCGCTTATCATTTTGCCGCCGCCGTCAAAGACGCCGCTAAAGGGAGCGCCCTGATCGCCGATGGGCGTCCAGTTCCGCGGATTATAGGCGGCGAAACCCAGCAGGTCGATATCCGCGGTCAGCGCGTACTTGCCGTTCAGGTTGGTAATCATCGCCAGCTCCGCCGCGCTCCCGATGGGGATAAAGCCGTTGTAGGGCCCGGCGCTGTAGGCGGCCCGGAACGAGAGATCCCCCGAGGAGGGGTCCAGGTTGAGGGTTACCGCCTCGGTGTCCGCCCGGCCCACCGGGTAGGTTTTGCCCGGGAAGGGCTGGCCGGTGGCCGGGTTGATGGGAACCACGCTGTGGATCGTCTTGCCCTGGGGCGTCCCCTCTCTCAGGTAGGCCCCCTGGACGTTCCGCCTCAGGACGCCGTCGGGGGTGGGGTTCCCCGGGGAGTGGTCCGCGTAAAAGAAGGACAGGACCGCGACCCCGGCGTCCATGACGTCCACGGTGTAGGCGGCGGTGAGGCCGCCGGCGGCGATTTCCGTTACCGTGATGGCAACGGGGGTCCCCACCTGCGCCGAGGTAAAGGGCGCGGTAACGGGATCCTCCGTCCCCGAGCCGAGGGTGAGCTTGTAGTTCCCCATCCCCGTCCCATGGGTCAGGAGGCTGTAGACCCCGGTCGGGTTGCCCCGGTACACCCGCAGGTCATTGGCCGGATCGATAACGCCCCCCACGCTGTAGACGCTCCGCAGGGGCACCACCAGCAGCGCGGGGATTACGGGCCCGCCCCCGGAACCCACCCACACATTGTAGACCGGGGCGGGGCTCACGGCGTAGCCGCTCACCGTCACGGTAACCGTCAAGGGGTCCCCCGGGGGCAGCGGCCCCAGGGCCGCGGTCCCCGCCGGGGACGAAAGCCCCCCGGCGGCCAGTTGTATATCGGCGGCGGGGACCGGCGTCATCAGGCCGGTCGCGGTATTCCGGGTGTACACGGCCAGGTCCCCGGCCTTAACGATGGAATCATTCACGTCGTAGGTGTTTTTGAGGGGGACCACCCGGGCCTCCGCGGGCCAGACGACCGGGCCGCGGCCCACGGTGATGGTGTAGGACCGGACGCTCAACCCCGCCGCCGACACCGCCACTCCCCAGTCCCCCCCCGCGTCGAGGTTATGCGTCCCGGAAGTGAGGGTAACGGCGCCTCCCAAAGGGGATGTCAGCGTTACGGTAAACTCCCCGGCGGCGAAGGACAGGGGCCGCGTACCCCCGGCCTCCTCCCACCGGTACACGGCGATGTCCGAGGCCGGGTCAAACGAACCGCCCACGTCGTAGCTGGTCCGCAGGGGCGTCGCCTGCAGAAACGAACGCTCGAAATAGGGCTCCGCGCACCCCGTAAAGACCAGAACCCGGAGCGCCGCCGCCGCGAGATAAAGATACTGTCCCCATGCCCGTTTTTTCATCCCGCCACCTCGGTTCTTACTGTATCACGTTACCCCGGAAACTTCCAGACAGCGCGGCGAGCCACCGGGAAAGCGGCCGAAAAGGCCGGGAACCCCGCCGCCGGGTTACGCGGCGGCGGCCGATTTTTATTTATGGTGATCCCTCATGTGCGCCGCTTGATTAGGATAAACTTTCAAGTTGCCAGGAGAATTGTTAAGTGTATTCCCATCCCTATGATGCACAACTTCACCGGACTTTAGTTCACGTCCAAGTTTTTTTTCTTCCATCCAGCGATGCACATACGTGCCGCTATCCTTAAACCTACGATAGCCTTTTGAGGTAACATAGGTTTTACCGCCCCTTGAATTTGATCTTCTTCCCATACCGTTTCTCCTTAATTTAACAGTGTCCTGAATCAATTCGCGAATTCGCCCTGGAGTTTTGTCCCCGCGCGCCCAATTATCAATTTACCAAAGGGGACAAAACTCCACCGCGATCCGTCTTCAACGGATCGCGCGCATCCCAAACTTCTCCACAATCATGGAATGATGGTGGAGAAGATTTCGCTCCACGGCCCCTTCTGGACGGAGGTTCCCTCCCAGCGGACGGCGAAGTACAGCCGCCTCCCCCGGGCGCCCTCGTCAAAAGTCAAGGTCAGGGGGCTGCGGGTGGCGAAATCCGAATTGACCAGCCCCGCCATGCTCTCCGGCGGCGCGTCCGACACCACCCAGCGGCACTCCAGGCCGTGAACCCCCTCGGGCTTCCCCCACCGGGGAGCGGCCACCCCCCGGAACTTGATCCGCAGCGTCCGGGGCAGGGGCGTTTCCGTCTCCGTCTCCGGCGCCGTATCCGGCGCGGGCCGGGGGGTAGGATTCCGGTCGTGGATAGGAATCCGCAGAGCCTCCCGGCCGTTATCCGTCATAACGTCGTTATTCTGGAGGTTATTCCGCACATACACCTCCAGCCGCTTCTTCAAAAGCGCCTTCTTTTCGTTCTTGGCCTGCATATCCAGCTTGGTGTACATCGAGGTCCGGCAGGTCTCGTGCAGGGCCTTCACCTCCGCCTGAAGGCCCTCCAGCTCCGTCAAGTGGGTCCCATTCAGCCCCCATTCCTGTTGGTGGGCCCTGGCCACGGCCAATAGATTACCGCTCCAGTCCACAAAATCAGCCTCCCGGGTTGGGATATAGCTCTTTCCGTGCATTCGTTGCCTCCCCAGTTATCGTTTTGACGGCGGCGGCCCCCCCGCCGGCGGTGATAGCGTCCCCGCCGGCGGCGATACGCCCCTTACCGGTGATGATAAGACCCTTACCGGTGGTGATAGCGTCCTTACCGGTGGCGGTACGCCCCTTGCCGGCGGCGGAAGCCGTTCTGCCGGCCGTCCCATGGAAACAGTATACCGGGCCGGGGCCGGGACATCAAGGGCTATCCGCCCGGGGCCGGGGAACCCCCCCCGCCGGGGAAGACCCGCCCCTTGGCAAAGGACCGGGAAGGGCGTATATTCAAGAGAGGAGAAGCCCGCCCGTCCGGGGAAAGGGGGAACGGACCCCCGCCCCGGCGGCGGCGCGAAATAATGAGGACAGTTTTTATCCAAAAAGCTGGTTTACGATCCCGGGGTCCCGCCCGGGAAAGGCGTATCCCCCCGGCGGCATGATATGAGCGTCTCCGCCCTGTTTACAGACCTCTACTCCCTCACCATGGCCCAGGGGTACTGGAAGAACGCCATGAACCGCCGGGCGGTGTTCGAGGTGTTCTTCCGCCGGCAGCCCTTCGGCGGGGGCTTTTCGGTCTTCGCCGGCCTGGAAACCCTCCTGGAGCGGCTGCGGGAGCTTCGCTTTTCCGGGGAAGACCTGGCCTACCTTGACGGCCTGGGCCTCTTCGAGGCTCCCTTCCTGGACTACCTGGGGAAGTTCCGGTTTTCCGGCGGCCTCTGGGCCATGGACGAGGGGACCGTGGTCTTTCCCCAGGAGCCGTTGATCCGGGTGGACGCGAACCTCATCGAGGCCCAGATCATCGAGGGGCTGCTCCTCAACATCGTCAACTTCCAAAGCCTCATCGCCACCAAGACCGCCCGGATATGGCTGGCCAGCGGCAAGGGGGCGGTGATGGAATTCGGCCTCCGCCGGGCCCAGGGGCCCGACGGCGCGCTCTCCGCTTCCCGGGCGGCCTTTATCGGCGGGGCCTTTGGGACCAGCAATGTCCTCGCGGGAAAGACCTACGGCATCCCCGTGCTGGGCACCATGGCCCATTCCTGGGTAATGTCCTTTCCCGGCGAGGAAGAAGCCTTCCGGTCCTACGCGGAACTGTACCCCGCCAACACGGTGTTCCTCATCGACACCTACCATACCCTCAAGAGCGGGGTCCGGAACGCCGTGACGGTGGGAAAGGAGCTGACCGCCCGGGGGGGAACCTTTGGGGTCCGCCTTGATTCGGGGGACATCCACTACCTTTCCGTGGAGGTCCGGCGGATTCTGGACGAGGCGGGGCTGGACAAGGCGGGCATCACCGTGTCCAACGACCTGGACGAGTACATTGTGGATACCCTTACCCGGGCGGGGGCGCCGGTCAATGTCTGGGGGGTGGGAACCCAGATGGCTACCGGCGGGGGGGACGGGGCCTTTACGGGGGTGTACAAACTGGCCGCCCGGGACGACGGGTCCGGCGGACTTGTCCCGGTGATGAAGTTCTCCGACCACCCGGAAAAGACCACCACCCCCGGGGTTAAGCAGGTGTGGCGGATCAAGGACCGGGGGGGGCTTTCCCTGGCGGATATCCTGGCCCTGGACGGCGGGGAGGATTCGGGCTTTCCCCAGCGGGGCGGGCGGTACGCCTTCTGGCATCCCCAGGCGGATTACCGGCATTTCTACCATACCCTGGAGGGAAGCGCCGAGCCCCTCCTGAAACCCCGGCTGGCGGGGGGCCGGCTGGTGGAGGCCCATCCCCCCCTGCGGGCGGTCCAGCGCGCGGTCCAGGACGGGCTTGAGACCTTTGACCCCAGCTACAAGCGGCTCCTCAATCCCCATGTGTACAAGGTGTCCGTTACCGAGGGGCTGCGGAAGGTAAAGCTGGCGCTCCTCGCCAACTACCTTGGGGAATGGTAAATGAGCCGGGACGCGGATCTCTACGCCCTGGTGGAGGGGCTTCCCAAAAACGATCCCGCGTGGAACCTGCTGGACGCGTTTGACGCGATCACCAACGGCATGGAAAATCCCGAGGCGATGAAAAAGGCCGAGGCCCTGAGGCGGCCCGAACTGGAGCCGTGGAAGCTTTTGATTAGGGCCATCGCGGCCCTGTACGGGGGGAACAGCGAGGAGTGCCGCCGGGCGGCGGCGGCGATTCCCGCTCATTCCGCGCCGGGAAGCCTGAAGCCCCTGTTCCAGGCCTGGCTTGTCCGGCGGGAAGGGGCCTCCCCCTCCGGCGGCGGCCGCGGCAAGGCCCGGGGGAAGGGGAAGGCCCCGGCCGGCGGGAGCCGTCCCGCGGCGGAGTTGTTCCACCGGCTTATCATAGAGCCCCACCCCCTCGCGCTGATCGCCGAGCAGGCGGAAGAGGCCCTGCGTCAGGATTTGGAGGAACAGTTCGGCGGCCTCGCGTCGAGGGTGCTGTGCTCCCTCAAGGAGGAGTCCCCGTTTTTGGGCCTCCGCTACGGGGTGTACTGCCTGACCCTGCTCAACGACGCGGGGACCGGGGGGAAGCGCTTCTTCCCCCTCCTGCAAAAATGCCTGGGGGACAGTGACGCGTTCTGCGCCCTGGGTTTCGCCCTGGCGGGCAAAAACAACGCCGCCGCCGCCGCCGCGTTGAACAACGCCCTCAAGTACGCCCCCCCGCCGGGAGGGGGGGCGGCCCGGGGCGGGGGGGAGGAAAGGGCACTCCTCCAGGGAAACACCTCCGGTTCCGTCCAGGTTCTGGCGCGGTTCCTGGAAAGCGCCTCCCCCGCCGCCGGGGGACGGGGGAGTGTCCGGGAAGCGGGAGGGGGCGCCGGTAAACGCGGCGGGGGCCGGGGCCGGAGGGGGTCCTCCCGTCTCCAGCCGGATCTGTTCGCGGAAAGCCCCCCGCCGCCGGGTGAAACCGGGGCCGGACAAAACGCCGGCCTCACCACCGGGAAGCTGCTGGGTCTCTTAAAGAAAAGCCTTTCCGGGGAGGCCCTTTCGTTTATCGAGCGGGCCCTCCGGGTCCCCCCTTCTTTTGAGGAACTGATCCGGGAACTTCCCCCCGCCGTCCGCTACCTGGGACCGGGGATGTGGATCAGGGCTATCAAGGATTCCCGCCCGGTGTGAGCCGGGGGGCGGCTTAAAAGGTCGAGAGGAGCGTGAGTATGGATATGTCCAATACCATAACGGTCCGCTTTTCCCATACGGGAAAGGGCGGGGTACAGGAGGGGCGGGAGGTAACCTGCCCCTTTGGGGTCCCGGTGGACTCCTTTCTTGAAAGTTTCGGCGAGCTTGAGGGGGGCCTGGCGGCGGTGAGGGTGAACAACGAGATCCTCCCCCTTTCCTCCAGGCTGGAAATCAACTGCGTCCTGGAGCCGGTCTCCCTGGCCTCCCCCGACGGGAGGATGATCTACCGTCGTTCCCTGGCCTTTCTTTTGGCGGTGGCCGCCCGGGAACGGTTTCCCCACCGCCGGCTTATGGTGGGCCACTCCCTGGGGCACGGCTACTACTACACCTTCGCCGACGGGAAGAAGCCCGAACCGGGGGACGCCGCGGCCCTGGAGGGGGAGATGCGTAAACTGATCGCGGAGGACCCGCCCATCTCCTGCGGCTACATGGCCTACGCCGAGGCCCTGGCCCTCTTTGAGCGGAACCGTCAGGCCGATACCCTCCTTCTCTTTGAGCAGCGGGGGGAATCCAAGGTGCGGGTAAACCGCTGTAAGGGTTTCGCCGATCTCTACGTGGAGCCCCTGGTCAGCCGGGCGGGCCTGCTGGACGCCTTCGCCCTAATGGAATACGGGGACGGCCTCCTTCTCCGGTATCCCGCCTCCGGGGATGGAAAGACAATCCGGCCCTTCGAGGATAGCCCCGGCCTCTTTTCGGTGTACCAGGAGTATAAAAAGTGGGGGAACATCCTGGGGGTCCGGGCGGTGGGCCAGCTTAACCGTTTTGTCGCGGAACGGACCGCCAAGGACTATATCCGCATCGCCGAGGCCTTTCAGGCGAAGAAGCTTTCGGAAATCGCCGACCGGATCTACGAGCGGCGGCGGGAGGCGCGGCTGATCCTTATCGCCGGGCCTTCCAGTTCCGGCAAAACCACCACCGCCAAGCGGCTGGCCATACAGATCCAGGTTATGGGCATGTCCCCCATTATGGTCAGCATGGACGATTACTACCGCGGTCCCGGGGAGGCCCCCAAGGACGAAAAGGGCCAGCCGGACCTGGAATGCCTGGAAGCCCTGGACGTGCCCTACCTGAACCGGCAGCTGGTGGAACTGCTGAACGGCGAGACGGTGGATATTCCCCTCTTTGACTTTAAGACAGGAAAGCGGGGGGAACGGGGCAGGCCAATCAAGCTGAACGAACATTCGGTGTTGATCCTGGAGGGGATCCACGGTCTTAACGACGCGTGTACCTCCCAGGTGGAACGGAAGAAAAAGTTTAAGCTCTATGTTTCCGCCCTAACCCAGCTTAACCTGGACGACCACAACCGGATTCCCACCAGCGATAACCGGCTCCTGCGCCGCATGGTCCGGGACAGCCAGTTCCGGGGCGCCGGGGCGGCCAAGTCCATACAAATGTGGCCCAGCGTCCAGGCCGGGGAACGGAAGCACATCTTTCCCTTCCAGGACGGCGCCGACGTGGCCTTTAACTCCGCGCTGGACTATGAACTGGCGGTGCTTAAATTCTACGCCGATCCCCTGCTCCGGTCGGTAAAGCCCAACATGCGCGAATACGCCGAGGCCCGGCGGCTCCTTTCCTTTCTGGAAAATTTCGCCCCCATCCCCCCCCAGTACGTGCCGGGAAACAGCATATTGCGGGAATTTATTGGGGAAAGCGAGTTTAAGTACTAACCAAGCCCCGCCGCGAGCTTCCGGGCCGCGGCGCCGCCGGAAATATCGTCCACCGCCAGGATCTCCTCCAGGGCCGCCGCCTTGCGGTATTCCTTTTCCCGGCGTTCCTTAAGCTTGTCGATCACCTTGCGATCCCTGGAGGCCTCCAGGTACGCCCCCCGGGCTTCCTCCACGGCCCGTTCCGCCCGGGCGGACTCGGCCAAAAGCCGGTCCCGGGCCGCGTCCAGCCGGACTATGTAGTGTTCATGGGCGGCGATTTCGGCGGCGCCGTTGCCCCGGACAAAGCGCCCCGCGGCGGCCTTAACCTTTTCTTCCGCCGTCCGCTTAAGCCGGTTCTCGATCTCCATCAGGACGCCCATGGCGCCGCCCAGGGCCAGTTCCGCTTCCCGCTCCCGGTTCCGCCGTAAAACGAGTACCTTCTCCAGCTCAAAGTGAAAACGCCTCATGGATACTCCCGGGTTTCCTCCGGGGGAATTTCCATCTCCGCGATTTTACCCATGGCCTCGCTGGTCTCAACCAGGGTCGACCTTTCCTCCACCCCCTGAATCAGAAACGCGTCGATGGCGGCTTTTTTCGCGACGGCCTCGTCAATGGCGGGGTTGGCGCCCTGGTGGTAGGCCCCCACATTGATCAGATCCTCCGCCTCGTTGTACACCGCGATAAGCCGCCGGATATACCCCGCCGCCTTTTGGGTAACGGGGCCCGTAACCGCCGGGGCCAGCCGGGAAATACTCGCCAGGGCGTCCACCGCGGGGTAATGGTAAGCCTCCGCCAGGCGGCGGGAAAGGACGATGTGGCCGTCCAGAATCCCCCGCACCGTGTCCGACACGGGCTCATCCAGATCGTCCCCGTCCACCAGGATCGTGTAAAACCCGGTGATCGTTCCCTTGTCGGAAGTGCCGCAGCGTTCCAAAAGCTTCGGCATGGAATCGAAAACACTGGGGGTATAGCCCCGGGTAGCGGGGGGTTCCCCAATGGCGAGCCCTATCTCGCGCTGAGCCCGGGCAAAGCGGGTTACCGAGTCGAAGAGCAGCGTTACGTCCAGGCCCTGATCCCGAAAGTACTCCGCCACGGCGGTGGCCGTATAGGCCCCCCTCAGCCGGGCCAGGGGCGGTGAGTTGGAGGGGGAAACCACCAGCACGGTCTTCGCCAGGCCCTCGGGTCCCAGATCGTTGGCGATAAAATCGTTCACCTCCCGGCCCCGCTCGCCAATCAAGGCCACCACGTTCACGTCGGCGTTGGTGTTCCGGGCGATCATTCCCAGCAGGGTGGACTTGCCTACCCCGGAACCGGCGAAGATCCCCAGCCGCTGGCCCCGGCCCACGGAGAGCAGGCCGTCAATGACCCGGATACCGGTGGCTATCCGCCGGGTAACCCGGCGGCGCTTTAACGGGTCCGGCGGCGAGGCCATGACGGGATAGCGGACGCCGGAGGCGATCCCCCCCTTCCCCTCGTCCAGCGGGCGGCCCAGGCAGTCCAGCACCCGGCCCAGAAGTTTTGGGGAAACGGGAATTTCCAGCTGCCTGCCGGAGGCGATAACCCGGGCGCCCAGTTCTATACCGCCGGTCTCGCCGTAGGCCATAAGCTGGACCGCGTCGCCCCGGAGGCCCACCACCTCGGCCTGGACAATCCCCGCGCCCTTGGGGACCTCGATACGGCACAGTTCCCCCACCACCGCCTGGGGCCCCCAGCTTTCAATAAGCAGGCCCTGGACTTTTGTTATACGGCCCACACATTTTATCGGATCCACCTGTTTCGCGGTAAGCAGATATTTGCCGATAATCGAGGAGGCCACGCTAGGCTCCCTCCGCCGGGGCGGCCTTTGGCCTGGCCTTGATGGGACTCATCTCCAGGATCTTCTGTTCCAGTTCCGCCAACTGGCTGGCTATCCGCGCGTCTATCTCCCCAAACTCCGTCTCCACCACGCAGCCCCCGGGATCAACGCCGGAGTCCTCCATTATTTGCAGCGACGCCGCCCCCTCCACCATATCGATAAACCGTTTTTTGTGTTCCGTGGTAAGCTTAAGGTCCGCCATATTTACCCGGATGATGATATTGCCCCGGCCCCGTATCTTCTTCAGGGCCTGGACCACATTGGAGACCACCACGGTACGCTGGTTTTCGGAGATTACCTTGATCACCTTCCGGGCGATGAGGAGGACCAGATCGATAACCTGCTGTTCCGTTTCGGCGAGGATCTCCGAGCGCTTTTCCTGGGCCCGCTCAAGGACGGTCTGGGTTCTTTCCACCAGCCGGTCCACCTCCGCCTTTCCCTCGGCGTAACCCGCCTCCCTGCCCGCCTCGCGGCCCTGATCTTCCGCTTCCTTCCGGTCCTTGTCAAAGGCCGCCCGGGCGTCTTCCTCAATCCGCCGGGCGTTTTCCCGGGCCTCGGCGACAAGCCGTTCCGCCTCCTCTTCCGCCCGCTGTTTCGCGGCCTGGGCCTGGTCGGTTTTGCGTTTTACCTCCTGGAAGGCGGTCCGCTCCGCCTCTTTGATAATCCCCTCGGCCTCCGCCCTGGCGGCGCTGATCAGCGCCTCCCTTTCCTCCCCCCACTGGGCCTTAAAGGCCTCCGCCTCCCGGCGGAGTTCCTCCACGGTGGGGCCCGTGTATTCCTCCCCCAGCTCCTCAACTTCCTCCGGCTCCGCCGCCGCGGGGGCAAGGCGCTCCAGGAGGGAAGGCATCCCCGGGGGATCGAGCAGCACCCGGGCGTCCATCAGGGTTATCTCGCCGGGCCTGAAAACCGCTTTAGCCATAACCGCCTCACACTACCATTTCGTCTTCGCCGGACCGGGCGACAACGATTTCGCCCGTATCCTCCAGGTGGCGGATAATGGAAACAATCTTCTGCTGGGCCTCTTCCACGTCCTTTAAGCGGATGGGGCCCATGAATTCCATGTCTTCCTTGAGCATCCCCGCGGCCCGCTTACTCATGTTCCTGAAGATCTTGTCCTGCACTTCCGTGTCCACGCTCTTAAGGGCCTTGGCCAGTTCCTGGGAATCCACTTCCCGCATAACCTTTTGGATGGCCCGGTCGTCAAGCATCACAATATCCTCGAACACGAACATCCGCTTCTTGATCTCCTCCGCCAGTTCCGGGTCCTCGTCTTCCAGGGCCTCGATAATCTGTTTTTCACTGGACCGGTCAACCAGGTTAAGGATCTCCACGATGCTTTCCACGCCGCCGGCGGCGGTGTAATCCTCGCTGGACAGGGTGGAAAGTTTCTTTTCCAGCACCCGTTCCACCTCCCGCAGCACCTCCGGGGAAGTACGATCCATGGTGGCGATCCGCCGGGCCACGTCGCTCTGCACCTCGTGGGGAAGGTTCTGCAGAATGATCGACGCCTTGTTGGGCTCCAGGTAGGCCAGGATCAGCGCGATAGTCTGGGGATGTTCCTGCTGGATAAAGTTCAACAGGTGGGCCGGGTCGGTACGGCGGATAAAGTCGAAGGGCCGCACCTGAAGGCTTGAGGTAAGGCGGTTGATGATGTCGATGGCCTTCTGGCTTCCCAGGGATTTTTCCAGCAGCTCCCGGGCGTAATCGATACCCCCGGTGGTGATAAACTGGTTGGCCATCATGAGTTCCTGGAACTCCAGCAGGATGGCGTCTTTTTGATCCGGCTCCACGGTCTCAAGCCGGGCGATCTCGAAAGTCAGGGTTTCTATCTCGTCTTCCCGGAGGAACTTGAAAATTTCCGCGGAAATTTCCGATCCCACACTGACAAGAAATATGGCCGCCTTCTGCCGGCCGGTAAACTCGTTTTTTCCCTTCTTTTTGGAAGGGCCGGAAGCGCCCCCGGCGCCCGGGGTGTTTGCCGTCTGGGCCATCGCTTAATCCTCCAGAAGCCAGGTTCTGATCAACTGGGCGGCGTCCTCGGGATGATCCTTGGCCATGCTGATGACATTTTCCTGAAGTTCCATCCGCTTCCGTTCCTCCACGGACATGGAAACCTCCATCCCTTCCTGCTCCGCCTCCAGCAAAGCCCGTTCCCGGGCGGCCTGCCGTTCCCGGGCCAGCCTTTCCTCTTCCGCCAGCCGCTGGCGCTCAATAGCCTTGGACACCAGCCGGAAGACCACAAAGGCGATAAGAAGCACCACGAGGCCGATCAGGAAAAACAGCGCCGCCCGCTGGAAATTCTGCTGCTTGAGGTACGCGGCGTCCTCTTCGGAAAACTGCCGGGTCCGGTCAATCTGAAGATTAGTCACGTTTACCACGTCTCCCCGGGCGGCCTGGTACCCCACGGCGCCCTGTACCAAAAGCGTCGCGGCCATTATCTGCTCCGGGGTCAGCGGCACATACTCCCTTTCCCGGGAGTTATCGGGAAGCATCACGGGTTTCCCTTTTTCATCGAACTTGAACTTGTAGGTCCCGTCAATGTTTACCGACACCGACACCCGGTCTATCTTGGGCTTTACCTCGATCTCGCTTACCTTGCTGCCCACCAGGTTGTTTTTCTTTGTCGTACTCTGGGTAACTTTACCCTGGACATTGGACATGTCCCTCATGGCGGGCATCACGTTGGGCTCCACCCCCGGGGGGCCTTCGGGGTTAAAGCCCGTTCCCTCATAGGTAGTGTTGTAGTCCTCGGTGGAAAGCGGAATGGATTCCACAATCTGGGAATCGTCATAGGCCAGCCCCGGGGTTCTGGGTTTAATGGTGGTGGGGAGGTAATCGGTCTGGCTCACCGATTTCTTGGACATGTCCATATCAAACTTGACGTTCATGTCCCGGACCCGGTCCGGCGAAAAGCTCTCCTGAAGGGCCTTGATCACCCGTCCCTTGTACAGCGCCTCCTGCTGGGCGATGTACTTCTGCTGCCGCTCGATCAGGGTCTGCTCGTCCCACGCGGCGGTTCCCTCAAAATCGTTGAGCTGCAGGCCGCCCTGATCGGTGATAACGATATTTTCGTCCCGAAGCCCCTCCACGGCGTATTTAAGGATCTTCTGGATCCCCTCAATTTTTTTCCGGTTCTGGGTAATGTCGCTCCCCGGCGTGGGGATAAGGATCACGCTGGCGGTAACGGGGTTTTGATCCTGCGTAAACAGGGCGTCCTTGGGGATCACGATAGTTACGTCCGCGTCGTCCACCCCGTCCACGGCCTTGATGTGTTCCTTCACCATTTCGGTCTGCGCCCGGAGGAAATTCACCTTCCGGTCAAAATCCGTAAGGGTCCAGCGTTCCCGGTCAAAGATATTCCAGGGATCAATCCCGGATGGGATCAGATCCTCCCGGATCAGGATGCCCCGCATCTTCCTGGCGGTTTCGGCGTTTTCCACCATGACGACGCCGTTGGCGCCGACGGAAGTTTTGTAGCCCTCCTGGTTTATCCGGTTCACGATCCGGTTCCGGGCGTCCTCGTCGGTGATGGGCGCGTCCATCACCGGCGTCATGCTGGGCGCCGAGGAAACCGACACCAGGGCGGCGATCCCCACGAGCAAAACCAGCGCTATGCCGCCCAGCGTCAGCTTCTGGACAAGGCCCCACTTTCCCCAAAGGGCCTTAACCTGTTCGAGTAATTTTCGCAAAAAATCCATGTTCCCCCCCCTACGCGTTTAGGTTATCTTGTGTTAATAACGTCCTTCCAGGCTTGAACAACCCGGTTCAGGATAGTCCTGGTTATATTCAGCGCCATGCTCGCCTTCGCCTCCGCGTCGGCTACCTGGTGCACATCCACCGACTCCGGATCCAGAATGGCCTGCTGGTGAATGTATTCCGCCTGGGTCTGGTAACCGCTTACCCGGTCCAGGGCCTTAAGCATGACCTCGTCAAAAAGGCCGTCCCGGGTTACGTTCTCCGCGCCGATGACCTTGCCCAGCCCGGCGACGCCCGAACCGGAGCCGTTGTAAAATTCCTCGTTCAAAACCTTGGGCCGAAAGTCCGGCGTGGAAGCGGGAACCTTCGGCATCGGCACGGGACTAAAGTATCGCGGTTGAATGGTCATCTATTACCTCCCCCCTATTTCCAGGGCTTTCTGAAACATTGACTTGTACCCCTCCACCACCTGGGCGTTGGCCTCGTACATCCTCGAGGCCTCGATCATGTCCACCATTTCGGTAACCACGTCCGTATTGGGCATCAGCACATAGTCCTTATCGGGCCCCTCCAGAATTCTATCGGGATGGGTGGGATCGTAGATCTTGCGGAAAGGGGCGTTGTCCTTTCGCAGTTCCACCACCCGTACCCCCCGGCCCGGCCCATTGTCCAGCATCTGGGGCAGAAAGGGGGAACGCCAGTAGGGCTGCTCCACTCGGGGCCGGGTGATCACCCTGGTTCTCCTAAAGGGCCCCCCCTCGTTGGTCCTGGTGGTGTTGACGTTGGCCATGTTATCGGCGATCACGTCGCTCCGCAGCCGCTGGACGCTCATGCCGGTGGAGGCTATGTTAATTGAAGTAAAAAGTCCCATGGTCCCTCCTTATCCTACGCCCGCAGCACCAGGCTTACCTGGCCGTACTCAAAGGCCGCCGCGTGGGCGTACAGGGTATACTGAAGCTGATTCTTCAGGATCTTGTTGAATTCCTCTTCCGGGTCCACGTTGTTCCCGTTGTTGTTGTAGCTGGAAAGATAGTCCAGCACCCGCCGGGGCCGCGCGTCCCGGTAATCAAGCTGGGTCCAGTTGCTTATATGCCGGGGATCGCTCCGGGCCATCTCAAAGGAGGGCTTATAGTTTTCCGAAAGGACCGCCTTTTTAAGTTCCGACTCAAAGTTGACCTCCGTCCGCTTCCAGTTGGGCACGTCCTTGTTGGCCAGATTGTCGGCGTACACGGCGTCCCGAAGGATGCCCGTATCCATGGCCCGGTTAAGCAGGTCCAGGGTTCTTGAAAAATTACTCATCTTATACCTCTCCTCTCAACATCGGCTTTTTTTCTTCCCCCCTTAAAGAATGTATCTCCCCAAATCCTGGTCCATGGCCAAATTGGAAAGTTTTTCGTTCACATAGTCCTCGGTGATGGCGATTTTGGCGGGGGCGATGTCGGGGGCCTCAAAGGAAAGTTCCTCCAAAAGCGTTTCCATGATCGTGTGAAGCCTGCGGGCCCCTATGTTTTCCAGCCGGGAGTTGACATCCGCCGCGAGGGCGGCCAGACGCCGGATCGCCTCCTGGCTAAAATTGATTTCCACCTGTTCCGTGGCGAGAAGGTCCTTGTACTGCTTGGTCAGGGCGTTCTTCGGTTCCGTGAGGATCCGCAGGAATTCATCCTTGCCCAGGGAATCCAGTTCCACCCTTAGGGGAAAGCGGCCCTGGAGTTCGGGGATCAGGTCCGAGGGTTTGCTTACGTTAAAGGCCCCCGCGGCGATAAAGAGGATGTGGCTGGTGTCCACGGGCCCCCACTTGGTATTCACCGTGGCCCCCTCCACGATGGGAAGGATATCCCGCTGCACCCCTTCCCGGGAAACATCGGGACCGCCGCCCCGTTCTCCCCTCACGGCGATCTTGTCTATTTCGTCGATAAACACAATCCCCGTTTCCTCCACCCGGCGGCGGGCCTCGTCGCTTACCCGGTCCCGGTCTATGAGTTTTTCCGCCTCCTCGGCGACAAGGATCTCCCGGGCCCGCTTAACGGAAACCACCTTTTTCTTTTTACCCCCCCCAAAGAAACCGGCGATCCCCGAAAGGCTCGATTCCAGATCCTCAAAACTCCCGCCCATCATTTCCATGGAGGGAAACTGGGGGTTCTGGTTCACCGTGATCTCCACGGTCCCCTCTTCCAGCTTTCCCTCCCTAAGCCAGGTCCGGAACTTTTCCCGGGTATGGTTGAATTTTTCCCCCGCCGCCTCGCCCCCGGGTCCTCCCGGGATTTCCTCATTCGCCGGCTGTTCCCCGGCGTCTTCCCCCAGGGGCGGAACCTGGTCCCCGGCGCCGGCCATATCCCGGGCCATGGGGATTCCCACCTGGATGGCGGTGCCCATGATCCCCGGCCCGCCGCCGTTGTTAAAGGAAAAGGTCCCCATGGGCCGGATCACCGGCCCCGGTGTTTTGGGATCCCGGGCTTTCTTTTTGGGCTGGGGTACCAGCAGATCCAGCAGGGCCTCCTCCGCCCGCCTTTTCGCCTCGGCGTTGACCGACTGCTGCATCTCCTGTTTAACCATCTGAACCCCCGCGGCCATAAGGTCCCGGATCATGGACTCCACGTCCCGGCCCACATAGCCCACCTCGGTATACTTGGTGGCCTCCACCTTCACAAAGGGGGAATTGGCAAGCCGGGCCAGGCGGCGGGCGATCTCCGTCTTCCCCACCCCGGTGGGACCGATCATCAAAATATTCTTGGGGGCGATATCCTCCCGGGTCTCCGGGTCCAGTTTAATCCGCCGGATCCGGTTCCGCAGGGCCACCGCCACGGCGCGCTTGGCCTTTTTCTGGCCCACGATATACTTATCCAGTTCCGCCACAATTTCTTTGGGCGTAAGATGATCAAGATTTTTTTCCATTAGGGTTTTAATTCCTCCACCATAATTTGGCTGTTGGTATAGATACAGATCGTTCCCGCGATCTCCAAACTCCGCCTTGCCGTTTCCGCCGCGGAAAATTCGCTCCCGTTAAGATAGGCCAGGGCCGCCGCCAGGGCGTAGTTGCCCCCGGAGCCGATAGCCAGGGCGTCCCCGGCGGGCTCTATCACATCCCCCGTACCGGAGATCAGCAGGGTCTTCTGGAGGTCCGCGGTAAGAAGCATGGCCTCCAGCCGCCGCAGGGTCCTGTCGGTCCGCCAGTCCTTGGCCAGCTCCACCGCCGACCGGGCCAGGTCCCCGGAATACTCCTTAAGCTTGCTTTCAAAGCGGTCAAAGAGGGTAAAGGCGTCGGCGGTGGCGCCGGCGAAACCGCAGAGGACCTTGCCGTCCCAAAGCCGGCGGACCTTCCGGGCGTTGTTTTTTACCACCGTTTCCCCCAGCGTTACCTGGCCGTCCCCGGCCATGGCCACCTCTCCCTTCCGCCGCACCGCCAGTACCGTGGTGGAGCGGATCGTTACATCGTTCATACTTTTCCTTCCCCGGATCATACCTTCCTCCTATAAAGCGCGCGGGTGGGCCTTCATGTAGGCCCGCTTAAGCCGTTCCATATCCACATGGGTGTAGCGCTGGGTGGTGGAAATACTGGCGTGACCCAGCAGTTCCTGTATCAGCCGGACATCGCAGCCGGCGTTTACCAGGTGGGTGGCAAAGCTGTGCCGCAGGGCGTGGGGGTGAATACGCTTTCCCAGCCCCAGGCGATCCCCGTAACGGCCTATGATCCACCGCGCCCCCGGCGTGGAAATGCCCCTCCCCCGGCGGTTGACAAACACCTTATCCGTGGGCGCCTCCGCCCGGACCCGCGCGGCCCTGGCGGGGAGGTACTCCCCCAGGGCGGCGGCGGCTTCCCCGGAAAAAAACACGTACCGCTCCTTGTCTCCCTTTCCCCTAACCCGGGCGGAAAAACAATCGGCCTCCAAATTCCCCATGGAAAGGGACACCGCCTCGGAAATCCGGAGCCCCCCGGAGTACATGACCAGGATCAGCGCCTTATCCCGAAGGGGCCAGAGGATTCCCTCTTTTTCGGGGAGCCCCGCGAAGGCCGCCATCTCCTTTTCCCAAAGAAACACCGGCAGGGCCTTGGGGGTTTTTAAATTCCGGAGCCCCGCGGAAGGATCGTCCCCGCGCTTTCCCGTCCGGATAAGCCAGCGGTAAAAACCCCGGAGGGAAGAAAGGGCCCGGTTCACGCTTACCGGGGCGATTCCCTCGGCGGCAAGGTCGGCGATAAAATTCCGCGCCCCCCGGGAATCCACCCTTTCCGGGTCCATGTTCCCGTTAGCGCAGTAGGCGGCGAAATGGGAAAGATCCTTTCCGTAGGCCGCCAGAGTACGGGCCGAAACACCCCGCACCGCCTCCAGATAAGAAAGGTACTGTTCTATCATGCCCCCAGGAGACTTATCGCGCGCCGTCATTCTTCCTCCGCGTCCGCGCTGTGAAGGTAATCGCAGCCGGGGTTGACGCATGCCTTGTAGCTTCCATTCCGCTTATCGTACTTTTCCACCAGGAAATGCCCGCATTTGGGACAGTTCTGGGAAAGGGGCTTGTGGTGGCTGACAAAATCACACTCCGGATAGCTGGCGCAGCCGTAAAACTCCTTACCCCTGCCCCTGGTTTTCCGGGCCACAATATCGCCCCCGCATTTGGGGCACACCGCCAGGGGCACCGACCGGGCGTTACGGCAGGCGGGAAAACCCGAGCAGGCCAGAAAAAAGCCAAACCGCCCCAGCTTCTTCACCATGGGTTTACCGCATTTTTCGCAGACATAATCGGTAGGTTCGTCCAGGGTTCCCTTGTAAGATTCCAGGGTCTTCCCCACCTCGTCCACCTGATCCTTAAAGGGATCGTAAAATTCCCGGATCATGTCGGGCCAGCGGATCAGGTTTTCCTCCACCTGGTCAAGCCTCGACTCCATGGAGGCGGTAAAAGCCGCGTCCACCACATGGGGAAAGTACTCGCTGAGCATGTCGCTGATCATCCTTCCCAGCAGGGTGGGCACGAGCTGTTTATTGGACCGGGTTACATAGTAACGATCCAGAAGCACCGAGATGGTGGGGGCGTAGGTCGAGGGCCGGCCTATGCCCTTTTCCTCCAGGATCTTCACAATGGAGGCGTCGGTATACCGGGGCGGCCCCTGGGTAAAATGCTGTTCACTACGAAAGTTTTCTACCGTAAGCGGTTCCCCCTTCTTTACCGGGGGAACGGCGCCGCCCTTTTCCTCCTTGGAGGCCAGGAATTTCATCACCTGGTAAAAACCCTTCTCCATAATTTTGGTCCCGGAGACCCGGAAAACCCCTCCGCCATCTTCGCCGCCGTCCCCCAAACCGGGAACCGCCGCCGCGATGTCCACGCTCACCGTTTTAGTCCGGGCGTTCCTCATCTGGCAGGCCACAAAACGTTCCCAGATGATCCCGTAGAGCCGGGTCTGATCCCTGGAAAGGGAATCTTTAAGGCTCTCCGGGGTATAGCTTATGTAGGTGGGCCGGATCGCCTCATGGGCGTCCTGGGCTTTTTTCCCCACCGAATATTCCACCGCTTTATCGGGCAGGTCCTGGGGATAGTGTTTGCCTATCCATTCCCGGGCCTCGTTCAGGGCAAGCTGGGAAATCCGGGTTGAGTCGGTACGCATGTAGGTGATCAGCCCCACCCGGCCTTCCCCTATATTGACCCCCTCGTAGAGCTGCTGGGCGATCTGCATGGTTTTTTTGCTGGTAAAACCCAATCTGTTCGCCGCGGTCTGCTGCAGCTGGGAGGTGGTAAAGGGAGGCTTGGGCCTTACGGTCTTTTCCGTTTCCCGGATATCCGCCACGGCGCAATCGGCGCCCTTTATAAGGTCAATTAACGCGTTAACTTCCCCTTCGTTCCTCAGCTCCGGTTTTTTCCCCCGCCATAACACCAGCTGGGCGGCAAAGGGCGCGTGCTTTCCCCCGGCCTTGAAATCCGCCTCCAGGGTCCAGTACTCTTCGGGGATAAAGGACTCCACCTCCTTTTCCCGCTCGCAGATAAGCCTCAGGGCTACCGACTGGACCCGGCCCGCGGAAAGGCCGTTCTTTACCTTTTTCCAGAGCAGGGGCGAAAGGTTGTAGCCCACCAGGCGATCCAGAACGCGCCGGGCCTTTTGGGCGTTTACCTTGGCCTCGTCTATGCCCGAGGGATGGTCCACCGCCTCCTTAATCGCCTGGGGGGTGATCTCGTTAAAGCTGATCCGCTTGATGGGAACCCGTTCCGTTTTTGCGGTAATCGCGTTCCGCAGATGCCAGGCGATGGCCTCCCCCTCCCGATCATTATCGCTGGCCAGCAGCACCTCATCGGCCTTCTTCGCGTCCCCCTGAAGCTCCTTAAGCAGCTTGGCCCGCCCCCGGACGGTGATGTACTCGGGCTCAAATTCATGATCCACGTCTATAGCCATCCGGGACTTGGGGAGGTCAATCAAATGCCCCATGGAGGCCTTAACGCTGTAATCGGGCCCCAGGTACTTTTCTATGGTTTTCGCCTTCGCGGGAGACTCCACAATGACAAGGATCTTTTTATCCCTTTCCTTTCCGCCCGGTTTTTTCCCGCCGGCCCTGGTTTTGGGTTTCGCTTTAACCGTTTCGGCTTTTTTCACTTCCATGTTCCCCATCCCGCCCTTACAGGCCAAGTTCCCTTTTTAGGGATTCCGCCAGAAACGCCGCCTGGTCCCGGGCCGTCCCGCCATTCCCGTCCAATCCCCCCCGCGCCGGCGAAACCCGGCTGCCGCCATTTTTCTCCACCAATGAAAGATCCAGCCCCCAGTCCGCCAGAACCTCGGCGGCGCTGGAAATAACCCGGCAGCCCTCGCCGGCCAGTTTTTTTGTCCCCGCCCCCAGGGGAGAAGAGACCCCGATGGAAGCGACAAACAGGTCCCTTCCCTGCTCCAGGGCAAAAGCGCCCGTATGGAGGGCCCCGGAACCGGCGGGGGCTTCCACAATCACCGTGGCCCGGGCCAGCCCCGAAATAATCCGGTTCCGCTGGGGGTAATGCCACTTCCGGGGACCGGTCCCCGGCTCGTACTCGCTCAAGAGCGCGCCCCCGGTTTCCAGGATGCGCCGGGCCAGACCCCGGTTGGAAGCGGGAAACACCTGATCCACCGCGGAACCAAGGACGGCCACGGTACGGCCCCCGCCCTCCAGGCAGCCCCGGTGGGCCAGGGCGTCAATGCCCAAGGCCATGCCGGAAATGACGGCGATCCCCAGGCGGGCGAATTCCCCGCCCAGCTTAAGGGCCTGCGTGGAGGCGGCGGCGCTGGGACGCCGGGTACCCACCAGGGCCACCGCGGGGCGCTCGGGATCGGGAAGAACCCCCCGGCAGTAAATCCGGGCGGGGGGATCGTAAATTTCCCGCAGCAGCGGCGGATAAAGGGGAGAATCCTTTTCCACCACAAAAAAGCCGCCGGGGTTCACCCGTTCTTTTTCCATCATATCCGCCATATCCGCGCCGCGCTCACCGGTACCACTCATCCATCACTTGTCCCTTGTTCCTTTCCGCCTGGATTTTCACATCCTTGTCCTTGGTAAGGCCGCCGATCCGGTCGTAAAGATCCACCGCGGCCTGGTAATTTTCCGTCATATAATAGGCGGCGGCCAGGACAAACATACCGTCGGTGTCGCCGCGGTGAACCTCCAGCAGCCGTTCCAAATAAGGAACCGCCTCCGCCGGGCGGCCCAGCTCAAACACGTATAACACGGAAAGACCGTACAGGGCTTTTCCGTAACGTTCGTAAATTTCAATGGCCCGCAGATAGGCCAGTTCGCACTCCTCCCGCAGGGCCTGTTTCCGCTGGGGGGAAACATGTTCCGACTTCGCCAGCGTTCCCGCGGATATTCCTATAAGATACTGTATTGTCTCGTCCTCGGGATAGTAGCGGGCGGCGTTTTCCAGGGCTTCCAGGGCCTCGCCGTAGAGTTTTTTGTCTATCAGCCGGTTCCCCAGGATCTTCCAGTATATCCCCGTCTGGGCGGCGTCCTTGACATGTTCCTCTATTTTCCGCTCGTAGAGGTCAATGGCCTTCCGCAAATCCTCAATCCCCTGGGGCGTTCCCCGGGGGCTCAACGCGGCGATCCGGGCGGCCAGGGTATTCCGGGCAAGGACCTTTTTTACGGCGAAGATCCCGCTTATCCCCCCCGCGAGAATGATAAGAATGATTACCGATTTCGCCATCCCCTGTTTAGCCATCGTTTACCCCCAACCGGGGCAGATACTTCCGGTGATTTTCCCTCAACTGGGAAACATCCACATGGGTATAGATCTGGGTGGTGGCCAAATCGGCGTGCCCCAGCAGTTCCTGAACCTGCCGCAGATCCGCCCCCCCCGCGAGCAGCTCCGTCGCGAAGCTGTGCCGCAGGGTATGAAGGTGGGAACCGGTTCCGGTGATTCCCGCCAACAGGGCGTAGTTCTTCCAGATACCCTTTCGGGAAAGACGCCCGCCCCCCCGCCTTAGAAACAGCGCGAGGGGACGCTGGCGCCCCGCCAACAGGGGCCGGACGTCAGCCAGGTAGCGTTTAAGCCACCGCGCCGCCTCGCCCCCAAAGACCGCCATCCTTTCCCTGCCTCCCTTTCCCCTTACCCGGATCAGGGCCTCCCCAAAAAACAGATCCCCCACGTTCAGGTGAACCGCCTCCGATACCCGGAGGCCCGCGGAGTAGATCAACTCATAAAGAGCCCGGTTCCGTATCCCTAAGGGCTTCGCCGTGTCCACCGCTTCAAAGAGCGCCTCAATTTTTCGCCGGGAAAGAACCGCCGGAAGCCTAAAAGACCGCCGGGGCGTTTCCAGAAGCCCCGCGGGGTTATCTTCCCTCAGGCCCTCACCGGTGAGGTAACGGAAAAAAGAACGGAGGGCCGACACCGCCTTGGCGGCGGACCGGTTTCCAATGGTCTTCCGCCTTTCTTCCAGGTAAGCGGTCAGGGCCTGGTTATCCACGGCTTTAAGGGCGGTTTCCAAGCCGGCGGATCCCTGGTCGGGCTCCGCCCCGGGGCCCGTAAGCCGGGCCGCCTGAATCCAGGTCAGGAAACAGCGGATCTCCCCCACATAGGTTTCCGCCGTCAGGAGCGACCGGCGTTCTATGGCGATAAGCCGGGAACGGTAGCCGGCGAGGAAATCCCTCATAGGGCGGCGCTTTCCCTCTTTTCCCCGGGTTTTTCCTCCGGCTCAACGGGGAAGCGCATCACCGTGGGAACATCCAAGTCCTCCCGCCGGTAATGGTAATTCCGGAGGGAAAGATACTCCGCCCGGCCCCGGCCCCGGCCGGATATTTTGTCCCACTCCTCAAAACCCACCACGTCCTTTTCCCGGGAATCGGCGGAAACCTCCGCCGCGCCCTCAAAGCTTACCGTTGGGGCCTGAAATCCCGTGGCGATCAGCGTAACCTGAAGCTGATCCCCCAGCTCGCTGTCAAGGACCGCCCCTATTTTTATCTCCGCGTCAGGATCGGCCTTTTCGGTAATGATCTCCATCACTTCCTCAAATTCCGAAAGGGTAAAATCGCCCCCGGAAACATTGACCAGGATATGCCGGGCGCCGACAATGGTGGTATCCTCCAGCAGGGGATTGTCCATGGCCTGAAACGCCGCGTCCTGAACCCGGTTATCCCCCGAAGCGAGGCCAACCCCCATCAGGGCGTCTCCCTGGCCGTACATGGCGTTCCTCACGTCCGCGAAGTCCAGATTGACCAGCCCCGTTTCCAGAATCAAGCCGGAAATACTCTGAACCCCCTGGCGGAGTATATCGTCGGCCTTAAGGAACGCGTCCTTGATCGGCGTTCGCTTTTCCACCAGGGAAAGGAGCTGCTGATTCTGGATGACAATCAGGGAATCCACCGCCAGCCGCATCTTGGCGATCCCCTCCTCCGCCAGCCGCGTTTTATAACGGCCCTCAAAGGCGAAGGGCTTGGTTACCACCCCCACCGTCAGGGCGCCGCATTCCCGGGCCACCTGGGCGATCACCGGCGCGGCCCCCGTGCCGGTCCCTCCCCCCATGCCGGCGGTAACAAAAACCATGTCCGCCCCCTTAAGGGTGTTGGCGATCATGTCCCGATCCTCCATGGCCGCTTTTTCTCCTACCTCCGGCCTGCCCCCGGCGCCGAGCCCCGAGGTAAGTTTGGACCCTATGGGAAGCTTAATTTCCGCCTGGCTTTGATTCAAAGCCTGCAGGTCCGTATTGGCGGCGATAAATTCCACGCCCCCTAAACCGCATTCGATCATACGGTTCACGGCGTTTGATCCGCCGCCGCCGGCGCCTATCACCTTGATAAGCGTGGAACGCGGACCCAGCGACCGTTCCCTTTCGTCCAAAACCTGGATGTTCATATTCCCTCCCGCTATTTTAATTCAGGAACCTAAAAGAATTCCCTCTTTAGCCACTCAGCAAGCCTTCCAAAGAGGGAAGCGTTCCCCCTTTCCGGCCTTCCTTTTTCCCCGCCCCGCTCAAGGACGTTCCCTATTTCTCTGCTGTCCCCTTCCAGGGCCAGTCCCACGGCGGTGGCGTAAACCGGGTTCCGGTACTCCTCCACCAGCCCCCCCACGGGAAGGGGCGACCCCACCCGGGCGGGGAGCTGAAAAATTTCCGCGGCCAGTTCGGCGGCCCCCAAAAGCTGGGCGCCCCCGCCGGTCAGCACCACCCCGCCCCCCAGGGGCCGGGAAATAACCAGATCCTCAAGTTTTTCCCTCACCATCAGGAAGATCTCCTCCATCCGGGGGCGGATAATTTCCTCAATATGGGACCGGGGGATGGGCAGGGGGGGACGCCCCCCCACGCCGGGCACGATAATGTCCTCGTCCCCCGCGAAAGCCCCCTCCCAGCAGCTTCCCGCCTCAAGCTTGATCTTCTCCGCGGTCTCAAAAGAAATGTTCTTGATAATCGAAATATCGTTTGTTACCTGGGTTCCCCCCGCGGGTATGGTGGTGGTTGAATAGGGCGCCCCCTCGGCGTAGACCAGTACGTCCGTGGTGCCCCCCCCCATATCCACCAGGGCCACCCCCAGTTCCTTCTCTTCCTCCGTCAGCACCGCCCGGCCCGCGGCCAGGGACTGCAGTATAAGGCCCTCCACCCGGAAACCGGCCCGGTTTACGCACTTGATCAGATTCTGGGCGCTGGTAACCGAACAGGTGATGATATGCACCTCCGCCTCCAGCCGCACCCCAATCATATCCAGAGGATTCCGGATCCCCCTTTGGTCATCCACAATATAGCTCTGGGGGATCAATTCCAGCACCTGCCGGTCCATGGGGATCACCACCGCCCGGGCCGCTTCCAGGACCCGGACAATATCATCTTCCCCAATTTCCCGGGTTTCCCGGTTTTTACCCGTCACCGCCACCACCCCCCGGGAATTGATCCCGTCGATGTGGCTGCCCCCGATCCCCGTGTAGGCGCCGTGAACTTCCCGGCCGCTCATCATTTCCGCGGCCTCAATGGCCGCGGCCACGGAACGGAGGGTGGCCTCAATGTTAACCACCACGCCCTTTCGCAGTCCCGTGGAGGGGCAGAGCCCCACGCCGGTTATCTCCAGGGCGCCCCTTTCATTCCGCTCGCCGATTACGGCGCACACTTTGGTCGTGCCTATGTCCAGACCGACCACTAAACCGTCACTAGCCAGAGCGGGCCTCCTTCATCCTGTACGAAGCGGTTCCAGTCCTAAAATCAAGCTCCTCCACCGGGCGGGGCGAGGCGGAAAGCACGTCCAGCATAAGCAGCATATACCGGAGGGTTTCCTCATTAATATCCTCGTTTATCTTTACCCTAATGCCCCTATGGGCGGGGAAAAGGGTCAGATCAAAGCCGCCGTAATTTTTTTGCTTGATATTGATTTCCGAAATCGTGGACAGCAGTTCCGGCGCGTCCCGGGCCAGGGTTTCCAGCCGCGAGAAAAGGGGGCCGTAGATCCGGGGAAGCCTCATCCCCGGGGAAACCCCCTCCAGGGCAAGGCCCGAAATTACCGGCAGCCGCTCGTCCCGCTGAAAGCCCTCCCTGCCCAGGCTGATGATCATGCCGTCCCCGTCGATCAGCGCGGGAAAGATCCGTTCCCCCGCCTCCACAAAGGTCATGGCCGCGGCCCGGCGTTTCTCCAGGATTATCCTTACCCGGTTGGGAAAAAGCTTTACCACCCGGGCGGCCCGGACCACGGGAAGTTCCCGCAGGGCCCGCTCCGCCGCGGGGGCGTTCACCGTCATGTAGGAGGAATGGCTCCCTATGCCCGCCAGGGCGAGAACCGCCCCCCGGTCGATCCCGGGGATACCGGAAATCTCCACCCTGGAGAGGGGCATGCAGGGACTGATCCCAAAAAGCCAAACCAGCTCCGCCCCAAGAACCACCGCCAGGACCGCGAGGAGCCGCTTAAGTTTTTTATCCCCCCACAGGCGGGGAGAGGTCTTGACGTTAAACGCCTCGTCCCCGTATATATATCCGCTAGACATGATCCGCCTCCCGTGAATTGTTAATCAGTAACCCGCACATCACCAGGGTAGTGGCCAGCGAGGACCCCCCGGCGGAAAAAAACGGCAGGGGTATGCCGGTGGTGGGAACCGCCCCAATCACCACGGCGATGTTAAGCAGGATCTGGGAAAGGATCATCGTGCCCAGGCCAAAGGTCAACAGCCGCCTAAAGGGGGTATGGCTTCGCAGGGCGCGGCGGTAAACCGCGAAGGCAAAGAGGGCAAAGAGGATAAAGATAACCAGAACCCCCGCGAATCCCATCTCTTCCGCGAAGGACGCGAAGATAAAGTCCGAATGAATCTCCGGCACGCTGGCGATCTTCCTGGTCCCCTGGCCTATACCCTTGCCCCAAAATCCCCCGGACCTAATCGTGGCGACGCTCAGGCCAATCTGATACCCCGCCCCCTGGGGTTCCCATTCGGGCAGGAAAAAGCTAAAGACCCGCCGGAACCGGTGTTCCTCGGTGAGGACAAAAAACGCCGAAAGCGGCAGGAAGATCAGCGCGGCCCCAAAGAAGTAGCGCAGCTTGATCCCCGCCAGGAAAAAGAGGATCAGCGCGTTGATCAGGATAAAAAAGGCGGTGGAAAAATTGTTCTGCGAATAAACGAGGGCGCAAAAGATCACCGTGATCACCGCGGGCGGCAATACCCCGGCGGGGAAAGAGTCCAGGCTGTCGTTTTTTTTGTCAAAGATATGGGCCAGATAAAAAGGCAGCACCAGTTTAACCATCTCCGAAGGCTGGTAGGTGGAAGCCCCCAGCCGGATCCAGCGGGCGGCGCCGTTTTTCATTATCCCCACGCCGGGAATAAAGGTGAGCGCGCAAAGCGCCATGGTTCCCCCGATGATCAGCGGCATCCACCGGCGGATAAAGTCCAGGTTGATCCGGGAGAACAGAAAGAAAAGGCCAAACCCAAGGAGGGCGAACATTCCCTGACGGGAAATAAAGTACAGGCCGTTCCCAAAAAACCGTTCCGCGAAGGCGTAGGATGAGGAATAGAGGGTTACCAGCCCAATGCCGGTAAGGAGCAGAATGGCGGCAGCCAAAAGCGGATCCTGGACGTTTCCGCGGCCAGCCCTTTCCATGATAAATCGCGGTTCCATCTTCGGCCTACTGTATCTTCAATGTGGAGAGGGCTATAATCGCGAAGAGCCCCCCAAGAATCCAGAAACGGACAACCACCTTGGTTTCCATCCAGCCGGATAACTCAAAATGATGATGAAGGGGCGCCATCTTAAAGATCCGCCGCTTCCACAGCTTATAGGAAAGAACCTGCAGGATCACCGAGGCCGCCTCCAGCACAAAGACCCCGCCGATGATCAAAATCAGCGCCTCTTTCTTTAGAATCAGGGAAATGGTGGCGATGATTCCCCCCAGGGAAAGGCTCCCCACGTCTCCCATAAAAATCTCCGCGGGATGGGTATTGAACCACAGGAAACCCACGCAGGCTCCCACCGCGGCCAAACAAAACACCGTCAATTCCCCGGCGCCCTCTATGTAGGGAATCCCCAGGTAGGCGGAAAAGTCCGCCCGGCCGGAAAGGTAACTTAAAATCCCCAGGGTAGCGAACACCGAAAGGAGAAGCCCCGTGGCAAGGCCGTCCAGGCCGTCGGCAAGGTTTACCGCGTTGGATTCCCCCACCATCAGAAGCACCGCGAAGGGAATCCAAAGGGGCCCTAAATCCAGGACAGGGTTCTTAAAGAAGGGAATGTACAAATAGGTAATTTCCTCCCGTCCGGAAAAGTAGAGGATCAGGGCGATTGCCAGGGCGACCCCCAGCTGGGCGCTGAACTTGACCCATCCCGGGAGGCCGTCGGAATTTTTCTTCGTCACCTTCAGGTAATCGTCCGCGTACCCTATGGCCCCAAAAGCCAGAAGAGATCCCAGGCAGAGCCAGATCATGGCGTTTTCCACATCCTGCCATAACAGGGCGGCGAGGACCAGGGAAAGAAGGATCATCACCCCGCCCATGGTGGGGGTTCCCCCTTTTTTCAGATGACTCTGGGGGCCGTCGTTCCGGATGGCCTGCCCCACTTTCAGTTTCCGCAGGGCCTCGATGATCCTTGGCCCCAGGAGGTAACAGAACAGCAGGGTGGTGAGCGCCGCGTAAGCCCCCCGGAAGGTTAAATACTGGAATACGTTAAAGGGCTTAAAATAACGAACCAGGGGATAAAGAAACTCAAGAAACATCCGCTTCCCCCCCGCTTACCACAGGATCCGCCAGGCCGGAATCCATCATCACCACACCGGTAAGCCGCTCCAGGGCGCGCCCCCGGGACCCTTTAAGAAGCACCAGATCCCCCTCTTGTATTTTTTCCGCCAGGGCGGCGGAAAGTTCCTCCATGGTCCCGGCGTGAAAAAACGCCCCCCCCGGGCGCGCCCCTTTCTCCTCCAGGACAGCGGCGGCGCTCCTCATCTCCGGGCCATAAAGAAAGATCAGCTCCGCCCTGGACTCCGCCAAAAGTTCCCCAATTTTTCTGTGGGCCTCCGCCTCGCGATCCCCCAGCTCAAGCATAGACCCCATCACGTATACCCGGCGGCCGGGCCAGTCCAGGGCGTCGCAAAAAGCCAGGACCTGGGCGGCGGATTCGGGGCTGGCGTTGTAACAATCCCGAATCACCGTGGTCCTGCCCCGGAGTACCTCGCCGCGGCCAAAAAGCCCCCGCGCGCCGGCCAGCCCTTTCCGGATCGCCCTTCCGGAAATCCCCGCTTCCCCCGCCAGGGAGGCCGCGGCCAGGGCGTTCCTTACATTGTGCTGTCCGGGGAGACCAAGGCCGGCGGGAATCCCCTCCCAGACAATCTCCGTCCCCTCCAGCCCCCGGCCGCGCAGGGCCGTGAGTTTTCCCAGGGCCTCCAGGCTTTTTTGCCCGTAAAACACCACCTTGCCCTTCACGTCCCGGGCCAGATAATCCCTAAAGGGATCGTCCTCGGGGATCAGGGCGGTTTCCCCACCGGTAAACCGCGAAAAAAGGTCCTTCTTTTCCCCGGCGATCGCCTCCCGGCTTCCCAGGACGCCGATATGGGCGGAGCCTATGTTGGTGATCAGGGCAATCTGGGGCCTCAGTACCGCCGCCAACTCCCCGATTTCCCCCTTCCGGTTCATCCCCGCCTCAAAAATACCCACCTCATGTTCTTCCCGGACATTAAAGACCGCCAGGGGCAGGCCCGTTTCGGAGTTGAGGTTCCCCGGATTTACCACCGTCTTTTTCTCCCCGCCCACCATGGCGGCGGCGATTTCCTTGGTGGTGGTCTTGCCCGCGGAGCCGGTGATCCCCACCCGGAGCAGCCGGGGAAAACGGTCCAGGTAGGCCGCGGCCAAATCCTGCAGCCCCTTAAGGGTATCCTCTACCAGGATCAACACCGCCCCGCTTTCCCGGGCCCTCTCCCTGTCAAAACCCGCCTCTTCCATACCCCGTTCCGTAACCAGGGCGGCGGCGGCCCCGGCCTCAAAGGCGCGGGAAAGGTAACGGTGGCCGTCGGTCCTGGAACCCCGGAGGGCGACAAACAGGCCCCCCTCCGCCGTCTCCCGGGAATCAATGGACACCGAGGAGAATCCCCCCTCCGCGTCTTCGGGTAAAAGCCGGGCCCCCAAAGCTTCGGCGGCGCCGCGGTGATCCATCAGCGTATCCCTAGTCATTCACCGCCTCGCCGTCCACAAAAATCTGAAGCACCTCTTCCGGCGGCTTCTTCCGCAGGCCCAGCTCCTCCCGGGCTATACGCTCTATCCGCTGGGGGGAGGAATAAAAGACAATGCCCGCGATAAGCCGTTTGTTGTTTTCCACCCACTCTTCCTGGACCTCTTCCATTCTCGCGAGTTCCCGCTCCAGATCACCATAACGGGCGGACTGCCAGGTAACCAGGGCTAAAAAGAAGGGAACGGAAAGGATCATGACATAAAATAAAAAACGGCGTTTCACGCGTTTACCCCGGGATCGTTTATCTTTTCCACCGCCCGGAACTTGGCGCTCCGGGAGGGGGGATTATTTCGCCGCTCCCCTTCCCCCGCGGAAACAGGCCTGGGGGTAAGGATCTTAACCACCGGGAACCCTCCACTTCTACCTATCGGCGTTTCCGGGGCCGGGGTACACTCCCGGCTTTTCGCCCGGAAAAAATGTTTAACCTCCCGGTCTTCCCCGGAATGAAAACTAATCACCCCCATGCGGCCCCCGGCCTTAAGAACCCCCAGGGCTTTTTCCAGCAGAACCGGCAGCGTTTCCGCCTCGCCGTTTACCGCTATCCGCAGGGCCTGAAAGCTCCGGGTGGCGGGATGCGTGGGGCCGCGACGGTATCCGGCGGGCACCGAGGCGCTCACCAGTTCCGCCAGGGCCCCGGTGGTGGTTACCGGACCCCGTTTTTTCGCCGCCGCCACCGCCCTGGCTATGCGGCGGGAATAGCGCTCCCCGCCCTTTAAATAGAGCAGATCCGCCAGTTCCCTCTCCGAAAGGGCGGCGATTATTTCCGCCGCGGTTCTTCCCCGGGAAGTATCGATCCTCATATCCAGGTACTCGTCCTTTAAAAAACTAAAACCCCGGCGGGAACTTTCGTAATGGTACAGGCTGATCCCCAGATCAAAGAGAATCGTGTCGGGCCTGTCCAAATCCGCCGGGTAGGCGGCAAAGAATTCCTGGGACCAAACCCGGTAAAAACGCGCCCGGTCCCCAAAAGCCTTCAGCCGTTCCCGGGCCCGCTCCTGGATTTCCCCATCCGCGTCCAGCCCCAGGATCCGCAGGGTGGGGAAACGCTCAAGAAAAGCCCCGCTGTGCCCCCCCTCGCCCAGGGTAGCGTCCACCATGAGTTCCCCTCCCCGCCGGGGCGCGAGATAGCGGATTGTTTCTTCCAGCAGCGCCGGAGTATGGACAGCCTTCATATCCCCCTCACCCCTTAATTTCCTGTTCAAAGGCCGCCTTTCCCCGGCTGGACGCCTTTATCGATCAGCAAACGCATATCCGTCCCCATCTCGTTCAGCACCATAGGGAACTGCTCCTCTATTCTCCGCTCATAATCCGCGTGCCGGGCCGCGTCCCAGATCTCGATCCGGAAACCATCGCTGGTTACCACACAGTCCTTGGAAAGCCCCGCGAAGTCCCGCAGTTTCTGGGGTACCGCGATACGGCCCGCCTTGTCAAGCTCAACCTCGTAGGTCGAGTGGAGCATCCGGTGATGCACCATGTCGGCCATTTGGAGCGGTATGGACAGCCGCCCTTTGAACTGGGCCGAAAATTCCTCCCAATTCTCCATCGTCATAGCCCAAACGCAGTGTTCTATCAAACCCCTAGTTAAAACAAGGACGTTATCGGGTACCCCCTCTCTAAAACGGGCGGGTATGCTTATCCGGCCCTTATCATCCAGAGTCGCCTGATACTCCCCGCTTAGCAATGCCATTCCACTTTTTCCTACTTTATCCCACTTTACTTAATTCTTTCCCACTTTCTCCCATTATTTGAACAAAAAGAGCCCTAGTCAAGCGGGTTAGGCCAAAAAAAAGAAAAAATAATATGAATAGTTACAAATTTCTCTAGTTTTTCTTAACATTCGTATAGTAAAGGCGGCAAAACGCGGCATTGCGGGTTTTTTTTCCTCCTGCTATGCTCTTACCCATGTTTATGGAGGATTTTTTTATTGTCTTTCCCGAGGGCGACGCCCAGGAAGTTCCCGGCCGGCTGCCCCTGAACGCCCTGGTGGACATAAACGGCCGGATTCTGCCCCTGCCCCTGCCCACCCACAGGATGATCGCTTTCCGGGTGGCCCGGATACAGACCTCCGAAAAAAAGGGAAGCCGCGAAACCCGCCATTTCCTGGAACTCCTGGCCGCGGAGGAACTTTTTCCGTATACCCAAGCCCCGGAGGCCGCGCCGGATGACCTCCGCTAGGCGCCAAAAACCGTCGTTCCGCGGCATCGGCCAGGAAAACGAAAGCGGCCTGCACAGGGCGCTCAAGTTTTTTTACGCGGAGCCGGGCAGGACCGAGGAAACCCTGGACGGCTTTGTCTGCGACGCCATAGGCCCCGGCGGAGAGGCGGTGGAAATACAGACCGGTAATTTCAGCGCCCTTAAAAACAAGGTCCCCCTCCTGGCCGCCCGGGGCAAAGTCCGGCTTATCTATCCCGTGATCGTGAATAAAAACATAGAACTCTACGACGCGGAGGGAAATCTCCTTTCCCGCCGAAAAAGCCCTCGAAAGGGAACGGCCTGGGACATTTTTAACGAGTTGATTTACGCCCCGGGCCTGGTGGGGCTCCCGGGACTGACCGTGGAAATCGCCCTGGTGGACGCCACCGAACGCCGCCGGGACGACGGCAAAGGTTCCTGGCGGCGAAAGGGGATAAGCATAGAGGACCGGATCCTCGATTCCTGGCGGGAGGGGGTCGTTTTGGAAAAAAAGAGCCACTGGCTGCGCTTTCTCCCCCTGGAAGGCGAATTTACCGCCAAAACCATGGCCCCCGCGGCCCGCATCAGCCCCGTTTTGGCCCGGAAGACCCTCTATGTGCTGGAAAAAGCCGGGCTGGTGGAAAAACCACGGAAAGAGGGCCGCAGCTGGGTTTACCGGACCGCCGGGAAAAAGCCCCCATCCCCCGCGAAGCGCCGCGGCAAAAAGCCTCCCCCTCGCGCGCGCCCGGCGGACTAAAGAAGCGAACCGCCGGGACGTACACCGGGAACAACGCCATGTTCGTAATTAGAACAAACCATCGCCATTCCCCACCGGCAAGGAGAGAATTCCTCCTTCCCCTCCCCCATCATATAAACGAAAAGGGACTACCCGCCTGGATAGTCCCCTCAAAAACCCGTAAAACCTGGATTACCAACTGTCGTTAGGATCGTCAGCGTCCCTTACATCTTCGGCAAAGAGGTCTGTTACGGCCCGGAGGTCGTCAAAGTACACGTAATAGGAACCGTAGGCGTCCGCGGGATCACAGTCGATGCGAAAGCCGAGGATTTTGATCCCCAGCATCTGGTTGCCGTAGTGGTAGTTCCTTTGGATAATCCCATGAAGGCCGTCAACAGCCTGGGGAGGGATCGCCACGGTCATCTTCTTCCAGCCCTGGAAATTCAGCTTCCCCATGTACAGCTCATAGTACCGGCCAAAGACATCCTCCAGCAGAAGGTTAAGGGTATGGTTAAAATTACGCCCCGCCACCCAGACCGAAACGGTCTTGGTAATTCCCTCTATGGGGAGGGGCCGCTCGGATCTGACAAAGACGCTGTTAATGCCCCGGCGGATAAAATCCACCCTGACGCCAAAAACATACTTGTCGGGGATATTAAGATCCTGTTCCTCGGGAACGGGAACCTTGGCGGCGGGACCACCCTCAAAAAGCCTGTAGGCGGTATAGCCCTCGTCGTAGGAGATAACGGCCCGCCAAAAGCCCTCCATCTCGAATTTGTCCACCGAAATTTCTTTGAGTTTCTGCTGGGCCTCGGCAATGCCTATCTGGGCGGCGTTTTCCTGCCCCACCTCCGTCTGCTGCTGAGCCTGGGCAAAAAGCCCCGCGGCAAGAGTTATGAACAGGAAGGTTACTGTTAATCGTTTCATCTGCGGCCTCCTTAATTCTGCGCGCCCTGAGCGCCCTGCTGCCCCGAACCATCACCGGCCCAGTTTTCCCGGACCCAGAAGGGATCGGCCAGTTCATCCCCATCATACAGGGATTCAAAAATATCGGTCAAAATCTTGAACTGGTCAAAGTAGATGTAAAAATTGGCCACCTCCTCCCGGGGGGTAGTCCAAATCCTGAATTTGACAAACTTAAGGTAAACGGAACGGTTGTTCTCGTTGTCGGCGGCGATTACCCCCGCGGTAGTGGGATCGGGGATAATAGCCCGGTTCTGGGGTACACTGTGGGGTATGGTTCCCCGGAGATTTTCCCAGCCCCTGTACTTAAGGCTCCCCATGGGAACCACGTGGATTACCCCCCGCTGATCCCTTAGGTAGGCTTCCAGGTAGTAATCGAGGCCGGAACCCCAAACCCACAGATCAAGGGCCCGCACCCTGCCCGGAAGGGGTATCTCAAAGGCCTGGGCGTCGTCCCCCTGAGATTTAAGGGTGGGGTAAATGTCGATCCAGTTAAACCCCATCCGCTTAAATTTACCCCAGATCCCCAGACTTTGAAGGTTTCTGCCTTCCCTGTTGGTTTTAAACAGGGCCATCGGCCAGGTTTTAAAATAGTTAACCTTGGGGAAAAAGTCTCCATCCGCGAGGCCCAGATCGGCAAAAGCGGGGTTGTCCTTATCCACGGGATCCTTGCCCACCGCGTAACGGCTGGCGTCCTTACGCCATACGTATTTGGAGTCTTCCTCATTGTCAAAGGTCTCCAATATCTTCGACTCCACACTTACGGTACGATCGTCTCCGAATGCCGCCAGGGCTGTCCCCGCCAGTAAAAGCAGGCAAATCGCCCTATAACTACCATGTTTCATCCCAATACTCCTTTTCACTTTACCGGGAACCTAAGCCCCGCTTATGTTCCTGTCCTGAAAAATGAAATCTCTCTTAGTATAATCCCTTCTTCAATTTTTGTCAAACCGTAAAAAAGGTTTTTCTTATTTATTATTATCCGTATTTTCCCGCTCATATTTTAGACTTTTTAACCGGTTTATTTCAATATATTTATTTTTCAGGGCCCTATCGCGCCGCGGCGCCCAAATTTGGGAGGGAACCCCCCCTCCGGAAGCCCCTTTCCGCAGCAAGGCCAGGGCGGGCTCGAGCTGGGTCAGGGGGGAATCGTCAAAGACCGCGGCGGTATTCCGGGGAAGCAGGAGGGGATCAAGCCAGCTAAAGAGGACCAGGGGATTTTTCGCCTCGTAGGGGGCGGGATCGTCCTCGTCCACCAGAACCGCGCAGCCCAGGCCGCCCCCGGCAAGCCCCCCCTCCCGGGCGGTGGCGAGGGAGTCGCCGGAAAGGGGAAAAAAGGGCGTTCCGGTATAGCCCTGATCCCGTAAGCCCTGGATAAAGGCCGTTTTTCCAGCCTCCTCAAGCTTTTCATAGTACAGAGCCGTGGGCATACCGGAATTTCCGGTGATGATCCCCGCCGCGGCCCCGGCCCGGTACAGGTCGGTCCCGGTATCGGTTACAATCCACAGGGGTTCCGGACCCTCATTCACGCCCCGATCCGGCGGGTTCCGCCCCCCCAAAATCACGACCGCCGGGCCGGGCCGGTTTTTCAGGTAGCGGCGGGCCCCTTCCCGGTAGCGGTAGGGGAAAAAAACCGCCTCCGGCCGCCGGGAAAGGCTCGCCGCCGCCTGGGCCACCAAATCGGGCCCCACCCCGGAGGACACGTTGATCGTCTTTATCCACCGAAAAAGCCTCAGGGAAAGGGCCCAGCGGCTGATCAGCGCCCGCCTTTCCCCGTAAATCATGTTAAAAGCGTCGTCCCCCACCAAAATCACGGGGCGGCGGCCCAAAAAAGCCGCGGTCAGCAGGGCGGGGATCAGAATAAGAACCAGGATAAACGCTCTTTTCCTCATGGTTTGGTGTCCCCGGAAACCGCGGTTTCCGGAAATCCCTACTTTATCATACCATAAAACCGCCGTCTTGACCAATCCGGGAACGGCGTGTAAAATAAAAAGGATGTTTAAAAGCCAAAGTTTTTTGGCGCGTCTTTCGGTAATCAAAGAGTAAGGAGTGTTACATGACCAGTTATAAGGAATTGGGCCTTGTCAATACGGTGGAGCTGTTTAAAAAGGCGATCTCCGGGGGTTACGCCGTCCCGGCTTACAATTTTAACAATATGGAGCAGATGCAGGCGATCATCCAGGCCTGCGTGGAAACCAGATCCCCGGTGATTCTTCAGGTTTCCTCGGGCGCCCGTAAGTACGCCAACCAGAACCTGCTAAAAAACATGGCCAAGGGCGCGGTGGAGTACGCCCACGAGTTGGGCTACGACATCCCCATCGTCCTCCATCTGGACCACGGGGATACCTTTGAGCTCTGCAAGGACTGCATCGAATCGGGTTTTTCCAGCGTGATGATCGACGGCTCCAGTAAACCCTACGACGAAAACGCGGCCCTAACCAGAAAGGTGGTGGATTTCGCCCACTCCCAGAAGGACTATGTCTCCGTGGAGGGGGAACTGGGGGTTCTGGCGGGGGTGGAGGACGACGTGGCGGCGGAGGAAAGCCACTATACCCCGCCGGAAGAGGTGATCGACTTTGTCAACAAGACCAAGGTGGACAGCCTGGCCATTTCCATCGGCACCAGCCACGGCCGGGCAAAGTTCAGGCCGGAACAGTGTACCCGGGACGCCAACGGGATCCTTGTTCCTCCCCCGCTGCGGTTCGACATATTGGAAGAGATTGAAAAGAAGATCCCCGGTTTCCCCATTGTGCTGCACGGCTCCTCCTCGGTGCCCATTGAGTACGTGAAGATCATCGAGCGGTTCGGCGGCAAGCTTCCCGACTCGGTAGGGATCCCCGAGGAACAGCTTAGAAAAGCGGCCAAGAGCGCGGTGTGCAAGATCAACATCGATTCCGACGGCCGGCTGGCCATGACGGCGATAATCCGCAAGGTATTCGCCGAAAAGCCCGACGAATTCGACCCCCGGAAGTACCTGGGCCCCGCCCGGGACGAGCTTAAAAAAATGTACGCGGAAAAAAACAAGAGCGTGCTGGGTTCCGCGGGTCAGGCGTAACGGGGGAATTTTCCGGACCCGCGCCGCGTATAACGCCGGCCCCTTTAAGGGTTCGGGGCGAACGCGGGGCGGGACTTACTTACCCCTCCCCCAGCGGGGAATTTCGCGGCCGCTACCTCCGGCTTTCCAGAAAGGAAACGGTGAGGGAAAAGCCCGCGGGAACCGCGCAGAGGAACAGCAGGACCAAGCCGAGGACGGTATACTGGGCAAAAAGCGCCCAGTAGGCCGTGGCGGCCAGGAGGGGAAGCGCGACGGTTCCCAGAATGGCGGAACCGGCGGTCCAGCGCGAACCGCCGGGGATCATTTGGATAAACCAGCCCATGCCCGCCACCACGGTGGTCCAGAGGACGGGCGCTCCCATGAGGAGGATAGGGTCGTTTTGGGAACTCCAGCCCAGGGCGCGGACCGCCGCCACGGGGATGAGCCATAAAAAGGCGTAGTTTGTTAAGTTGGCCTGGGGGGAGATGATTTTAAAAAAAACAAAAACAAGGCACACCAGGTAGGGCAGCGCCGCGGGAAGGGCCACCACGTCGATACAGGCGGAAACCCACCGGGAAAAGCCGAACCCCCCGGGGTTGACAAAGGAACCAAGGAAAAACCGGAAAAAGGCCACCACGGCCCCGATAAACAGGGCCCACGTCCCCCCGGTCAAAGCCGAGCCCCCGTTCAACGAACGCCAGAAAAGGTAAAACAGGGGCGCCCAGAGGAAGCAAAAAACGGTCATGGGGAGAGTATAACCGTTTTTCTTTTTTGTTGCTACACCACTTTACATTCTTCCCATCACCGGGTATACTAAAGTGATATTTTTATAACGTAAGCCCTGTAAAACAGGAAGGAGGTCAGTTGGCGGATAAGGATTTACGGATAAACGGACAAATTCGGGTGCGGGAGGTCAGGCTCATCCGGGACGACGGGGAGCAGGGGATCATGTCTACCCAGGAAGCCCTCGAATTGGCCCAGGAACAGGGGCTGGATCTGGTGGAGGTGGCCCCCCAGGCAAGTCCGCCGGTGGTTAAGATCCTCAACTACGGTAAGTTTAAATTCGAGAATGAGAAGAAGGTTCGGGACTCGAAGAAAAAGCAAAAACTGTTAAAGTTAAAAGAAATCCGCATGCAGCCCAAGATTGATGATCATGACCTGGATTTTAAATCCAAGCATGTGGGGGAATTTCTCGCGGAGGGCAACAAGGTTAAGGTAACGATCCGGTTCCGGGGCCGGGAATTGGCCCATACCGAGTTGGGACTGGATGTTTTAAAAGACGTGCTGGCTCGGATCGAGGGGGAATACGTGATGGACAAACCGCCCGCCATGGAGGGACGGTTTATGTCCATGGTATTAAGCCCCAAAGCCAAGCAGAGCAAGCCGCTCCGCCCGGCGGAGCCGGCCAAACAAGGGGACGAATCCCCCTCAAAACAGGAAGCGCGCCCGGGGGAAACCGGGCGGGAAGGACAGGGTAATGGCTAAGATCAAGATGAAAACCAAAAAAAGCGCCGCCAAGCGCTTTTCATTTACCGGATCGGGGAAGGTAAAGTACAAAAAACAGAACCTTCGCCACATCCTCACCAAAAAGTCCACCAAACGGAAACGGAATTTACGCCATCCGGGGATACTATCCAAGGATAACGTACCGGTGATCCGGAAAAAATTGATGCCCTACGGCTAAGGAGTAAAGGTATGTCGCGCGCTGTAGACGGTTCCAGACGGAAGAACCACAGAAAAAAAATACTCAAGCTGGCCAAGGGTTACTGGGGCCGGCGGCACTCAAATTACAAAACCGCCAAGGACGCGGTTACCAAGGCCCTCTTTTACGCCTACCGGGACAGAAAAGACCGGAAGGGGGATTTTCGGCGGCTCTGGATTATCCGGATCAACGCCGCATGCCGGGCCGAGGGCCTCAGCTACTCCCGGTTTATCCTGGGCCTTACCAAAGCGGGGGTAACGATCAACCGGAAGGCCCTGGCCTACCTGGCCTCGGAGGACGTGAACGCCTTCAAGGCCGTGGCGGACAAAGCCAAAGCCGCCCTGGGAGCCTAACGTATGGTAAGCCTTGAGCAAATCAAACTGTTGGAGTCCAAAATCGCCCGGGCGATTGGCTTTGTCAACCAGGTAACGGAAGAGAACAGCCGGTTAAAGAAACGGAATGATGAGCTTGAGGAGGCGATTGCCAGGCTTCGGGAGGAAAAGGCCAAGGTCGAGGAGGGAATCGTTTCCGCCCTGGGCAGACTCAACCAGTTTGAGGACGCCATAGAGCGGAGCCTTTCCGCCGTTAAGGGCCCGGCCGCCCCCCGGCCGCCGGCGGCGATTCCGGCCACAGCCGCGCCGCCCGCGCCCCCCTCGTCGGCCTATACGGTGGACGAGGCCGGAACAAACGGGGAGCCGGGAGAGGAAGGCGGGGACGGAGCCGAATCGTCGTCCGACGCTGAACTAGACATATTCTAGCGCCATGGAGAAGAGCGGCCTTCGTATCGACCTCCTGGGAACCTCGTTTTCCATCGCCGCCGACGAGGATCCGGTTTATCTGGACAGCCTCCTCACCCGCTACCGGGTTATCCTGGAAAGCACCCAAAAGTCCACGGGCCTTCAAAACCCCTTAAAGCTGGCGATCCTTACCGGTTTTCTGCTCTGCGATGAAATCGAAAAGATAAAGAAAAACGGCGCCCGGGAAGGCCGGGAAGCGGAGCAGCTAACCCTGGATCTTATCGCCCGGATCGACGAGATCATACCCTCGGAATAGCCCGATGACCGCGATATACAAACTGGATAACAAGGTAAAACACTACGCCTGGGGCTCCCCGGAGTGGATACCCCGGCTTTTGGGAAAGGAAAACCCCAAAGGGGAACCCTGGGCGGAGCTGTGGATGGGAACCCACTCCGGGGGCCCCTCGATGGTAACCACCGGGGAAGGTAAAACTATCCCCCTGGGGGAAATCGCGGAAATCCCCTTTTTGTTTAAGTTCCTCGCCGCGGGAAGCCCCCTCTCCATCCAGGCCCATCCCAACCGGGACCAGGCCCGGGAGGGCTTTAAACGGGAAAACAAGGCGGGCATTCCCCTTTCCGCCCCGGAGCGGAACTATCGGGACCCCAATCACAAGCCGGAGATCCTCCGCGCCCTAAGCCCTTTTAGGGCCATGGCGGGCTTTCGGGAACGGGAGGAAACGCGGCGGCTCCTTTCCCTGGTGGAGGGGACTAAAAACCTCCTCCGCGCCCTGGAGGGAGGGTACGGCCAACTCCTTTCCGCCCTTTTTTCCCTGGACGGGGAAGAGCGGAACACCCTAACCGGGGAGATCCTGGACCTCGCGGACCAGGCGCGGCGGGCCGGAACGGGCGGAACCTACGGGGCCTACGCCCCGGACGAGGCCAAAGCCCTGGGGCTCTGCGGGGAATTCGCCCGCCACTACCCCGGCGATCCGGGAATCCTCTCCCCGCTCTACCTTAACCTGCTGGACCTTACGCCCGGGGAGGCGATCTTTATCCCCGCGGGGATACTCCACGCCTATGTGGAGGGCTTCGCCATGGAATGCATGGCCAACTCGGACAACGTTTTACGGGGGGGGCTTACCTCCAAGCGCGTGGACCCGGAGGAACTTCTTTCCATTTTGAGGCTCGATCCCTTTAAGCCGGAGGTCCTGAACCCCCTGGAGCTTGCCCCGGGGTGTTACCTGTACCCGGCCCCCCGCGAGGAATTCGCCCTGTACCTGCTGGACGGCGGGGCGGAGGCCGTGGGGGACATCCCCCGGGGGGTGGAACTGGAGGCGCCGGAGCCGGGGATCATCACCGTCAGCGAAGGGGCGGTGGAGTGCCGGGTTTGGAAGGACGGGGACGGGCCCCGGCTTAAGCTAAACCCCGGGGAAGCGGCCTATGTGGGCCGCCGGGAACCGGGGGAGCGGCTTATCCTGAGCGGCCAGACCTCGAAGCGGTTTACCGCCTTTGCCGCGCTGGGGCCGGACGCCCCCGGGGATAGAAGCCAAGACACATAAGGATAAAATCGATGAAGATCCTGGTGGACGCCGATTCCTGCCCCGCCCCGGTTCGGGAGCTGATACTCCGGGCGGCGGAGCGGACGGGGATTCCGGCGTTTTTCGCGGCCAACAGGGTTATTCCGGGGGTAGAGGGCCGGGGCCGGATGCTGCTATGCCCCCCGGGGGAAGGTTCCGCGGACGACCGCCTGGCGGGGATGGCCGGGCCGGGGGACCTGGCGGTAACCAGGGACATTCCCCTGGCGGCCCGGCTTTTGGAGGCCGGGGCGGCGGCCCTGGACGACCGGGGCCGGGTTTACACCGGGGAAACGATTCGGGAATTCCTTTCCCTGCGGAATTTTACCCTGGACCTGGTGAAAAACGGTCTGGACTTTGATCGCGCCCCCGGCTACGGCAAGAAGGAGCTTAAGGCTTTCGCCGATTCCTTTGACAGACTACTCGCCCGCCGCCGGGACCCCCCGCCGCCCGGGCCGCAGGGACGCGGCTGTTTGACCGTAAGCCCGTGAGGGCTTGGGGGCATGACCCTGTTCCGGGTGGGGAACCCCGCGGGAGGCGGCATCTTGATCACGTCGGAGTTGGACATCCTCGTATATTACCGTCACCGGCCAGGACAGATTCCGGTTGATGGATAACCCGGCCCGGGTAAATCCTCTAGGGGCGGTTACCGAGGCCGACAAGGCGGCGGCGCAAGCGGCTCTGCTGGCGGGCTATACTACCTCCAAAATTATCGGCCCCCTGAGCTTCCAGAAAAACCAGGTACAGGAACTCGTCCTAGGCGGAGACCTCGCGGGGCTGACGGCGGTTCCCGATTATTTTGCCTGCTACTTTAATAATCTTACCGCGGTGGACCTTTCCGGCCTGTCCGGCGTTACCAGCTTCAGGGACGGGTTCCTTGCTGGCTGCT
>JAIRPD010000076.1 GCA_031257195.1 Treponema sp. | reverse complement strand
ACGGGCGGCCCGCCCGGCTTACCGCCGCAGGGCCTTGATTTGCTCTATATCCAGTTGGGCGTACTTCGCCGTCTGCTCCACCGAAAAGCCGTTGTCCAGCAGGTTCTTGGCCACCTCGAGTTTACCCCGGGTTTCGCCTATGGCCTTCCCCCGGCCCTCGCCCCTCGCCTCGCCCCTCGCCTCACCCCGGGCTTCCCATTTGGCCGTCCAGCCGGCTTCCTCAAATACCCGTTCCAGTATCAGGGTGTTATCGCTCATCTTTACCACCTCCCGTATGGTTTCCGCGTTGGCCGTCGCCACGGCGTGTAAATACGCCCGTATCCGCGCCGCCTTCCCTCGCCGCGCTATCTCCGCCGTCAGCCGCCGCCCCGCGGCCACGTCCAGCCGGTCGCTTAACCCACGAAGCCACAGATTCTCGTCCGCGGATAACCGCCGGCTGTCTATCACCTGTACCGGCGCTATGTCGCCAGTTACAGTATAAATCCCCGCCGCCGTTTCCGCAACCGAATAGCCCCGGACTTCCCGCAAATGCGCCAGCAGTTCCCGGGGATACCGGCTCCCCACAAAGGACAGGGTTATCTCCGTGATCGGGACTTTCTTCAGGGACGCGTACAAGCAGGCGTACCCGTATACCTTGTAAAAATCATCCACCGAAACATAATCCGCCGGGCTTTTGTACTCCACCAGGTTGTCGCTCTTAAAAACCCGGGCGATGTTCTTGTCAAGGGCGATGTCCTTGACTTTCTTGATAACCACCACGTCAATTCGCAGCGGCTCGGAGGTAAGCTGGACCTCGGGAATAATTTCCAGCGCGTCCTCGTACCGCTCAAGCTCCATGCGCAGGGCGTCGACAAAGGCTGGATGCCAGGCGACCCGGGAGGATTCGCCTTCGGCGGCCCGCGAAGGTTCCACTTCCATGCCTCACTATACCGGACCGCGGGGGTACGCGGGAAGCCCCGCGGCTTTCCAGGGACCCGCCGCGAATCCCGCGTCCGGCGCTACCTTCCAGCCAAGGATACGCAGGCCGCCCGCAGCTCCTCCCGGGGGATGCCCCAGTTTCTTCCAAAATGATCCCGCAGCTTCCCGGCCAGCTCCATGAACCGGGCAAACACCGGCTCCCCCGGCGGGGCCGGCGGGGGAAACAGGCCGGGAAGGGGGCCGCGGTTCACGATAAGTTCCCAAAAGCGGGCAAAGTTCTTAAGCCCCTCCATGTCCTTCGCCGGAAGCCCGGCGGTCGCGGTTACCTCGTAGGGCGGGGCCGGGTCGTACCGGACCTGGAAACGGCCGTCCTCCGCCATGGCGCGAAGGGGGGTCCCCGGCAGGCATTTAAGGATACCCGGCTGTATCTCGAAGGGCGCCGCGGCGCCGTCCCCGGTCCCGGCCATCCACAGCCGGTCAAAGCCCCGGCCAAAGGAGGCCAGGTCCTCGCCGGGAAGCCCCGCGATAAGGTCCGCGTGAACCACCGCGGCGGTTTCCCGCCGCAGAAAACGCAAAACCTCCCATTCCCCGGGGGGATCAAAAGGCCGGTTAACAAGGGCCCGCGCCTGGGGATTCAGGCTCTGGACGCCTATCTCCAGCCTCAGGCTCCCCGGCGGAAAGAGGCTCAGCGTCCGCCGCAATTCCCCGGGAAAAACCGAGGGGGTCATCTCAAAGTGAAACTGAAAGGGGGAGCCGGCGTCCCCGGTTTGGGCAAGACAGTACCCCAGAATCCGCGAGGCCCGCCGGGGGTTAACGTTAAAACTCCGGTCCAGGAACTTGATGGTCCGCCTTGCTTTGCCCCCGGCCTCCCCCGGATCCGCCCGGCCTTCCCGGCGGATCCGCCCCAGCAGGGCGTCCAGGTTTTCCAGGAACCCCTCCAGGGGAAATTCCCGGGCCGCGGCGCTTCCCCGCTTAAGGGCGCTCTGGCAGTAGGCGCAGGCGTAGGGGCAGCCCCGGGAGGCTTCCACGTAGATCAGCTTGCGCCGCAGGTCCTCCGGGGTGTACAGATCGTAGGCCGGCTTGAGGGCGGCGAGATCCACGGGGCCGGGATCAAGGAATTTGCCGTAGGCCCTCTTCGCCTCCCGGGGGTCTTTCAGAACAGCCCGGCACAGGACGGGAAAAACCTCCTCCCCCTCCCCCCGGATCACAAAGTCCGCGGGGCGGAACAGTTCCGCGTCCTCCGGCAGGCCCGTCAGTTCCGGGCCGCCCAGGACAACCACCGGCCGCGGCGGCCCCGGCGGCCCCCACCGGCGTTCCAGCGCGTCCAGCAGTTCCAGAACGGCCCGGTGGTTCCAGATGGAAACGGAAAGCCCCAGGATCCGGGGGGCCACCGCCAGGATGGGGGCGGTCTTTTCCGCCAGGGACTGCCGCGGGGCGAATTCCATGATCCGGCAGCCGCCGGGGCGGTCAAGATCCCCCAGGTTCGCCTTGAGAAGCCGCAGGGCCAGGGAGGGGTGGATCCACTTCGCGTTGATCGCCGCGAGGACAATGGGCGTGGTCACGCTGTTACCATGGCGCGCTTTTTTCGTTTTGGCTACCCCGCGGGGATAGCGCCGCCGCCGCCCGGGCCCGCCCCCTATGACGTGCGGCTTTTTTACCGGGCCGATGAAAGCGACGACACCGTGGTCCAGCCCGACATCAGCGTGGTCCGCGACAAAGAGAAGCGGGGGCCCGAAGGCTGCCGGGGCGCCCCGGATTTTGCGGCGGAGATCCTGTCCCCCTCCAACAAGGCGATAGAGATGGAACGGAAATTCACGCTCTACCGCGGCGCGGGGGTACGGGAGTACTGGGTGCTGGACCCGGAACACAAGGCCCTGCACGCGTACCGTTTCGACCATGGGGTTATTTTCCCCCGGGCTTACCGTTCCGGGGATGTCGTCCCGCTGGATATTTTCCCCGACCTGCTGATACACCTGGAACCGGTCTTCGCGGAATGAGCCTTCGGCTCGTTCGAGGGGAAGTTCAGTATACCTCCGGTTTACTACCCCGTTTTGCCGGCCGCGCGTGTTAACCGCCGGGGCGGGCGCGAACCGCGGGCTTGGCGGGGTAGTAAACCGGACGAGAAGGCGTGGAAGGTGGGGAACCACCCTCCACGCCGTACCTCACCGCGCCGCCGCCCCGGGCCGGGGTTTCGCCGCGCGAAAACCCCGCCCAGGCCCGCGAAAGCGGGATCGCCCCGCGCCTCATTATCACCATGACTCCACGAACCGGTTCGTGTCGTTAATCTCGCCGGCGAACTTGGATTGATAGGCTGACCGCTGGCCCACGGGAACCTTAACCGGCCCATTGCCGGTGTCCTCAAAGCAAAACCCCGGCGTAGCGAACTTGGCCGTCGTGATGGACCCCATATCCACCCGCTCAAGGCCGGAACAGTCCGTAAGAAACTGAACCCCTATACCGTAAACATGGTTAGTGGAGGGGGGAACGTAGTCCATCAGGTTGGTCAGGGGAGTGAAGTCAAGGCTGCGAAGGCTGGAGCAGTACACAAGGAAGCCATCCCCCAGGCTGGTAACGCCGGACAGGGGACGCAGGTCCAGGCTGGCAAGGTTGAAGCAGCGACCAAGGAAGTAAGTCCCATTAATGCGGGTAACGCTGGACAGGGGACGCAGGTCAACGCTGGTAAGGCTGTCGCAGTCATAAAGAAAATACCCCCCGACGCTGGTAACGCCGGACAGGCCGGACAGGTCCACCGCGGTAAGAATATCAAACTCTGCGAGAAACCTAGCGGGAACCGCCGTCAGTCCCGCGAGGTCCTCGCTCAGGATGACTTCCTCTACCTGCTCGGCTCGGAAGCTCAGTCCGTCGATAGTTATCACGTCAGTGGGCCAATTGGCGGTCAGCTTCGCCGCCCGCCCGTCAACGGAGGAGTTTGCCCACGCCGGGTACTCCATCAACCGGTACCAACGGCCGCTGACCCTGATCCGCGAGGAAGCCGGGCTCCACCCCGGGACAACCAGGAGGCCGTCCCCCTGGGGGTTCCCCACCCGCAGCAGGGTAAGGCCCCCGGGGGAGCCGCTGGAGGTGTCCATGCCGTTGTCCAGCTGGGCGTGGTTCAGCCCCGTCCGCAGGCGCCACACGTCGTGGCCCAGGTCCGTCCCGTAGGCGGAAAGGGGGATGTTCACCCCCAGGGCGCACCAGCCGTCGATATTCCCCGTTTCCAGGAAGAGCTTTACCGTTTTCCCCGCGTCGGGGTCCGGGGCCTCCGGGGTGAAGAGGGAGTTGCCGCCTTCGCCCAGGAGCCTTACCCCGGAACCCACCGGCCAGCCGCCCACGGTCTGGGGGTCCACCCGGGAGGGCGGGTTCCCCTCGGCGGCGTACCCCACGGAGGTAAGCACCGGCGTCCCCGCCAGTTTGAGGGGTTCAACGAGGGTGTCGATTCCCTGTATCGGCACCGTCTCCGAGGGGACGCCGCTGATGTACAGCGCCGCCTCCACCGCGCCGCCCTTGGGGACCTTGAAGTAGGGCACCCCCCGGCGGTTGATCACCGTGGTATCGTGGTTCCCCGCGTAGTTTACGAGGCCGAAGAGGGGGTCGACGCCGTCGGGCTTGATGATCCGGAAGCCGCCGTCCGCGGCGTCGGTGATCTTGCATTCCAGGGCCGTCAGGGTAAAGGTAAGGCTGATGGTATTCCCATCGATGGCCGCGGGACTGCCGGGATTGGCGGCGGTGAGTTTTCCCGTGGCCAGCAGGGTCCGGTCGTCGTGGCGCCCCGCCAGCAGGACCGCGTCGTTAAAGGTACTGTAGTCCCCCGGCGGCAGCCAGACCCGGGCGGTCTCGCCCTTGCGCCAGGCTACCCGGTGGTACTCGTCGTTACTGTCCTTAAAGACCGCCTCGAAGTAGTCCACGCCCCCCAGGGCCAGGGCGGTGGTTACGGACCGGGCGGCCCCCCCCCCCCCCCCGTGGCGGTTCGTATCACGAGGAGGCGGCGGCCCTGGGCGTCGTACTGGACCGCCTCTTCTTCCGCCGGGGCTTTCACGTCCAGGGGGTTCATACAGGAAACGATCCCCAGGGGTAAAAGCCCCAGGGCCAAAATTACCCGCCAGGGATGGCGGTGTAACCAATGCTTTAGCGGGGCTTTTCGCCTTGTGAAAAGCCCGAGCCCAACGGTCGCCAGGGATGGCGATTGTTGGGCCCCCCGACTCAGGTTGTTCCCGTTCATAACGCTCTTGCCTCCTTACATTCATTAGCGGTATACGTTTCGATCAGTATATACCCTTTTCAAAAGAAAACAAGCGTTTTTCGTTCTTTTTTAGTTACGGCGCAATTGTGTTGACCGCCGCGCGGACCGCGGGGACGCGGCTGTTTGGCCGCGAGCCCGTGAGGGCTTGAATGGAGTTTTCGCGAGGCGAAAACTCCAGGCCCAAAAATCGCCAGGGATGGCGATTTTTGGGAGGCTTAAGGATAACGCCGCTTAAAGGCCTGGACCCTGGCGGAAGCGCCGGTGTCCATGGGGGACCGGTCCCCCCGCGACAGGCAGCGTTCCCCCAGGCCCGCCACCATGGCCCCGTTGTCGCCGCAGAGTTCCAGGGGGGGAAAGATCACCCGCGGCCCGGCCCCCGCCTTCCCCGCGGCGTACCCGGCAAGCCGGGCCCGGAGGTACGAATTGGCCGCCACGCCGCCGCCGGCCACGATGGTCCGCAGCCCCGTGTCCTCCACCGCCCGGAGCAGGGCCCGGAGCAGAATTTCCACCGCGGTTTTCTGAAACGACGCGGCTATATCCGCCGCCTCCATTCCGGGGGCGGAGGGCTTAACCCGGAAGCGCTCAAGCTGGTTTACCACCGCCGTCTTCAGCCCCGAATAGGACACGTCATAGCGGTGATCCGGGCCGGCCCGGGGGGGCTTGTACAGATGGGGCAGGGGAAACCGGAACGTCCCGGGGTCTCCCCGGCGGGCCAGGGTATCTATCGCCGCCCCCCCGGGATAGCCAAACCCGTAAAACTTCGATACCTTGTCAAAGGCCTCGCCCGCAGCGTCGTCGATGGTGGTTCCCAGGACCGTTACGTCGTCAAAGTCATCGGCCCGGCAGATCACCGTGTGCCCCCCGGATACCAGGAGGCCCAGAAAGGGATAGTCCGGGGTTTCCCCCCCCGGCCCGTCCCCCCGGGCGGGGAGGGAAAGCCGGGAAGCGTAGAGGTGGGCCAGCAGGTGATCCACGGCGATAAAGGGAATATCCCGGGCCCAGGCGAAGGCCTTGGCGAAGTGGAGCCCCACCAGCAGGGAACCGAGCAGCCCCGGATGGGCCGTTACCGCCACCCCCTCCACGTCGCCGGGGCCAAGCCCCGCTTCCTGGAGGGCCCCGGAAACCACGCCGTAGATCCACTCGGTGTGGGTCCGGCTGGCGATTTCGGGCACCACCCCCTGGTAAGGGGCGTGGACGGGGATCTGGGAGGCCACCACGCTGGAAAGGACCACCCCGTCCCGGACCACCCCGGCGGCGCACTCGTCGCAGGAGGTTTCTATGCCCAGAACGTTCATTTACCCGGATCCAGCAGGGCCGACACGGTGGTAAAGAAATACCCCCGCCGGACCAGTTGGGGGTACATTTCCGTGAGGATCCCCGCGAGCCGGGGCGACCAGGTGTGGCCGATAAGGATGGCCGCGCCGTTCTGTTCCGCCTTTTTGCACCCCGCCTCCAGGGAGGCGATGATCGACTCCCGGTCCTGCTCGTTATCCAGAAAAATATCCCGCTGGGCGATGGTGAGCCCCAGTTCCTTGGCCACCGCGGGACCGGCGGTGTCGGCGATGGTCCGGGAATCGAGGAAGGCGAGCCCCCGGTCCCGGCTTACCTCCAGCAGGGCCTTCATGATCTCCGGGTCCATGGTAGCCCGGGAACCCTCGTGGTTGTTAAACCCCTTTACCGGGCCAACCTCGTTCAGGTTTTTGATCAGCGCCGCCTTGACCTCCCCGGCGGCCATGCCGGTTTTGATCGCCCCCGGCCCCGGGTCCTGGCCGTTTAGGGGTTCCATGGGCTGATGGAGAAACACCTCCTTGCCCCCGGCCCGAACCCGCCGGGCGGCCTCCGCCGAATGGGGAAGCCCCGGCAGGACGGCGATGGTGAGGGGGGCGGGGAAGGCGAGGAAGGGCTCCAGTTCCCCCAGGTTGTTCCCCGCGTCGTCGATCACCAGGACCAGGATGCCCTTGCGGTCCTCCGGCGGAACCGGCCGCGCGCCGGCCGAGGCCGCGCCCTCCAGGTCCCGGATCGCCTGGTCCAGTTCGGGGAGGATGGCCGCGCCGCTCCCCTCCCCCGCCGCCGGGGGGACCGCCCCTTCCGGCGGCGCTTCCCCGGGGGGTTCCCCCGGGGGGTTCCCCGGGAGGGCGCTTTCGCCGGTTTGGGGCCCGGCCGGCGGTTCCGCCCCGCCCGGGGCGGGGGCAAAATCCCCGGCCAGGGCGGGGCGGGCTATAAAAAAGACCCCCGCGCCCAGGACGGCGGCGCAGACTACCACCGCCGCTATCAAAAAGCCCCGGACCCCGTCCTCAAAACGGAGTTTTTTACGGGGGCTTCGTTCCTTTCGTTCCTTCGCCGGCCTGGGGGCCGGGTTTCGCTTCGCTTTCACCTTAGTATAGATAATCGGGCGTTTTCCCCCCGGTTTAAAGGGGGAAAACGCGTTACCGCCGCCCCGGCGCTT
>JAIRPD010000051.1 GCA_031257195.1 Treponema sp. | reverse complement strand
ACAAACATCAAGCCGCGCCTGACGGACCCCTTCCGCCGCGAGGGAAGCGGCCGCGGGAAGGCCCGCCGCCAGGGCCGCGAGTTTCTCCGGCGTAAAAAAACCCTCCCCGCCGCAGCGGGGACAGGGCCGCGCGGCTCCGGGATACATCACGCCAGTTCCACCGTTACCACCGACATGGGCGGCAGTTCCACGGCAAGGCCGCCGGGAACAAGGGAAGCGCCGTTAAAGTCCGTCATCTTTACCGCGCCGGGTTTTTCAAAGGTATTGTGATCCCCCATTTTTTCCGCGGTGATGATCTGTCCGCTCAATTTTACCGAGGGACTCACCGTGCAGCCCCGCGGGTCTATCTTGAGGTTCTGCTCTTTTACCGGATCGATGTTGGTAATCGATATATGTATTCTCCGGTTTTCATCCTCCGAGGCGCTGGCGCTCAAGACCGGAATGGAGCCAAAGCCCAGGGCGCGGCTTTCGCTTTCCAAGTGGAGGGGCAGCATAAGCGCGTCCTGGTGAACCTGGTACATATCAAAGACATGGTAGGTCGGGGTCAGGATCATCCGGGGCCCTTCGGTAAGCAGCACGGACTGCAATACATTGATGGTCTGGGCGATGTTCGCCATGAAGACCCGCTCCGCGTGGTTGTTAAAAATATTAAAGTGGATGCCCGCCACCAAAGCGTCCCGCAGCGTGTTCTGCTGGTAGAGAAAGCCTGGGTTGGTTCCGCTTTCCACATCGAACCAGGTTCCCCACTCGTCCACGATAAGCCCCACCCTCCGCCGGGGATCAAACTCATCCATGATGGCGCTGTGCCCGCGGATCAGCTCGTCCATAAAGTACGCCTTCCGCATGGTAACCAGCCATTCGGCTTCGTTAAACGCCGCGGCGGAACCCTTGCGCTCCCAGTCCCCGGGGATCGTGTAATAATGCAGGGAAAGGCCGTTCATAAACGCGCCGGCTTTTTCCATCAGCACCCGGGTCCAGTTGTAATCGTCCGTATTGGGGCCGCAGGCGATTTTATACGGAACCGCGCCGCCGTAGTTCCTGACGTAGGTCGCGTAACGGCGGAAGTTATCGGCGTAGAATTCCGGCGTCATGTTTCCGCCGCAGCCCCAGCTTTCGTTGCCGACACCCCAGAAACGCGCGTTCCAGGGAGTGTCCCGCCCGTTTTTCCGGCGGAGATCCGTCATGGGGCTTAGGCCGTCGAAGTTGCAATACTCCACCCACTGGGAAAGTTCCTGTACCGTGCCGCTTCCCACATTGCCGCAAATGTACGGTTCACAGCGCGGACCAGAGGGGTCCGACAACTGCCCGCAGAGATCGAGGAATTCATGGGTCCCAAAACTGTTGTCCTCGATAACGCCGCCCCAGTGGGTGTTGATCATCCTGGGCCGTTCTTCCCCCGGGCCAATGCCGTCTTTCCAATGGTACTCGTCGGCGAAACAGCCGCCGGGCCAGCGCAGGTTGGGGATTTTGATCTTCCTCAGCGCCGCCGCCGCGTCGTTTCGTATTCCCCGGGTATGGGGTATGGAAGCGGCGGCCGCGGGATCGTTCCCCACCCAAAACCCGCCGTAGATACAGCGGCCCAGGTGTTCCGAAAAGTGGCCGTAGATATGGCGGCTGATTCTTTCCCCGCCCGCGGCGGTGTTGATGATGATTCTGTTCATGGCGAAATTTCCCCTATCCCTTCACGGCGCCGGCGATCATGCTCTTCTGCACCTGATCGCTCAGAAGAATGTAAATGACAATCGTTGGTATGGTGGCGATCATAAGTCCCGCCCCTATAGGCCCCCATTGGGTAACATAATTGCCGACCATGGACATGATGCCCACGGTGATAGTTTTCAGCTCCCGCTTGCTGATAAAGGTTACGGCGAACATCAACTCGTTCCAGGAGGCGAGGTAGGTAAAAATCGCCACCGTCGCCAGCGCCGGGCGCGCCAGGGGCAGGATGACGGAAAAAAACACGCGGTAAATATTCGCCCCGTCAATGGAAGCGGATTCTTCCATCTCCCGGGGAATACCCGACAGAAAACCGCTCAGGATAAAAACGGCCAGGGGCAGGCCAAAGGCCACGTAGGGAAAAATAAGCGCGGGAAAACTGTTTAGCAGTTTTAGTTTGCTCAACACGATGAAAAGCGGCAAAAGCGCGGCGTGTACGGGAATCATCATCCCCAGAAGCAAATACATCATCGCCGCCTTGTTATACTTCCAGCGCATCCGGGTAATGGCGTAGGCGGCCATGGATGAAAGAAGCAGCGTCAGGAAAATCGTTACCGCCGAGACAAAGACGCTGTTCAGAAAGTACGTCAAAACCCCTCCCTGCCTGAGCGCGTCGGCGTAATTCGCCCATTTTGGGATTTTGGGAAACCCCGCGATATTGCCGCCGAATATTTCACTGTTGTCTTTCAATGAAAAAAGGGCGAGCCAGAAAAGCGGATACAGCTGAATCGCGGCCCAAAAAACAAGAAAAACCTGTATGAGGATAACGCCGGGGGAAACCGGTTTTTTCATCACCGTCAGCGTCATGCTAACTCCTTGTTCGAATTCTTAAACAGCCGGTCAATGACCACGGTCAGCAGCAGGCATTCCACGATAATGAACAGGGCGATGGCGCTGCCGTATCCGTAATGGTAGGAGTTGAAAATACTGGTGTACATGTAGGTACTCGGCACTTCCGTGGAATAGAACGGGCCGCCGCCGGTGAGGACATATATCATGTCAAATATTTTGAGCGCCCCAATAACAGAGAGGGTTAACGATATTTTCAGAATAGGCGCCATCATCGGAAGGGTGATCCTAAACACGGTGCGCAATCCTGAAGAGCCGTCGATTTTTGCCGCCTCGTACAGCTCCGGGGAGATCGACTTCGCGCCGGCGTACAGGATGAGCATGTGGTATCCAACATACTGCCAAAGCATGGGAATAAAAGTACAGATCAGGGCGGTTGATTTTTGACCGAGCCAGTCCCGCGCCGCCGACCCCGCCCCCAGGGCGTTAAGCGCCGTGTTGATAATCCCGTAATCGGCGTTGTATATCTTTATCCACAACTGCCCGATTACCGTGCTGGAGATAACGACCGGTATAAAATAAATGGTACGGTATATTTTTTCTCCCCTCACCGAAGACGCGAGGATAAGGGCGAAAATCAGGGAAATGGGGATTTGCACCAGTATGGAAAGAGCCACAAACAAAAGGGAGCGCCCGATGGAATTTACCATACGCCCGTCTTTAAACAGGTCAATATAATTGCCCAGGCCGATAAACGCGCCCTTGCCGATACCGTCCCATTTGAGCAGGCTGTAATACCCCGACATGATAATCGGGATTATTACGGCGACCGTAAAAACAATCAGGGTCGGCAAAATAAAAACGCATACCGCCCGCCGGTTTGAAAATATCGAATTGTTCACCACGCTTCCTCCCGGCTGTTTTCCGGCCCCCCGTTGCCGGATGGCCGGAAAATCCCAGCGGAAGTTGTTCAATAACTTTAGGTATTGAACAACCCCGCTCTATAAGTCAGACGGGGCGACTTGCGCCATGCGCTGTCCGAATTCCCGCGGGGTAATTTCTTTCGCCATAAGCTGGGCGATCAAATCCTTGTGGGTTTCGGAAGAGTCCGCGGGCAGGATGTTGTCCCACCAGGGGATAAACGCCTTCGCGGTATCCATGGAAGCGGCGACTTCTTTGTCCAAACCGCTGATGGAGGAAGTGTCGGCGTTACCCAGGTTCCAGCAGGGAAGCCCCGCGCCGGCGAGGAAGCCCATGCGGCACATATTTTCATTAAAGAAGACCATGAATTCCGCGGCCAGGGCGGGATTTTTGATCTGGGCGTTTACATAGTAGCCGCCGGAAGAATCGCCGCCGTAAATGTCGCTCGCGAGGCCCTTGCCGTCCTCGAATACCGGGAAGGGAATGACCGTTACCTTTCCTTGAGTGGCCGGGGCGTTCTCGATGCCCGAATTAACCCAGTTGCCCTGGTACAGCATAGCCGCCTGTCCGTTGTTGAAGGCGCCGAGCATTTCATCAAAACTCATGCTGAACATGCTGCTGTTAAAGAATTCCACGTCCACCAGTTCCACCAGTTTTCTACCCGCCTCGGTAAAATCGGCGGCGGTAAACAGCGAGGGGTTTTTCATCGCCTCCAGGGACGCGGGAATACCGGCCTGGCGCATGGCGATAATGTCGTACCAGTACATGGCGGGCCAGCGATCTTTCACGCTGATCACCGCGGGGGTAATACCGGCGGCCCTCAATTTTCGCGCCGCCTCAAGGAGCTCCGTGTAATTTTCAGGCAGCTTCGCGCCCGCCTTGTCAAACAGTTCCTTGTTACAGTAGAGGCTGGCGATATGCGTATAACAGGGCAGGGTATATATTTTTCCGCCGCTCTGGGTTATCTGGGCAAGACTGCCGGGCAGTATCCGGTCCAGCGTTCCCTTGGGGACCAGCGAGCCCAGTTCCAGGAATTTTCCGGCCTTAAGGTAGGGCATCATAAAACTGCCGCCGTACATATACATAATGTCCGGGGCGTCGTCCGCGGAAAGGGCGGTTTTTATTTTGGTTTTATACTGCTCGCCGGTAACGCCGTCTTCCTCCACCTGATATTCAGGGTGTTCCTGGTTCCACTGGGCGACCAGTTTTTTGAGTATCGGCCCGGATGGATCGGTCTCGCCCACCGACTGATGCCAGAGGGTTATTTTTACGGGGCCGTCCCCCGCGTCCTTCTTGCCGCAGCCCGCGGCCGCCAGAGCCGCCAGGCACACCATCACCCACAATCCCGCTTTTTTCATTCCCCGTTCCTCCTCAAAAAAAATTCCGGCTTATCCCAAGCCCCGTATACTACAAGCGGCCAACGGCCGCGTTTACCCCCGCTTCCACCGGCGCGGAATTCCCGGTGACTATGGAATAACCGCCGAGAATAAAGGCCCCCAGGGACCCTTTTTCCCGTCGTTTTCCACCTGGATCGCCATCCACACCGTCTTTCCCGAATCCTCGTAGTTAAACGGGACATAATCCTTCTTGCGTTTGGTAAAGAACGATTTGACCAGCTCCTCCGGGCTCGCCGGGGCGCTTTGGCCGTGTTCCAGCACCCTATAGTAGATCCGGTAGCCCTTGTTGGCCCGGTCCTCCGGGCCGCCGGTAAGGTACACCATCCGAATCCCCAATTCATGGCGGCCCCGCAAAAAGGTCTCCCCCGTTACCTGCGCCGTGGGGGCCCCCGTGGGGGTCCGGTGGTGGTCCATGGGGTTCAAATCCAGGGCCACCCGCTCGGCGTCGCTCCGCCGGTCCCGGATGTAAAGCCGGTAGAGCTCCCGGGTCCGGTTTTCCTGGGCCCTGAACGCGTCGTTCAGTTCCTGGGTGCCCACCGGGGTGCGGGTCTCGTTGTCCTTGTGCCGCTGAAACAGCGCGTCCAGGGCCGCCGTCGCGGCCTTAAAATCGGCGATCTCCGCCGCCGGAATCCCCCAGGCCGCCCCGTGGGCTTCAAACTGCTCTACCCAGGTCTTCGCCAGGCGGATCACATCCTCCCGGGCGTTAGGAAACCAATCTGTCGATTTAGACATACCCGCGACCTCCCTCCTCCACCGGCGCCGCCCGCCGGGGCGAAACTCCCCCCGCGTCCGCCAACGCCGGACCTCAATCCGCCAACGTCCGGCTTGGACTTGCCAACGCCGGACTTCAATCTGCCAACGTCCGGCTTCAATCTGCCAACGCTGAACCCCAATCCGCCAACGCCCAACTCAAATCTGCCAACGCCGGACTTCAATCCGCCAACGCTCGGCTTAGACTTGCCAACGCCGGCGGAGGCCGGTACGCCCGGAACCCGCCGCCGCGCCCCGTTCCCCCGGGTTGTTTCCGCCCCGGGACGGGCCGTTGAACCATTATGAGCATATTTTGAATTATCTGTCAAGAAAAATATTTATTGTTATTAAACATGATGTATAAATTATCCGACCGGGAAGGGGCGGAACCGGGCCGGGGGCGGAACGGGAAAATCGCGCCTTTTCCCGTGGTTTTCCGTGGTTTTTTCAGGATATACCGCTTTTAAACCAGCGTCAACACTAACATTTTGTATCACCGCCGTTGATGTATAAAAAACAGGGCCCCCGGGCCCGGCGGAAAAGCCCCGGAGGGCCGCGAAAAAACGCGTTTTTTTTTACGCGGACCGCGGTTTTTTTTCGTTTTTTTTGTTGAGGGAGTAACAGGACCGGCAGATGGTCCGGTATTCGCGGGGGGCGCAGGTGTCCCGGGAAGCCGCGGGGGGGGGGGTAAAATCAAGGCCGGCCACGGCCCGGGCGAAGCGGACGCTTGATGGAGCGTATGGTTTGTAGTACCTTTTTAACGTGAGGCTGCCGGGGGTCGAATGGGACGAGGCGAAGAACGGGGCGAACAAACGGGAGCATGGGGGCTTGGGTTTTGAGGAAGCGCAATATGTCTTTCTGGATCCGGGGCGCGTAGAACGGCTTGACCGGAGCGAGCGTAATACCTCCGGGGAAGATCGCTGGCAAACCCTGGGCAAGGTGGGAAAAGTCCTTTTTGTGGTCTACGCCGAACGCGGGGAGAACAGGCGGATCATATCGGCCCGCCTGGCGGATAAGGCGGAAAGGAGAAGTTACCATGGGTATTATCAGATCGACGGTAAAGGCTGGACAAAAGCCTCCTAAAGAGGTCATCAAGCGGGTCCAGGAGATCGCGCGAAAGGCGGCGCGGGGGCCTGCCAACTATACCCCGGACTGCCCAAAATCAACGCCGGAGGCGCTGCGGGAATTCGCCGCGCTCGCGGCGGAACGGAACCGGCGGAACCGGAAGCAGGCCGTTACTATCCGGCTGGTCTCTGACTGTCTGGAAAAGTACAAGTCCCTGGGGAGCGGCTATACCGGCGTTATGGCGGACGTGCTGAAGTACGCGGCCGATAACCCGGAGATACTCTCAAAAGTCAGGGGATGAAGGCCCTGTACCGCGCGGCGGCGCTTCCGGGAAGGCTGTTTCGCGCCGGGGCGGGGAGTTGGCCGTTTTTTTGTTGAGGGAATAACAGGACCGACAGATGGTCCGGTATTCACAGGGGGCGCAGGTGTCCCGGGAAGCCGCGGGGGGGGTAAAATCAAGGCCGGCCACGGCCCGGGCGAAGCGGGCGATCCCCCGTTCCAGGGCCTCCATGGAGGGTTCGTAGGCTTCCCGGGAACAGAGGTCCCGCTTTCCCTCCAGGTCCCCCACCACGGGGACGATTTCGTTTTTATTGACGCTGACAAAGAACGCCTGGTTTACCCTTTGGCCCTCGGTTTCCTCGTAGAGTTTGATGTACATGGGGATCTGAAAGTCCCCCAGTCCCGGCTCGCCGGCGGGGCCGGCGGCGGGATCGGCCCGGCTTCGCGTCCGCGAGGGGGCGGCGTTGGTCTTATAGTCGATGATCATCGCCCCCCCGGCCCCCAGGGATACCCGGTCTATCCTGCCCCTCAGGCGGACCCCGCCCCGCGCCACTTCCCGGGTTTCCTCCAGGGCCCCCACCTGGTAACCGGAAAAATAAGCCGCCTCGGTCTGGAGCAGCCCCCGCAGGCGCCGGGCCATTGACGCGGCCAGGGGTTCCAGCAGGGGATACACCAGGGGACCCCGCAGGGTATCGTCGCTTTTCAGCGCCCCGGCGGTGATCTCCTCCACCCAGCCGCTGTACTCGGCCAGGTTTTCCGCCCGGAACGCGCCGTCCCGCTCCTTGATCCGCCCAAAGAGGCGGCGGAGGATTTCGTGGTAGATAAGCCCCCGGGACTCGTCATCCAGCAGGGCCGCGTCTTCCCGGCGGGGTTCAAGCCGGAAGATCCGCCGGTAGAGCCAGAGGACGGGGCAGGTAAAAAACTCGTTCAGGTCCGTGGCGGATACCGAGAGGGGCGGCGGCTCCCCCGGGCGGCCCGGCGGTTCCCCCTCCCCGCCCCTGTTTTTCCGCGCTATCCGTTCCCGCAGCGGCGCCTCCGCGGCGGAGGCCGCGCCCCCCCCCGCCCCGCCGCGGGCGAGCAGGACGCCGCTCCAGGCCGCGAAGCCCCGGCGCTGGACGGAAAAGAGCGGCGGCAAACCGGCGCGGCCTTCCCCCGCCCCGCCGGCGTCCGTCAGGGCGGCCCACCAGCGCCGCTCGCCGCCAAAGGGATCCGCCGGGGCCGCGGCGTCCCGCCGTTCCATGGTCAGGGCGAAGGCGCTGTGGGGTATGGCCCAGCCGGTAAAGGTCTTTTCGGAGGCGCTTATCCAGGCGCGGCAGGGGCGATCCTTGAGGAGGGCGGCGCGGTAAAGGGCCAGCACCGGGGCCGACACATCTCGGTCCTCCAGCCCCAGCCGGGCCCGTTTGTCCTGGCGGAGAAAAGGCAGGGGGCCCCGCCGGGCCGACGCCGCCGCCTGGGACGCGTTGAGGACCATCTGGCAGGCGAAGGGCGCCCCCGCCGCCACGGGGTAATCGTAGATGTTCACCCCCCCTTCCTGGGGGTATACGTAGGTCTTCTCCCTCAGGTGGGAAACAAAAAAGGCGAAGGGCCGGGGGCCCCGCTCAAAGAGATCGGGAAATTCCTCCTCCGCCCCCATAAGCGCCGAAAGCTCTTCCACGCACCGGGCCAGAACGGCGTCGCCCTCGGGGCCCTGTTCTTCCATGGCAAGCAGGGACCGGAAGGCGAAGTACCGTTCCCGAATTTCCTTAAAGGTCTTCCCGGAGGCGAACCCGGAAAGGCCCCGCTTGAGTTCCCGGTAATAGGCCGCCAACGCCGGCGGGGAGCCCCCGCCCCGCCGCTTAAAGCCCTCTTCCCAGGGGTCCACCGTCCGGCCCCGGTCGCTAAAGGGGGCCACACAGTGGTTCTCAACGCCGAATCGTATCAAGGCCCGGTTCATCGCCGGGTCTTTCCATGGTATGGCGGCGTTCAAAAGCAGGGGTTTCAGGGAATCGAAGGAAAACTGGGAGGAGGCGCACTCGGCGATGAGGGAAAACAGCCGGCCCGCGGGATAATCCCCCAGGCTTTTACCCGCCCGGCGGGTAAAGGGGATGTCCCGCAGGGTCAGTTCCCTGGTTACATAGGGCTCCAGGCTGTCAAAATCCGGCAGGCTCAGGGCCATGTCCTCGTAGGGGATCCCCTCTTCCCCGTGGAGGCGGCGCAGTTCCTCCGCGGCGCTCCGGATCTCCGTCCGGGCGGACTCAAAGAAGCGGGGGGGGGCGCTTTCCGCCGCCGGAGACGCCGCGGCCTCCACCGGGTACAGCTCGATCCCCCCGGCGCTGAGCGGCTCCTGGTATTCGGCGAAATCGTCCAGCACCCCGGGAAAAAAGATGATGTACCGCCGCCCCGTTTCCTGGAAAGCGGGCTTTTCCCAGGAGGGCTCAAAGAGGCCGCGGCTTTCCAAAAAGGCCCCGTAGCGGCTTTTGATGATCCGCAGGTCCCGGTCTTCCTCGTCGTCCCCCCCCGGCCCCCCGGCTTTGTCCCGCCGTTCCTCCCAGTAGGCCAGGGAACTCAGCGTCCTGGCGATGAAGGGGGCGAAGACCTCCCCATCCCCGGCGAATTCACCGGGGATGATCGACGATAGAAAGGGGGCGGCGGCGTTTTTCCGGGCCAGGTCAAGGGCGAAGAGCCGGCGGATCAGGGAACTGGCGGGCCGCCGGTCCCTTTCCCCCGCCCGGACCGCCGTTTCCTTAAAACGGTCCCACGCGAGAAAACGGTCCTGGGCGATGGAGCGGACGCTCCCGTGGAGGCAGATCTTCCGGGCCCAGACGAGGGCGGCGGTTTCCGAGGGAAAGACAAAGTGGACGTTTTGATCCCCGATATGGCCGATGATGGTTTCAAAAACGGAAACCATCGTTACTCCGCGCTGTCCCGCCAGACAAACGCGATGTCGTAGATCCCCCGGATTCCCGGCAGGTTTCCCAGTAAAAGCCCAAACTGCTGTTCCGCCGAGGCCTGGGCTTCCTTTACGGCGCCGCCGGCCATGACTTTTTCTTCCAGTTCCCGTTTTCTGTCGGCGGTAACCTTAAAGGCCTCTTCCAGCTTGATCTCGTTGAAAATGGTTTGGGACTGCTCAAAGACCTCGATGGAGTCCTCGTAAATTTCGTGGGAAAGGATGATAATGGGGGGAAAGATAACGCGGATCACCGGCCGGCCGGCGGGGGATTCCGCCCCGGGATGTTCCCCCCCGGCGCTCCCCGGAGAGGCCGCCCCCGGCGCTTTTTCGCCGCCGGCCTCCGGCGGTTCCCCGGCCCCCGCCCCTTCCACCTGGATCCGGCTTCCGTCGATGCCCAGTTTTATGGCCCCGTCGTAGGTAAAGATGTACTTTCTGGTGGTAAAGGGAATATTCCAGCCCCGGATGTCTTTAGTATTCACGTCCTTCACCACCGAGGTGTAGTGGTAGGCCAGGGTCGCGTATTCCCCAATGGGGAGTACCTCCTTGATCACCGTGTGGGCGGAGATGTCCGACTTTTCGGAGACGATTTCGGGAAAGGCCGCCAAAGGTCCCCGGTTTTTCAGGAGGCTCCCCACGGCCATCAGGAGAATGGAGATAATAACGATTAGCACGGCGGGCAGTATAAAACGTTTCATCGCGTATCTGGAAATAAGATATACCTTTATTTTGGGGCGGTCAAGCGAGGGTAATCCGCCCGGGACGGCGGATTGCCCCGGCGCGGACAAGAGGCTTGACAGAGCGTGAAGAAGCGGTGTATGGTTCTTTAAGGTAACGATCCTTTAGCCGGGCAATAGCGCAGTTGGTTTAGCGTACAAGTCTGGGGGACTTGGGGTCCCCGGTTCAAATCCGGGTTGCCCGACTAAGGGATTGTGTTCGTCTAAAACGCCCGGCGCGGAGTCCAAGCCGTCTTTACCATGCGAAGAACCTTTTCCTTTCCCGCCCTGGTACTGAGGGTCCGTCCTTCCGGGGAATCCAACCGGGAGGCCCTCTTCCTCAGCGCGGAGGAGGGGGTTATCAGCGCCACCCTCTTTGGGGGTCCCAAAAGCAGGCTCCGTTCCCAGGTGTCTCCCTTTCATTCGGGGACCCTGTGGATATACCGGGATCCGGCCAGGGACTTCCGCAAGGTCAGCGATTTTGATGTCCAATCCTGGCGGCCGGGGCTGCGGGAACTTTACGAACGGAGCGGCGCCGCCTTCCAGATGGCCCGGGCGATTCTGGCGGGGCGGGGGGGCGGCGGCGATCCCGGCCTGGCCGGCAAGGGCGCGTTCGCCGGGGCGTTGAGTTTGGCGGAACGGTCCCTGGACGCCCTGGAAAACGCCGGCGAGGAGCTTTGCGAAAGGATCGGCCTCCACTTTTTGTGGAACTGGGCGATCCTGCTGGGGAGCGGGCCCGACCCGGAACACTGCGGTTCCTGCGCTTGCGGCTTTGACCATGATGGGGTATCATGGTTTGTCCCGGGAGAGGGTCTTCTCTGCAAGAAATGCGCCTTTCAGGAAAGGGCCGCTTTCAGCGGGGCAGCCTTTGGCGGGATCGGGCCGCCCCTGGGCCCGGAGGCCCGGCGCTGGTTGTTGGCGGCCCGGGACGCGCCTCCGGGGGAACTGGCCGGGCGCGGCCTGGACGCCGCCTCCCTGGGGGAACTTAAGGTCCTGGTCAAACATCTGGGTCTGGGCCTGGAGGGGGGAGCGGACTATTGGCGGGGGAACGATGAGAGCCGTTGACATTATCGCCCATAAACGGGATGGAAAAGAGCTAAGCCGGGAGGAGCTGGAGTTCCTCATCACCGGCTATGTGGCGGGGACGATCCCCGATTACCAGGTTTCCGCCTGGGCCATGGCGGTGTTTTTTAGGGGGATGAGCCCCAGGGAAACCGCGGCCCTCACCGACGTGATGCTGAAATCCGGCGCGGTAATGGACCTTTCCGGCGTTCCCGGCCCCCTGGTGGACAAACATTCCACCGGCGGGGTGGGAGACAAGACCAGCCTTATCCTCGCCCCCCTGGCGGCGGCGTTGGGCATCCGGGACCCGATGATGTTCGGCCGGGCCCTGGGTCACACCGGGGGAACCCTGGACAAGCTGGAGTCCATCCCCGGCTACCGGACCAGCCTCGGGGCGGCGGAATTCAAGGCCATCCTGGCAAGGGACGGTTTCGCCATGACCGGCCAGACCAAAGAGGTGGTTCCCGCGGACCGGCTGCTCTACGCCCTGCGGGACGTAACCTCCACGGTGGAGTCGATCCCCCTGATCACCGCCAGTATCCTTTCCAAAAAAGCCGCCGAGGGGGCCTCCGCCCTGGTCTTTGACGTAAAGTATGGTTCCGGCGCTTTTATGAAGGAGGCCGCGGAGGGGGAAAAGCTGGCCCGGTCTCTGGTACACACCGGCGCCGCCATGGGTAAAACGATTATCGCCCTCCTGACCGATATGGACGAGCCCCTGGGAAACATGGTGGGGAATTTTCTGGAAGTGGAGGAAAGCCTGGACTGCCTGGAAGGGGCCGGGCTGCCCGATAAAGACGGATCGCCCCCTTCCACCGGGCCGGCGGATCTAATGGAAGTAACCCTGGAGCTGGGGGCCCGGATGGCGGTCCTGGGCGGCAAAGCCGCTTCCCCGGAGGAGGGGCGGAAGCTCTGCGAGGAATGTATCGCCGGCGGCAAACCCAGGGAACTCTTCCTGCGGAACGTGGAAAGCCAGGGCGGGGATCCGCGAAAGCTCCTGGAACTTCGGGGTAAATGGCGTTCCCCGGTCAGCGCGGAAATCCGGGTCCCCCCGGGCGCGGAGGGGGCGTTCATCCGCCGCGTGGACGCCTGGAAAACGGGGCGCGCCGCGGTGGTCCTGGGGGTGGGCCGGGATCGCGCGGGGGATCCGGTCAGTCCCACCGCGGGAATTCAGTTCCACCGGAAGAGCGGGGCGGCGGTAAAGGCCGGAGACCGGATTATGACGGTATGGGCCGCCGGGGAGGAGGGCCTGGCCGCGGCCCTGCCCCAGCTTGAGGACGCCGTGGAGTACGGCCGGGAGCCCCCGCCGGCGAGGCGGCTTATCCTCAAGGAAATAAGCGGAACTACCATGGAAGGTCCCGGTCAATGAACTGGCGTAAAAGGGACCTGGCCCAGGAGGAGGTTAAGGCCCTTTCGGAAAAATACGGCTGCGATCCCCTCACCGCCTCCATCCTGCTCCGCCGGGGAATTCGTACCGGGGAGGAGATCCGCTACTACCTGGAAAACGATCTCCGGTATCTCCGCGATCCCTTTGATCTTCCCGGCATGGAAGACGCGGTGGAACGGATCCTCGCCGCCAAGGAAGAGGGGGAAAAGGTGCTGGTCTACGGCGACGTGGACGCCGACGGGATCACGGGAACGGCGCTTTTAACGGATTTTTTGCGGCGCGGGGGTTTTGATGTTTCCTGGGACCTTCCCGGGGCCGACGAGCCCTACGGCCTTTCCCGGCGGGCGGTGGAAGAATTCGCCGCCGCCTATGGCACGCTGATCATCACCGTGGACTGCGGTATCTCCAACGCCGCGGAAATCGCCCGGGCGGCGGAACTGGGAGTGGGGGTGGTGGTAACGGACCATCACAACCCGCCGGAGGTTCTGCCGGAGGCCGACGCCCTGGTAAACCCCAAGCTGCCGGGCCGCTATCCCTTTAAGGAGCTTTCCGGCTGCGCCGTGGCCTGTAAGCTGGTTTCCGCCCTGCGTTTCGCCGCTCGGAGCGGGGTATACGGCCAGGCCATCTGCCTCCTCAATGTCCGGCCCAGCAACGACTCGGTGGTCATCGAAACCGTCAAGCTCCGTAATCTGGCCCAGGTGGATACCCTCGCCGAAACGATAGTCCCCGGGGCGGTAAAAATCACCAATACCCGGCTGCCCGCGTTTTTGGCCGGCCAGCAGATCCTCTGCTGGGATCTGCCGACCCAGACAAAGCTTCTGGCCCAGGCCTTCGGCAAGGGGGTGGAGATACAGATGCTGGACATCGCCGAAGAGGTGGGCAGGGTTATCCCCCAGACGGCGGGCAAAAGCCTCCTCCGGCTGCGGGAACTGTCAAAAATCGGCAAGTACCGCGGCCAGAGCCCGGGGGAACTGGATGTCCTGGCCAATCTTTTTGTAAGCTTCGTTCAAAAAAAGGAAAACCTCTTTGACGAGGAGACCGGGGCGGACCTGCAGCTTGCCGCCCTGGGAACTATCGCCGACATTATGCCCCTCAGGGACGAAAACCGGCTCATCGTAAAAAAGGGGCTGGAGTCGATGGAAAAAAAGCCCCGCCCCGGCCTTTCGGACCTGCTCTTTAAACAGGGCCTGGCGGGGCGGCCCTTAAACGCCGCGGACATTTCCTGGCAGCTTACCCCGGTGATCAACGCCGCGGGCCGCCTGGGGGACCCCAAAAAAGCCGTTTCCCTGCTTCTGGGGGGAACGGCGGAGGAGCGGGAAAACCTGGCCCGGGAAATAACGGCGATGAACGGGGAACGGAAGCGCCTGGTGGAAGAGCTGAGCGCCCGGGCCGAGGCGGAGGCCAGGAAAAGCATGGAAACCTATTCGGGCAACATGGCGGTTTTTATCAGGGAGGGGACCCTGCCCGGCGAGTCCCGGAAGGGCGTTACGGGGCTTATCGCGGGCCGCCTGGCGGCGAAGCTCAACGTGCCTTCCATGGTTCTTTCCATAATAGACAACGACATTAAGGGTTCCCTCCGTTCCGCCCGGGATTATCCCCTGGGCTTTTTCCTGGAACAGTTTTCCGGCCTGTTTTACCGCCACGGCGGCCACGACTTCGCCGCGGGTTTCAACATGGAAAGGGCAAACTGGGATTCCTTTCTGAAACAGCTTAAGGTCTTTACCGCCAATATGGAACTGTCCCCCGAATCGGAAAAAGCGCTGGAGATTGACGCGGAAATTCCCCTGGCCTACCTCTCCAGGTTCGAGGACGATCCCAGGGTCCAGGGCAAAAAAGAGCCCTACCTCCTCCGCCTGGCGGATCGCTTTGAGCCCTACGGCGAAAGGAACCGGTCCCTTATGTTTCTTTCCCGGGGGTTAAAAATAGCTGACATCAACCTTATGGGAAAGGAGGAGCTTAAGCACGTAAAACTCCTCCTGGACGCGGGAAAGCACAAGTGGCCCGCCGTCTATTGGAACGCCGCGGCCCGGATTAACGTGGATTTTAAGCTGGGGGATACGGTGGATCTGGTATATACGGTAAACCGGAACTGGTTTAACGGCGCCGAGACTCCCCAGATCATGGTGGTGGACCTTAAGGTCCCCCAGGACAGCCGGTAAGGATGGTAACGGCGGGAATGAGGGTGAACCTATGACATGGAACGGCGCGCGCCGGCTGGCTCCGGCGCTTCTTTTACTTTTCCTCGCGGGGCTTCCCGGCCGCGCCCAGACCCCCCCGGCGGGGGGAAAGGCTCCGGCGGGAAACGCGCCCCTGGGGGAATTCAAGGCCGCTGTCCTGGGAACCCTGCGCCCCGGGGAGCCCTTTGTGGTGGCCGCCGCGGGCAAGGGCGTACCTCAAGGGGCCTCCGGTTTCGCCCGGATGCGGGCCGTGCTGATCAAGGGGGGTAAGGAGCTTAACCGGGCCTTTTTCTTTAACCTGGGGGAACTGACAGACCGGGGTCCGGCCTTCGCCGCGCTTATGGCCGTTCCCACCACCGCCGGGGCGGGGGCCGCGGTCCTGCGGCTGGAGACGGCGGGCCGGGTTTTACGGACCCTGGACATCACCATCGGGGACCGGCAGTTTCTGACCGAAACGATCAGCCTAACCGGGGAAATGTCGGACATTCTTTCCAAGCCGGACCCGGAAAAGACCCGCCAGGCGGAAGCGATGTGGGCCATCTGGGTTACCACGGGGGAAACGGTATACGCCCCGGGGAATTTTATCATGCCCGTCAATTCCACGGTCCAGACCAGCCGTTTTGGGGGCCGCCGGGTCTACCAGTACCCCGATGGCAGAACCAGCGCCTCCATCCACGCCGGGGTTGACTGGCGGGCCCCCACGGGGACTCCCCTCTCCGCCCCCGCCCCCGGCAGGGTGGTCCTGGCCCGGCCCCGGATCGTCACGGGCAATACGGTGGTAATTGAGCACATGCCGGGGGTATATTCCCTCTACTACCACATGGACAAGATCGCCGCGGCCGAGGGGGATATCGTTCAGGCGGGAACCCCCCTGGGAACGGCGGGAGCCACGGGGTTCGCCACCGGGGCCCACCTCCACTGGGAGATCCGGGTGGCCGCGGAAAATACCGACCCGGAGGCTTTTTTGGGCAAAAAGGTCCTTGACAAAGAGGAAATCCTGCGTATACTGAATGAATAATCCCGCCGTTTCCGGCGGGCCGCCCCGGCGGAAAAGTTTATCCCTGCCGTTAGGGAAAGGAGGTGAGAACGTTTGGCTCATATTGTCGTGGACGATAACGAGATGCTGGAAAAGGCCATCAAGCGTTTTAAACGTATGGTAGAAAAAGAAGGCATCATCCGGGAATATAAAAAACGTGAATATTACGAGAAGCCCTCCACAATCCTTAACCGGAAGAAGAAGGCGATTGCCCGCAAATTGATGAAAAAGAACCGAAAAGGCAAGACTGAATACTAAGACGGAGTTACATGTCAAGGCTTAAAATGGTTATCACCGGCGCGGCCGGTCTGACGGCTCTGATCCTGCTGGTCCTGGGGGGCTTTGTCCTGTGGCTTAGCGTCAACGAGTATAAACCCGCCCCCCAGGAGCCCGTTCACGTTTCCGGCGGCGTAAGCCTTATGCCCTCCCGTTTCCAGCCCATAGAACTCTACTCCTGGAACATCGGTTACGCGTCTTTAGACGCCAGCCAGGATTTTTTTATGGACGGGGGCAAGGGAGTGCGGCCCCCCACGGACAGGAATGTGGGGGAAAACATCTGGGCCATCCAGGCTTTTTTAGCGTCCGCCGCGGGGGACATCATCTTTCTTCAAGAGGTGGATTCCAAGGCCAAGCGCTCCTACGGGGTTGACCAGGCGGATTACTTTTCCCAAACCTGGAAGGGTTCCTCCGCCTTTGCCGTAAATTACCGGTGCCCCTTTGTCCCCGTTCCCTTTCCCCGCTTTATAGGAAATGTGGAAAGCGGCCTTTTAACCCTGAACAGTTACGCCGTCAGCGCCGCCCAACGCGTCGCCCTGCCGGGGGCCTTTTCCTGGCCCACCCGGATCGCCCAGCTTAAACGCTGCCTCCTGGTGGAACGGGTGCCCATTCAAAACAGCGCCGCGGAACTGGTACTGGTAAACCTTCACCTGGAGGCTTACGATTCCGGCGGCGGCCGGCGGGAGCAGACCAGGGCTCTGGCGGAGTTCTTAAAAACCGAATACGCGGCGGGGAACTACTGCGTGGCCGGGGGGGATTTCAACCAGGTTTTTCCCGCGTTCAAGGACGTTTACCCCGCCGGAACAAGCGGGTACTTTACCCCCGCGGTACTGGAGGATTCCCTCTTTGGCGAGGGCTGGACCTTCGCCGCCGACCCCTCCGCCCCCAGCTGCCGCGCCCTGGACAGGCCCTACGACGGCGCCCGGGAAGGCCGGGACTTTTACATCATCGACGGTTTTATCCTAAGCCCCAATGTGGAACTGATAAGCGCGAAAACCATAGATCTGGATTTTATAAATTCGGACCACAACCCGGTAAAACTTACCTTCACCCTCCAATGACACTCGCCGGGGGTCATTGCAAGCCCTTCAGTGATTGTCCTGAATGTACCGGGGAATCGCGCGGCCGCGAAACCCTGTCCGCCGGGCGGGCGTTTACTCTTCGCCTATAATCAAATCGCCAAAGAAATCCGGGCAATGAAAATCCGGCCTGGGCAGATCGATGGGCGACCAGCAGCCAAAGTGGGGACGGGCGGTTTTATCGCCGCATTTGTAAAAATTACCCCGCATGGCGCGCCCCCGCCGCGGTTCCAGGGACGGGAAAAAACGCCGCAAAAAAGACAGGGGAATCCGGTACTCAAGGCTCCATCCGCCGGTACCCGTCAGGGTTTTCACCTGAAACAGTTCCCGGTAGTTTTCTTCGGGAAGGTCAAGGCGATCATAACGATCTTTTCCCAGAGACAGGTACATAGCCCCGGCGGGATTGAATTCCCAGTTGAGGTACTGGCGGGAATTTTCGGGATCGGGCATTAAAAAAAGTTCCATGCAGCTGTCGGTATACACCTGCCCGCTGAAACCTTTTTGCTCGATCCGTAAACCGGTTTCGGCGGTTTCCATAAACACCAGCAGGGAATCCCCGGTATACGCCATTCCGGCGCTGGTCGCGGGCCGGTAATCGTCCGTTCCATCCAAACCACCCCAGGGGAAACAGTCCACATTGGCGGCCGCCCCGTTTTCCCCCGCGCCCCGGCGGGGGTCAAACCGGTTTACCCGGTAAATCCGCCGCCGGCTTTCACTCACCCTCATTATTTCCGCCTCCCGGATTGATATGATAATCAATATGATAATGACAGTATATACCAGGTTCCGGATATGGGCCATACATAATAATCGTTTTTATTGTCGCGTAATTCGCGTAATTGTCCATGTTATTGGCCGGTTTCTCCATTCCAGAATCCAGGGGATGCCGTTACTATTTTATCCGTTGGAGAGCGTTCCATGATCGGTAGCGATAAACTGAAGATAAAGATTTTGAACGGGAAATTAAAGACCGCCGGCGTCTTTAATTGGCTGTCGGCTTTCACCAAAAATTACGCGATTGTTTTGGCGATTGTTGTCCTTGGCGTTGTGTACGCTTTTTCCTCTGAATATTTTGTCTCCTACAGGAATATCAGAAACATACTTCAGCAGACATCGCCCATCGCCGTTGTGGCCATAGCCCAGGCTCTCATCCTCCTCCTGGGCGATTTCGACTTGTCCCTGGGGCAGATGGTTTGTTTTACCAGCGCCTTCGCCGCGTGGATGATGAAGTTTGCCCATATTGATCCGGTAATAGCCCTGCCCATCGCGCTGATGATGGGCGGCGTCATGGGAGCCGCGAACGGTTTTCTTATCGCTTTCTGCAAGATCCCCGCTTTTGTCGCCACCCTGGGTACGCAGCTTATCTGCTTTGGCCTGGCCCGGATTGTGACAAAGGCCTCGCCCATTTCCGGCATGCCCCTTTCAATAGAGTGGCTTGGACGCGGCTTCGCGGGCGGGGCCCAATGGGGCGTTCCCGTGAGTGTAATCATCATGGTTTTAATGTATGTAATCTTTCAGTTCGTTTCGAGGCGCACCCGGCTTGGGCGCGGCGTCTACGCCATTGGCGGCGGTTCCGAGGCGGCGTATTTTTCCGGCATCAACGTAAAGACGACAAAGCTCGCTGTCTTTACCCTCTCCGGCCTGATCGCCGCGTTCGGCGGCCTGATTCTGCTTTCCCGGCTTGACTCGGCGGCGGTAACAAACGGCAATCAATATGAGTTTGACGCGATTATTTCGTGCGTAATAGGCGGAATCAGCCTGTCCGGCGGCAAGGGTAAAATCACGCAGGCCCTCTTTGGCGCGATTTTTTTAACCCTCTTTTTCAACGGAATGACGATGATGAATGTCCATCCTTTTATTCAGCCTGTTTTAAAAGGGATTGTCCTAATCAGCGCCGTCGCCATTGATGTCGTCCGCAACAAACGCTAACGGAGCGCGGGCAATGGATGAGTTTATTCTGGAAATCAGGGGGCTTACCAAGAGTTTCCCCGGGGTGAGGGCGCTTGACGACGTGAGTTTTTCGGTTCGGCGCGGGGCGGTACACGCGCTGGTGGGCGAAAACGGCGCGGGCAAGAGTACGCTTATCAAGACCCTGGCCGGTATTTACCAGGCGGAATCCGGTGAAATCCTCATCAATGGAAAACCATCGGCCTTCAAAACCCCGCACGAGGCGCGCCTTGCGGGGATCAGCGTGGTTCACCAGGAATTCAAGCTCTCCGAGCCGCTTTCGGTAACGGAAAACGTGTTTTTGGGCCATCTCGCGCTCAAGAACGGCTTTGTTGACTGGAAAACGATGCGGAAGAAAACCAGGGAAATGCTTGATGAAATCGGCATCAGTATTGATGTGGATGAGACGGTCGCCAATTTACCGGTAGCCAAAAAACAAATTGTTGAAATATGCAAGGCGATTAATCTGAACGCTCAAATTCTTGTTATGGACGAGCCTTCGGCGACTCTTACGGTAAAAGAGCAGGAAATACTGTTTAACATAATCCGGAAACTCAACGCCGGGGGACTGACGGTGATCTATATTTCCCACCGGCTTGAGGAGATTTTTGATCTTACCCAGTCTGTTACCGTTCTTCGGGACGGCAGGCACGTAGACACGCTTCCCACAAAGGACATGGACCGCAAAAAACTTATCTCCATGATGGTAGGCCGGGAACTTGTCAACGAATACCCGAAAGAAACCGTTGAATTTGGCGATGTTATCCTGGAAGTGAGGGGTCTTTGCAGAAAAGGGGTGCTGGAAAACATTAACGCGCGGGTCCGCCGCGGCGAGATTCTTGGAATCGCGGGACTTGTCGGCTCCGGGCGCACGGAAACAGTCCGCGCCATCCTTGGGATCGACAAAATAGACGCGGGCGAAATCTGCCTTAACGGCGAAAAACAATCGTTCAAAACTTTCAGGCGGGCGATAAAAAACGGGCTTGGCCTGGTGCCGGAAGATCGTAAATCACAGGGGGTCGTTCAAATTCTGGCGGTAAAAGAGAATATATCCATGGTGAATATCGCCGCGATTATCAGGGCGGGAATTGTGCGGCCCGCGCTGGAAAACAAATACGCCGAAGAGTATGTCCGCAAGCTGCGGATTCAGACGGCCTCCCTTAACACGCAGGCGCTGTTTTTATCAGGAGGCAATCAGCAGAAAGTCGTCATCGCCAAATGGCTGCTGCGGGGAAGCGATGTTATATTCATGGATGAGCCGACCCGGGGCGTCGATGTGGGCGCCAAGGCTGAAATTTACGCGCTGATGAATGAACTGGTAAAACAGGGTAAGGCTATCGTGATGATCTCATCGGAACTTCCCGAGATTATTGGCATGAGCGACCGGATACTGGTGATGCATGAAGGTAAAATCACGGGTGAGTTGTCCCGGGGCGAGGCGACGCAGGAGAAAATCATGGCGCTTTGCGTATAGGCGGCGGACGCGTAACCGCGCGGTTTCTATCGGAAGATGGCGAAAATCACTTCGCTGTTAAATATTTTGACTGGAGGAAGGTTATGAAAAACACAAAATTTTGGGCGCGCGCCGGCGCGGCGTTGATCTTGTCAATGTCTTGCGGCGTTTTTATGGGCTGTCAAAAGAGCGCCCCCAAGGCGGCGGGGACGGGTCCTCTCGCGGGCAAAAGAATCGCCGTCGCACAGAGTACCTTGTACGACGAATGGAACAACGGCGTACATGACATGTTCGAAAAAATCGGGCGGGAACTCGGCGCCGCCGAAGTGAACATTCAGGACGGAAACAGCAATTCCGAAACACAGCAAAAGCAGCTTGAGGATTTTATTACGCAAAAGTATGACGTAATATTTATCGCCCCCGTCGCTGAATCACAGGGAATCAACGCGACCCTTGACAAGGCAAAAGCCGCGGGTATTCCGGTTATAGCCTTCGACACCACCACGAGCTGGCCCGGACTTGTGTCGCATATCGCCTGGGACCACGCGGAAACAGGCAGGCTTTCCGGCCGCTATGTGGCCGACTACGCGAAAAAGAACCTTGGCGGCAAGCTCAAGGTTGGGGTGCTGCAGATGCTTGACGTACCAGCCACCGCTGTCCGCTCACAGACCTTTAAGGAAGAAATTGAGAAAGGCCTGGGCAAGGAAAATATCACCTATGTGTTTGAGCAGGACGCCGCCCGTGAACGCGAATTGGCCGACCGGACCGTGACCAATAATATCGCCAAGCCAATCGATGTGATCTGGGCGGCGGTTGATAACGGCGCTTTTGGGGCGCGTATTGCCCTGCAAACCAACGGCGTTAAAGACACAAAAGTCGTGAGTTCAGGAGCCTGGGGAAGCGAGTCTTTTCAAACCATCGCGAACAATGACACCTATTACATGATGTTCATTGGCGTCCCACCCGAAGGAATCGTGCGTATGGCCTGCGACACGGCGGTTAAATATTTCGCGGGAGATAAAAATATTCCCAAAGAGCAGAATATTGAGCTTGTCGTGATCGACGCTTCGAACATAGACAGGTATCGGGATTTCTTCTGACGATACCCCGCCGGCAAAAGAGTTATTGGAAAGGGTACATACCCGGTGAACCGCGGGTTCGGATCGGGGTATGTACCCCCGGCGGTATAATCAACAACCTCGTCCCAAAGCCGGTGATATACGGTTCAAACCATTCTGGACGTGAAACGTAATTCCTTATAAGATAATGAATTAAGGAGGAAATTTTAAGGGCGATCCACTGTCAAAATGTCCGTCGTGCATGAATCGTGCAAGAATTTTCATAGGAGGATTCACGATGGCCCGAATCTCAAAGCCCTTTGTTGTCCAAAAACGGAATGACAGCCAGACCTTCATACTGACCCTGACTGCCGCCTCCGGCCTGCCCCGCCCCGCATACCGGGTGTGGAACAGGCGGAGTTTCACCCATTTTCCCGACACACTGGCGATGTACCGCAGGCCGGGGTCGAAAGCCTTCGCGGAGCGCGGGGCGGTCGCCCTTATTGAGTACCTAAAAAAGGAAGACGATCCCCGAAAAACAGAGTTTCCGTCCGATGATCCGCTTGTTGGTGACTGGTTACGGAAGTTTACCGTGTTCGAGGGCAACCCCCGGTCAGCGCGTATTACGGCACAGAACCGTCCGTACTCCCCGGCAACAATTCTGTGTTATCAGGGGATGTATAACGTTTACCTTAAAGATGACCCGCTCATGCGGCGGCATATCAAGGATCTCGAACAGACCGATATGCTTGAGTTTATGAGCCGGATAGGTGAAATCAAAGTATGCCTGCCCAAAAAAGGAGTTGAGAACAAAGATGGAAAGTGGAAAGCGCACAAAATGGCAGGAACCCGCACGTTCGAGAAGGCTGTAAAATTCGTCCGTATGGCGTTTCGGGAGTACGGAAAAACCCACCCCCGCTGGCTCAACCCTTTTCAGAGCATTGATGCACCCGTCTCCGTGAAATCGAATCCACGAGACATCCTTACCGATACGGAGGTTGTAAAGCTCTTTAGCTCGAAAGATGTTTTCAAAGACAAAATGGAAAAGGCGGTATGCGCCGCGATGTACTGGGCTGGTCTCCGGCGCTCGGAGATATTCGCGCTGCGCCCGGA
>JAIRPD010000046.1 GCA_031257195.1 Treponema sp. | reverse complement strand
ATCGCCTACGATATTGGGACAACGGGGAACAAGAGCTGCCTGTACCGGCTGGACGACGGCGTCTCGCTCGTGGCGGCGGCGGCCCGGAGGTACGGGCTGACCATAACCGAAGACGGCGGCGCGGAGCAGGACCCGGAGGACTGGTGGCGGAGCATGGCGGAAACCACCGCCGAACTGCTTGCCTCTTCCCGTCTGCGCCCCCGGGACATCGCCGCCGTTTCCTTCTGCTCGCAGATGCAGGGCCTGGTGCTGGTTGACGAGGCCGGCAATGCCCTTAGGCCGGCGATGAGCTACATGGACAAACGGGCCGCCGGACAGTTTGAAGCCTGGGGAAACGGGTTTCTGCCGGTGGCCGGCGTGGCGATACGGAAACTGCTGGTGTCGCTGGCGGAAACCGGCGTCGCGGCGGGCAGCGCGAAAGACCCGGTTTTCAAATACGCCTGGGTGCGGGAAAACGAACCGGCTGTTTTCAGCCGTATCGGCAAGTGGCTTGATGTCAAGGATTTTCTGCTGCTGAAAGCCACGGGCCGCATGGTGATGACCGAAGATTCGGCGTTTGCCACCATGCTGTACAACACCGGGCGGAAGCGCTGGAGCGCCCCCGTCTGCGCCCTGCACGGGGTGAACGAACATCATCTGCCGGACATTATCCGGTCAACCGATATGGCCGGTACGCTTACCGCCGAAGCCGCGGCCCGGCTCGGCCTGAGTACCGGCTGCCGGGTCTTTGCCGGCGCGGGGGATTCGGCGCTTATCGGGATAGGGGCGGGAAGCGCCTCGATTGGGCAGACCCACGTCTACATCGGCACATCGGGCTGGGTATCCACGGTAACGGACCGGCGGCTGGTTGACGTTTCGGCGATGATCGCGTCCATCGTTGGCGCGGAAGAAGGCAAGTACAACTACTTCGCCGAAATGGAAACATCGGGCAAGTGTCTTGAATGGCTGGGGGGAATCCTTGGCCTCGGCGTAGAAGCAATGTGCGCGGAAGCCGCAAGCGCTCCCGCCGGTTCGGGCGGCGTCATCTTTATGCCCTGGCTGCCGGGAAACCGCTGCCCCTTTGAGGACTCTGGCTGCCGGGGCGGTTTTTTCAACACCGGGCTGCGTACCGGCAGGGCGGAGCTGATACGCTCGGTGCTGGAGGGGATATGCCTGCACAAGCGCTGGATGCTGGAAAAGCAGGCGGCGAAGATCGCCACCTCCGAAACCCTCCGGGTGGCCGGCGGCGGCGCCCGTTCCCCGCTGATCTGCCAGATACTGGCGGATATTACCGGCCGCGGGATAGAGCGGCCCCGGGACCCGCAGAACGCGGGAGCGCTGGGCGCGGCAATGCTCATGGCCGCCGGCCTGGGTCTTACCGAATCGGTGGAACAGGCCGCGTCCCGAATCACGGCGGAACAAACCTTCGAGCCGGACAAATCCACCGCCGCCGTGTACGAGAAAAACTACCGGGTTTTTACCAAGCTGTACCGTTCAAACCGGCGGCATTTCGCGGCCCTGAACAACTAAACCGGTAACCGGCGGCGCGCGATCCATCCGCGTCCTCGCGGATGGATCGCTTGGGACTTTCCGGCGCGCCGAAAAGTTCACCCCCAAAACCATTGTAACACCGCCATCCATGGCGGCGCGCGGGGCGGGGATGGGAGGCCGCTTTAACTGGACGCGGCCTTTCGCTATACTAACCCCATGAAAGTACTTTTTATCGGCGGTACCGGAACAATCAGCGCCGCGATTAGCAGGCGGGTGTTGGAACTGGGCTGGGATCTGTGGCTCCTTAACCGGGGGAACCGCCCCCCCGAATCCTGGGGGGCCCCCGCGGAAAGGGTCCCCGGGGGGCCGGCGCTGGGGACGCTCCGCCAGATTGCCTGCGACATCTCCAACGAGGCGGAGGCGGCCCGGAAGCTCGCCGGGCTGGAATTTGACGCGGCGGCGGATTTTATCGCCTTTACCCCGGACCAGGTGGAACGGGACCTCCGGCTCCTCAAGGGAAAAACCGCCCAGTACATCTACGTCAGCTCCGCCTCGGCCTACCAGAAACCCCTTTCCTCCTACCTGGTAAACGAGGGAACCCCCCTGGCCAATCCCTACTGGGAGTATTCCCGGAATAAGATCGCCTGCGAGGAATCGCTCCTTAGGGCTTACCGGGAAACGGGTTTTCCGGTTACCATAGTCCGGCCCAGCCATACCTACGACGAGCGCAAAGTCCCCCTGGGGGTCCACGGCAAAAAGGGAAGCTGGCAGGTGGTTAAGCGGATCATCGAGGGTAAGCCGGTGATCATCCATGGGGATGGGACGAGCCTGTGGACCATGACCCATAATTCCGATTTCGCCAGGGCCTTTACGGGGCTGATGGGAAACAGCCGGGCCCTGGGCGAGGCGGTGCAGATCACCTCGGATGAAACCCTCTGCTGGAACCAGATCTACCAGGCCATCGCCGGCGCCCTGGGAAAACCCCTCAAGGCCGTCCATGTGTCCAGCGAATTCCTTGCCCAGGCGGGGCCGGACTATGACTTTCTGGGGGGCCTTACGGGGGACAAAGCCGTCTCGGTGGTCTTTGATAACGCCAAGCTCAAGCGCCTGGTCCCCGGTTTTAGCGCCCAAATCCGCTTTGACCAGGGGATCCGGGGGACCATGGCCTATCTTCTGGCCCACCCGGAGTTACAGACCGCCGACCCGGAATTCGACGCCTTCTGCGACCGGGTTATCGCCCTTCGGGAAAAGGCCCTGGCGGAGTTGGCGGCGGCGTTTTAGCCCCGGCCGCGAAAAAGACTTGCGCGTCCCGGTCCTGTTATGGTATACTGGGGAAAAATTTTACTTTAAAGAGGTAAACCATGGCTTACAAAATTAGTGACGCCTGTGTGAACTGCGGCTCCTGCGACAGTGAATGTCCCGTGGAGGCGATCTCCGAAAAAGACAACGCCCGCTGGATCGACCCGGCCAAGTGCCAGGATTGCGGCGCCTGCGCCGCCGTCTGCCCCACCGAGGCCATTTCCGCGGGTTGAGGCGGTTTCTTCAGAAACCGAATCCGGTCTTTCTGGTTCTTCTTTCCCTCGCGGGCTTTGCCGCGGGGGAAACCGCGGGAGCCCAGGAGGCCGCGGCGGCTGGCTTTCCTTCCATAGAGCGGCTGGAAAACCGGGACCCCGTTTTTAAACAATACCTGGCCGATGTGGAACTGGCGAGGGGTAAGCTTTTTGGCCGCCGGAATTCCCTGGACGCCCAGGAGCTTGCCGGGTACCTGCGGATTTACGTTTATGCCGCCCCCGCGGAAGGGGAGGATTTTTTTCGCCTTTCCGCCCGCTGTAACGTTCCCTACGCCGGCTTGGCCACCCTTAACCGGATAGGTTACGCCGCCGCGTGGAAGGGGCCGGTGCTGCTCCCCTCCATGCCGGGGATTTTTGTCCCCGAAACCCCCGAAAATGACCTGGAGCAGCTTATCGCCTCTTCCCGGGACAAGGAGGAGGGGGTGGTTATCACGCTGCCGGGTAATGGGGGGTCCCGGCGGTTTCTCTTCTTTCCCGGCGCGGATTTTTCCCCCACGGAACGGAGCTATTTTCTTAATCCAGGGTTCCGCTACCCCCTGCGGACCTACCGGATCACCAGTCCCTTTGGGACGCGGCCCAGCCCCTTTACGGGGCGGCCCCAGCGGCACAACGGCCTGGACCTGGCCGCCCCCCTGGGTACGGAGGTGTACCCCGCCCGGGAGGGAACGGTGGCAGACCTGGGAAGCGACGCCGTTTACGGCAATTACGTGATCATCGCCCACAACGACAACTGGGTGAGCCTTTACGGCCACCTTTCCGCGATTAACGTTACCCGCCGGAGCGCCGTTACCCGGAATAGCGTCATAGGCCGGGTAGGTTCCACCGGCCAGTCCACCGGCCCCCACCTCCATTTTGAGCTTCGCAAGAACGGCGCCGCCCAGGACCCCGGCAAGCTCCTCTTTAAGGGTCAATAGCCCCGGGGCGGCGGGATTGGGCCCGCTTTAAAAAAACTATTAAAGAAAACCCGTTTACTACCGATATATATAATGTCGGACCTATAGTTCCCCTCCCAAATCACTATATTTCCGGCATGCCTCAAGGGCAGGGTCCGCGGCGCTTGTGTCGCGGGCCTTTTTATTTTTTCTGTAACGGGGGCATTTGCCGAGGCCCACGCCGTGTTACATCGAGGGACCTGACGCGCTCACCGGTTCGCGCGCATCCCTAGGCGGGCCTTTTTATTTTTTCTGTAACGGGGGCTTTTATTGAGGCCCACGCCGTGCCGCATTGAGGAAGGGTAACGCACTCACTAGTTCGCACGCCTTTTCTGGGCGGGCCTTTTTTGTTTTTCCGTTAATGGGGCATTTGCCGAGGCCCACGCCGTGCCGCATTGAGGAAGGGTAACGCGCTCACTAGTTCGCGCGCCTTTTTTGGGCGGGCCTTTTTTATTTTTCCGTTAATGGGGGCATTCGCCGAGGCCCACGCCGTGTTACATCGAGGGACCTGACGCGCTCACCGGTTCGCGCGCTTTCTCTGGGCGGGACTTGTCCCAATGGGATCCCTTTGGTATCCTTAAAGGGCAGTGTTTATCGGCGTTTACTAAAACGTTACAAAACAAAGGGGGGATTGGATGGACAGACGGGAATTCCTAAAAAAAACGGCCGCCCTGGGGTTTGGCGCGGGGCTGCTTCTTTTACCCAAGGGCTTGCGTAGTCAGGCCGGGCTTGCCGCGCAGGAGAACTACCCCGACCTGGTGGCTCTTAAGGGTGGAAGCCCCCAGGCGATGTTTGACCGGGGGATGCGGATCCTGGGCGGCATGGGGCGGTTTGTCAAAAACGGGCAAACCGTGGTGATCAAGCCCAATATGTCCTGGGATCTGGCGCCCGAATACGCCTCCAATACCTCCCCCGCCCTGGTGGCGGCGGTGGTTAAGCATTGCCGGGACGCGGGGGCCCGGCGGGTGATTGTGATGGATCATTCCCTGGACTACTGGGAAAGCGCCGTTAAAACCAACGGCATCCTCGCCGCGGCCACCGGCGCGGGGGCGGTTTACGCTCCCGCGGAACGGGAGGGTTACTACCACCGGGTGGTTTTTAACGGCAGAAGGTTAAAGGAGGCGCTGGTGCACGAGACCCTCCTGGAGGCCGATGTGTTTATCAGCGTTCCCGTGCTGAAACACCATGGCGGCGCGGGGCTTACGGGGTCCATGAAGAACCTCATGGGTTGTGTCTGGAACCGGCGGGTCTATCACTCCAGCGGGCTTCAAACCTGTATCGCCGATTTCCTTTACGCCAAAAAGCCGGACCTTAATATTGTGGACGCCTACCGGGTGATCACCAAAAACGGCCCCCGGGGGGGAAACCTGGCCGATGTGGCCCAGATTGGCTCGCTGATCATCTCCCCGGATATTGTGGCGGCGGATACGGCGGCGTCCATGCTGGTTGGCCGCCGGCAGGGGGAGGTGGAGTGCGTGCGCCTCGCCGCGGAATCGGGTTTTGGGCAGATGGATCTTTCCAGGCTGAATATCTCCCGGGTAACCCTGTAGATGTCCCTTTCCGTTCCGTCCCCGGAAAAAGGGACCGGCGGATTTTCGCGCGGTGTCCCGGCGGTGGTCCGCCTGGTTATCGCCCTGGCTGTACTGGGGCTTTTTATCCGGGCCTTCCTTTTTGGCGGCCTTTCCTCCAACGGAATCCTGGCTCCCCTGGTGAAGGGACAGTTTTCCGCCGCGCTTTATGGAATCGGTATCGCGGGTCTCATGGTTATCGCCCTTCTCCTCCTAACCCTCCTGTTCGGCAGGGTTTACTGTTCCGTTCTGTGCCCCCTGGGAACCCTGCAGGAACTGTGCTGGCGGGCGGGGAGGTTCCCGCGGCCCCGGGGAGGGCAGGGGAGGCGGCCCCGGAGGTTTTTCCGTTCCGGTTATGTTCCCCCCCGGGGGATACGTTACCTGGTTCTTCCGCTTGCCGGCCTGGGGGCGGCCCTGGCCTTTTCCCCGCTTATGATGGCGGCGGACCCCCTTTCCACCTTTGGGCGGGGCATGAGCGCGGTCCGGGTCCTGGCCGGCGGCCCGGGGGGAGGGGGGGTCTTTGCCCTGCTTATCGGCCTTCCCCTGGTTCTTATCCTTGTCCTGGCGGTTTTCCGGGGCAGGGCTTTCTGCGACTGGTGCCCGGTGGGGCTTACCCTGGGCCTCGTTTCCTCCTTTGCCCCCTTTGGCCCGCGATTCTCTTCCCGCTGTGTTTCCTGCGGCGTTTGCGAAAAAAAGTGCCCCGCGGCCTGCGTGGACTCAAAAGCGAAGCGTTTGGACCGGGGGCGCTGCGTCCTGTGCCTTTCCTGCGCGGCGTCCTGTCCCCGGGGGGCCCTGGGCTACGGTTGGCGGGGAAAGGCCCCGGTGGAGGTGGACGAGGGACGCCGGAGCTTCCTGAGGGGGGCGGGCGGGGCCTCGCTTCTCTGCGGGGCGGCCTACCTGCTGGGGCCCAGTATCAAGACCGGGGCGGCGCTGTTGCGAAGCGGTGTTCCGGGGCGTTCCGGCGGCGGAACCGGGCCGTTCTCCCCGCCCAAAGCGGGGGACCCTATACTTCCCCCGGGGGCGGGGAGCCGCCGCCGCTACGCGGCCCGTTGTGTGGGCTGCCAGGCCTGCGCCGCCTCCTGCCCGGTGAGGGTTCTCAAGGTGAGCGGGCCCCCCCTCCAGCCCGCCCTGGATTACCGGGACGCGGGCTGTCAGTACAACTGCGTCGAGTGCGGCAAGGTCTGTCCCACCGGGGCTATCCGCCCCCTGGGGCTGGAGGAAAAACGCCGTACCCGGGTGGCTCTGTCGAGTCTTTTCTTTGAGCGCTGCGTGGTCAATACCCGGCGGGAATCCTGCGGGGCCTGCGCCGAGGTCTGCCCCACCGGGGCCATCGTCATGGCTCCCTACGGCGAATCGGGGGTTCCCTGGCTTACCAGGCCTCTCTTCGAGGAACGGTACTGCATAGGCTGCGGGGCCTGCTACGCGGCCTGCCCCGCCGAGCCCCGGGCCTTTATCATTACCGCCGCGGCGGAGCAGACCCTTACGGAGGGGCCCCGCCCCCCGGAAGAGGCCGGCGACGCGCTGCGGGTGGAAGAAACGGGGGATTTCCCCTTTTAGGAGGTTTATATGCGTTTAGGAGCGGGAGAAATAGCGCTGCTGGTGGTGCTGGCGCTGGTATTGTTCGGGGCCAAGCGCCTGCCCCAGGTGGGCCGGGCCGCGGGGGAGGCTATTCGGGAATTTAAGTCCGCCTTTAGCGGCGTTACCAAGTCCAAGGAACCGGAAGATCCGGAGGGCGGGAAAGAGGCTGGGGACGGAAACTGAAAGCCCCGCGGGCGGCTTTCCAGACAGTCCCCTGGAGACCCCTCCAGGCGGCGGCGGCGGGCCGCCGGGGGAGTGGGTTCCCCACCTGGAGGAACTGCGGCGCAGGGTAATCGCTGTCCTGGCGGTATTTGTCCTCGCGGCGGCGGCGGCCTTTGTCTTTTCGGAACATATCGCGGCCTTCCTCATGGCGCCGGTCTCGGGGCTCGGGGTGAAGCTCCATGTCTTCGGCCCCGCCGAAAAGTTTACCGCCTACCTCCACCTTGCCCTCTGGACCGGCGCTGTGGCGGCCGCTCCCTTTTGCCTTTCGCAGATCGGCCTCTTTGTTTGGCCCGCCCTGAGGGGAAGGGAGCGTCGCTGGACCGCGGCGGCCCTGCTGGCCGCGCCGGCGCTGTTCATCGCCGGGGCCGGGGCGGCCTACCGTTTTCTTTCCCCCTCGGTCCTGGGATTCTTTCTGCGCTTCGCCGCCGCCGACGGTATCGAACCTCTCTGGGGCTTCAAGGACTACCTGACCCTGCTCTACGCCCTGATGCTCGCCGCCGGCCTTCTCCTTCAAACCCCGCTGCTTCTGCTCCTCGGTTTCGCCCTGGGGATTGTCAGCCCCCGGACCGCGGCCCGGGCCAGGCCCCACATCATCCTCCTCATCTTCCTGGCCGCCGCCCTCTGTACCCCCCCGGACGTGGCCTCCCAGGTGGCCCTGGGCGTACCCCTCTATCTTCTCTTTGAGCTGACCCTTTTTGCCGGATGGTTTCTGTTCCGGCCCCCCAAAACGGGGCGGCCCCGGCGGGAAAGCCGGCGGAAAGCGTGAACGTCTGTGAAGGGCGCGGCCTTCAACATGCAAGGGCGGCGGCCCGGCGCTCGGGCGTTTGGCGCGACCGCGGTTAATCCTTGGGTCTCCGGTAGAACCGGCCCCCCAGCTGGTCCGTTTTGATCACGTTGATAAACGCCGCCGGATCGATCCGCTTAATCCCCCGGATAAGTTTCTGCACCTCCGGGGCGGACACCACCGAATACAGCATGACCCGTTCAGACTTTTCGTAGTGGCCCACCCCGGTAAAGGAGGTGGCGGCGTGGTTGGTTTCATCCCGGATTAAATTGTACACCTCGTTTGATTTGGAGGTGATGATAAACAGGGTCATCTGCTGGTAGCCCTTGTACAGGGCGTTAAGCCCCATGGTGGTGGTAAATTGAAAGATGATCGAATAAAGGGCGGCGTTGAGGTTGAACAGATACCCCGCCACGGCCAGGAGCGCGAAGTTGCCTATAAAAATGTACATCCAGGCGTCTTTGTGGTACTTTTCCGCGATAAAGATGGCGATAAAGTCCGTACCCCCGGAGGTGGCCCCGGCCCGCAGAAGGAGGCTGATCGACAGGGCGTTGAGGAGGCCCCCAAAGACCGCGGAAAGCAGGGTGTCGTGGACCTGGATCAGTTCGATAAACAGGGGGGGCATAAAATCCGTCAGGAGGCCGCTGACGACAATCACCAGGCAGGAATAGACGCTGAACCATTTACCGATATGGCGGAAGCTGATCACCGCCGGTACGGCGTTGAGGATAAAGAGGATCAGGCTGAAGGGCGGGACGATTCCCCAAAACCGGCGGCCGCATTCCTGGATCAGCAGGGTCAGTCCCGTAAAGCCCCCGGGAATGAGGGAACCGGCGTGGACAAAGGTGTTGAGGTTAAAGGCCATTAACACCGCTCCCGCGATAAGAAGGGCCAGGCGTTTGGGGAGGATCATGGGAGGGATATACGGCCGCCGCCGCTCATAATACGCGCATCACCTTGGTGGGACACTTTTGCTCACAGGTTCCACAGGCGGTACATTTATCGTAGTTCACCAGGGGGATTCCGTCGCTCAGCACAATGCACTGTTCCGGGCACTGTTTAACGCAAATTCCGCACTTGATGCACCCCAGCCGGCAGGTCTTTCGGATCGCCGCCCGCAGGGGGTTGCGGTTGGAACAGAGGGCCAGGGTAACCTTTTTGTCCTTGGGGATTACCCGGAGGATCCCCTGGGGGCACTCGGCCACGCAGACCTTGCAGCCCACGCATTTTCCCCAGTTCACCGCGGGAAGGCCGTCGCCGCCCATGGTTAAGGCGCCGAACTTGCAGACCTTTACGCAGTCCCCGAATCCCACACAGCCCCAGGCGCAGAGCTTGGTTCCCCCGGCGAGTTTGGCCCCCCGGCAGGTTTCCAGGCCGGTGTAGATCCCCCGCTTTACCGCCACGTCGTTGGCCCCCAGGCAGCAGCGGACCGACACCATGGGGGTTACCGCGGCGGCGCTTACCCCCATAATTTTGGCCAGGGCTTCGGCGGCGGCCTTTCCCCCCGCGGTACAGCGGGTTACATCCCCCCCGGAGGCCACAAAGGCGGCGTAGCCGTCGCAGCCCGGAAATCCGCAGCCCCCGCAGTTGGCCCCCGGTAAAACCTCGCGAAGTTGGCCGATGAGGGGGTTTTCCTCCACCCTAAAGAGTTCCTTGAATAAACCCAGGGCCAGCCCCAGGGCCAGGGCAAGTACCGCGGCAAAGGCCGCCGTGATTAAAACAATCATTTTACCAGCCCCCCAAATCCCATGAAGGCCATGGAAAGCAAAGCGGCGGTAACAAAGAGGATGGGCGTCCCCTTAAGAAAGGACGGCACGGGGCTTGTCTTGATCCGCCCCCGGATCCCCGCCATTAAAAGCAGGGAAAGGAGGAACCCCAGGGCCACCCCCGCGGCGTATACCAGGGATTCCAGGTAGTTGTAGCCCTTGGACCATACGTCAAAGGTTACCGCCAGGATCGCGCAATTGGTGGTGATCAGGGCCAGGTATATCCCCATGGATTGATAAAGGCCGGGGATCATCTTTTTAAGGAAGAATTCCACCAGCTGAACCAGGGAGGCGATAACCAGGATAAACACGAGGATCTGGAGGAATTCCAGCCCCCCCAGGGAGGCGAAGATCCCGTCCCTGGAAAGGACAAAGCGGTAAATGGGCCAGGTTACGGCGGTGGCCAGGACCGTTACAAAGGTAACGGCCAGCCCCATGCCAATGGACTTGTCCTCATCGGTACTCATCCCTATAAAGGGGCACAGGGCCAGAAAGCGCATCAACACCACATTGTCGATGAGGAAGGCGGCGATAAATATTTTAAAGAGGCTCATGGTTGTCTCTCCCCTATGACACAGCCCTGGCAGCCTGCGGCGGGACATTCGGCGCAGTCCCCGGCGCCGGTTTTTCCGGCTTTGCCGAACAGGGTCCTCATGCCTAAGTTAAGGGCGATAAAAAGGGCGAACACAAAGAACCCTCCCGGCGGCAGGGTAAAAAACAGGATCGGCTCAAAACCACCGGGCAGCACCGGCTGGGAAAAAAGCGTGCCGCCGCCCAGAAGTTCCCGGACCACGGAGATCCCCGTAAGCACCCAGGTATACCCCAGGCCCATGCCCAGGGAATCGGCGATTACGCGGACCAGGGGCTGCTTGGAGGCAAAGGACTCAACCCGGCCCATGATGATGCAGTTTACCACGATGAGAGGAATAAAGACCCCCATGGCCTTGGACAGGTCGGGAAAGTATGCCTTAAGCACATAGTCGATCACCGTGGTAAAGGCGGCGATGACGATGATAAATACCGGTATGCGGATGGAGTTTGGGATCAGCCCGCGAAACAGGCTGATTACGATTTCCGACATGAGCAGTACAAAAGTCATGGAAAGCCCCATCCCTATACCGTTGGCCACTTCGGTGGTTACCGCCAGGGACGAACAGAGACCAATCATCAAAACCAGGAGGGGATTCTCCCGCGCGAGGCCGTTGGTAAAAATACTCACTATCTTCATTGATCCGCTCCTCCGGCGGCTTCACCGCCGTTGATGGCAAGCCACTGGAACGCCGCTGTTCCGGCGGCCTTTACCACCCTGGACACCGCCCGGCTTGTTATGGTGGCGGCGGTGATGGCGATAATGTCGTCCTTGGGCTCAAAGGGGTCGAGGACGGACTTGCCGGAAAACTGGCCGTAAAAGGTAAGGCCCGAAGCCTTGTCCACATAGTAGTTGGCCTTGCCCGCGTTGGCCCCCAATCCTGGAGTGTCGGCGTGTTCCATTATTTTAATCCGGCTGATCGTTCCCCCGGCGTTTACCCCCACCAGCACTTTGATCGGGCCGCCGTAACTTCCCCCGGAAGCCCGCAGGGCGGCGCCGACAAGCTTACCCCCCCGCTTAATGGCGTATTCACCCTCGAAGCTTACCCCCGGATCGGCGCTGACGATAACGCCGCCGGGGGCGGCCGCGGTAATCGCCTCAAAACCATCCGCCCCGGGAAAGAGTTCCTTCAGGGCCGTTTCCAGATCGGCCTGGGTTCGTTTTTCTATGGTGGCCTGGGTTCCGGCGTACACGAAGGCAAGGCCCACGCAGGCCGCCGCGGCGTAGATCATCAACACCAGCCCAAGCTTAACAATACCCCAAAGTTTCATTTGGCGGCCCCCTTGGCGGCCGCGGCGGACCGGGCCTTTACCGGCGGGGTGTAACCGTACTTTTTCTGGAGAAGCCGGTTAAGGAAAGGGGTAACGGCGTTCATAATCAGGATGCCGTAGGTAACACCTTCGGGGTAATTTCCCCACTTCCGGATCAACACGGTGATGATCCCCGCCCCGGCGCCGAAGATAACCTTTCCCTTTGCGGTCATGGGAGCCGTGGTATAGTCGGTGGCCATAAAAACGGCGCCAAAACAGAGCCCTCCGGCCAGGACGCCGAAAACCGGGTCCATGCCCAAAAGCAGGGCAAGCGTGAAGGCGGAAACAAGCATCGCCAGGGGGGCCCGCCAGTCGATCACCTTGGTAATCAGGAGGTAGAGGCAGCCCGCCGCGATCAACATTATGGATGATTCCCCGATTGTCCCCCCCCGGTTCCCTATGAAGAGGGTCCTGAGGGTTGAGGCGTAATCCGCCCCGGCGGAAAGCCCCGCCTCGGTAAGCCGGCGGCCCACTTCGGCGGTATCCCCCCCCATTTTGATGATCCCCAGGGGAGTAGCGCCGCTTACCCCGTCTGTTCCCGGAATGGTCCAGGTAGTAATGGCGGCGGGAAAGCTCATCAGCAGAAAAGCCCGGCCCGAAAGTGCGGGGTTAAACACATTGGCCCCCAGGCCGCCAAAGAATTCTTTGGCCACCACCACGGCGAACACCGCCCCCAAAGCGGTCATCCACAAGGGGGTGGCGGGCGGCAGCACCAGGGCCAAAAGCAGCCCCGTTACCGCCGCGGAAAGATCCCTGATCCGGTTTTTCTGGCGGGTAACCAGACGGAAAAGGGCCTCGCCCGCCGCCGCGGCGGCCATGGAAACGAGGATCACCCCCAGGGCCGGAAGGCCGTAGATCACCACCCCAAAGATCGCCGCCGGCGCCAGGGAGATCAACACATGGCCCATGATCAACCGGGCGCTCACCGGACTGCCTATGTGGGGACTCGATTGTACGTATAACTCAGGCATGTACAAGCCGCCTCCTAGCGGCGTATAAAACCAATTTCCTCGCGCTTGCCCGCCGCGGAAGCGCGTCCCCGCCTCCCGGCGGCGTCCCGTGAACCGTTCCCATCATCGCCTCATCGCGAAAGGCCGCCGCCGTTTCCCGCGTCCGCCAAGGGCGATTTAAGCCCTTCCCGGATTCGAGGAACCCGTTACCTTTTCCGGCGGCGGCGGGGCCTGTTCCTGTTTTTTCTCCGCCCGGGTCTGCATTTGGGACATGGCCTTCGCGGCCCGCAGACGCTGCTTTCCCACCCGGAAACGCTGAACCAGCTTAATCCGCGCCGGACACACATAGGTACAACTGCCGCATTCAACGCAGTCCATGAGCCCCGCCCGGACCGCCTGGTTCAGGTCCCCCGATTCCAGGGCGATGTTCATAATCACCGGGGAAAGACGGCAGGAACAGGTCCGGATACAGCGCCCGCAATGTACGCAGGGCCCCTCGGAGTCAGCCAGGGTTTCCTCGCGGGTCATAAAAATAACCCCCGAAGTGTTTTTTTGGATGGGAATGGCGGCGGTAACCGCGGCGTTTCCCATCATGGGGCCGCCAAAGATGATCTTTCGCAGGCGGTCGTTGTCAAGGGCCATAAATTCCGGGGGCAGATCGGTGATCAGGGTTCCTATGGGAACCCTGATATTTTTGGGGGTCCTGCAGGCCCCGCCGGAAACAGTCAGGTCCCGGTCGATCAGGGGCTTCCCCAGGGTAAAAGCCTCGGCGACAGCCACCAGGGTCCCCACGTTTTGGACGATGCAGCCCGCGTCCATGGGAAGCCCCCCGGAGGGAACTTCCCGGTTCAGCAGCGCCTTGATAAGCATCTTTTCGCCCCCCTGGGGATAGAGGGTCCTGCAAAGCCCCACGGTTACGTCCAGGTTTTTTGTGTATTCGTTCCGCCGGATTTCCTCTTCCAGTACCGGAACCAGTTCCGCCTTGTTGTCTTCCAGGCCGATGATCGCCCGCTTTACCCCGGTGATCTTCATTACCGCCGCCAGGCCGGTGATGAGCGTCCGGGGTTTTTCGGTAATCACCGCCTCATCAATGGTAAGGTAGGGCTCGCATTCGGCGCCGTTGGCGAGGATCACGTCAATGGCCTTGTCCGGCGGGGGGGCCAGCTTGACGTGGGTGGGGAATCCCGCCCCCCCCATGCCGACAATCCCCGCGTCCCTGATCCGCTGGAGAGCCTCTTCCCTGGCGCCGCTTAGGGGATCCAGGGGGGGCATAAAAACGGCGCTGGACGGATCTTCCCCCTCCCCGGCCTCGATGATAACACAGAGGCCGTCGGTCTGATTCGCCTGAAGCCGGGGCTCAATCTTTTTGACCGTCCCGGAAATAGACGCGTGGACCGGCACGGTCATGGGTCCCGGGGCGGCGCCTTCGGCGATTCGCTGCCCCCGCGTAACCCGGTCTCCCGCGGCCACAATAACCTTGTTGGGGGCCCCAAAGTGCTGGTTTACGGGGATCACAACCTGCCTGGGAAAGGGGGCGGGCTCCACCGGTTTTCCCTCGGTGGCGCGCTTCCGGGTATCCAGCTTTAACCCCCGGCTAAAGGTGCGTACGGCCATGAAACGTTTCTCCTTTCCTTAGGTAAAGTACAAAATGAGTATAAAGGGTAAAAAAAAATTGGTCAAGGAGCCGCGCCGCCTCGTTCAAAATGTTACCCCCCATTACAATGGGGGGCCCGAACGGGGACCCCCGCGGGCCGGCCCCGCCGCGATTCCCGCCCGGAAACCAAAGGGCGCGTCTATCCGCTCAACCTCTAAGTTATAGGGGATCAGCGCCGCCCTGCCGCGGAAGCGTCCCGCTTGCCTCTAAATCCTGGATCAACCGCTCCGTGCGTATAACCCGCCCTTCCGCGTTCAGGTGATAGGCTGTATCATAAAAAAGACCGGTGGGAAAACAATAGGATTCCGGTTTTGAGATTACCCGCAAATTTATTTTCCCCCGAAAGGCTTGGTCCAGTTCCTGTATAAGCTCGGCGTTATTACGGAAGGATTGTTCTTCGTAACTCGGATATGAAAGCAGCACGGTTATTCCCCGGCTGGAAAAATCGTCAACAAATTGAAAAAAATGATCGAGGTACAAACGATTGGGAACCTCCGAATTCTCTTTCGGGGCGTCTGGGGTAAAGGGCAGGTTTTTATTCTTCAGATGTTTTACAAAATCGCCGTATTCATTAAAACCATCCCGGGAATACACAGGGGGATGATCCCGTGGCGCGGACCGTTTAATGAGGAACCTCCCCTGAAACGACTTTAAATAGGCGGGGAATTCCTTTGACGGTCCGTAATAAGGAGACCACAGCAGCCGGAATTGCCGGGCGTCAAAAATCAGCTCGTACGTCTCTTTTACTCCGTTCCAGTTACTCGTAAAATGAGAATATTCCGCGACTATGATCAGAATATCCCCGGTACGCAGAAACGGCGAAACATCATCAAGGATCCGGCCCAACCCAAACCCCGCGTGAAGCCCCATATTCACCACCGGCAAATGAAATGCGCTCTGGATAGCCGCGCTGTCAACGCCAAACCCAAGATTGGAACCGCCAACCAGTACTATTTTGGGACTGCCGGTATCCGCAAGGATATGGTTTTTGTCGATGATTGCCAGCGTGTACGAATTTTCCGGCAAGGGAAACAGCAGTATAACAGCCGGTATTGATCCAAGAAGTAAAATATAAAAAATGAAAATCCTAATAAAAAATTTTTTCATGGTCCGTCCTCAAAAGGTAAAATAAATAAACGGTGATGAACCCGTATCCATACTCCACAATGCTGTCAAAAGTATCGTAACCACCAGCGCGTAATACCCCGCCCAGCGCAGTACCAGCGGCTTTCGCGTAATCATCTCTACGCCCGGTGTTTCCCGTGTCCACATATCACTAACAAGCAAAATGACCATAAAAATCACCGCAAGACCGCATTGCGTTATGCCAAACCCCTCAATAGGATTGGTTACTCCC
>JAIRPD010000114.1 GCA_031257195.1 Treponema sp. | reverse complement strand
ATTTCGTGGAGTTTTGCGAAGCAAAACTCCGAGCTTTCCGGCGCGGCCGGACAGCCGTTCGCCATCGAGGGGCACAAAATCAAAGTGGCCGGAGACCACGCGGACTGCGGGGTGTACTTCGTGAGCGCGGCAAACCCCGCGCAGCGGGTAAAGGTAACCGGCCACCTCGCGGACAACACGGCAAGCCGTATCGTGGGCATCATCCCCGCGCTGGCCGCCGGGCAGTGGCGGGTGGAGGTAGTAACCCGGTACAGCGGCGGGACCCAGACCATGCTGAAAACGCCCCGCGCCCTGGCGGGCAAAAGCGTATTGACCGTCCCGCAGCCCGCGTAAACAAGCCCGGTTTAAGGACCTTAAACAAGGCTTGTTTACGACCCTAATCCAGGCTGGTTTAAGGGTCTAATCCAGCCTGGATTGGGGGGGGCAAACAAGCAAGGATTAGGCGGCCAAACCAGGCCGGATTACCGCCGTACCTCAGCCTTGACCGGCGGCGTTGACCGGCGCGGCGCGGGGGCGGACACCGGCAAGAGAAGCGTATACCCCGTTGGCGCGGTTAGACAAACAGTGTGAAACGAGGGTACCACCGCAAAGGAGGATGAACATGAACAAGAGGATGAGGGGAGCGGCGGCGGTTCTGCTGGTGTGCGTCCTGGCGTTTACCGCCTGTTCCAACCCCGGCGGGGGCGGCGATCCGCCCAAAACCGCCGCCCCCGGCGAGGTAATGACGCGGACGGTGAGCGGGAAGGAAATCAGGTTCCGGTACGTACCAAGCGGAAAGTTCCAGCGGGACGGCGCGGCGGCGAATGTGACGGTCATTACCAAAGGGTACTGGCTGAGCGAGACCGAGGTAACGCAGGAGTTGTTCCATGCGGTGATGGGCGTGGGCAAGACAACGCAGCCGAACATGAGCGGGAATATGTGGGAATGGGTGTGGGACTGGTATGGCGGTACAGACGGACCGAGTAGGACGATAGGTGAGAGCGGAGCAGTGACCGACTGGGCGGGTCCCGCTTCGGGCGCGGAACGGGTAATCAGGGGCGGTTATTGGCTCCTCGATGCCTCCTACCGCGCAGCAGCCCGCCGGAGCCACAACCTCTCGACATTCGTAACCCGCGAATGCGGCTTCCGGGTACTGGCTGCCGCGCGATGAACGCCCGCGGGCGGGCGGGCGGCCTTCGCGCCGGAACGGAAAGACAAAAAAGGCCGCGCCGGAAAACCGGGCGGCCTAACACCCTTTTATCTGACAGGAATTTAACGCAAAGACTGACTCTTCCAAACCTGGCTGTCCTGGAATCCATCAATGGATTGTATCATCGCCAGCCAGTAATCCGCCTCGTTTTGGGACGTATAGGGCCCCACCCTCACCCGGTAATAGGTACGGCCGTTGATTTCCTGGTTGGTAATGATGGCGGAAATACCCTTGTCGTCCAGGGTGTGCTTAACCCCATCCGCCCTTTCCCGGGTGGAGAACGAACCGGCTTGCACCCAGAAATCCAGGGAATTCCGCGGGGAGGCCGGAGCCGGTGCGGATTTGGCGGAAGCCGCCGGTTTGGTCGGAGCCGGCGCGGCGGGCTTGGCGGGGGCCGGTTTGGCGGCTGGGGCGGGCTTGGCCGGAACCGGGGCGGGCGTTTCCGCGGCGGCGGGCCTGGGGACGGCGATGATCGTCCCCGTCTTGGCGTTTTCCCCGGAGGTACTATCGCCTATGGAAATTCTCTTTTCCTGAATGGGGGAAGCGGACAGCGGGTCCTGAATTCCCCGGATTGCATTGTCCTTGACCAGATCCGACGCGTCGGTGGTGGCCGAACGGTCATCCTCGCCGTCGTCAATACGCCGGTAGGTGATTTCCGGGGTGATGGAAGAGCCGGGTTTAAAAATCAGAATCGCGGCGCCCACCACAATAACCAGAAACACTCCCACCGAAACGGCCACCAGTAATAGTTTCTTCTTTTCCATAATAGAGACCTTCCAGTATGTCATCTATCCGTTTTTCCAGCTTTTTTTCCGAGCCGGGAAAACCGGAATTATCCACGGTATAAATATCGGCGGAAACGGGGAAAAGTTTAGGCCCCCCGGGCTTTTTGTTAATTTTGTTAAAAGGAAAAAACCGCTGGCTGGAAAAACGTTGTACCAGTTCCCCCAAAGGGAGGGAATCCCGTTTACGGGCCCGGAGAAACCGTACCGGCAAGGGGGCCCAAACCACTATAAGGACGTCCAGGCGGGGAAACACCAGGGACCGGTGGAGCAGGGCGGCGTTGATCACGCAAAGGCCGTTTTGCCGGGCCTCCTGCAGGGCGATCCACTCCCCGGTAAGCCTGTTGGCCGCCGGGTGGACGATAGCCTCCAGGGCGGCCAGATCTTCCGCCCGGCCGAACACCCGTTTTCCCAGGAGCCGCCGGTCCACCTGGCCGTCTTCCCCCAGGGTTTCCGGCCCAAACCGGCGGACTATCGCGTCCCTTTCCGCCCGGATTGCCTCATGGCCCAGCCGGTCCACATCCAGCGCGGGAAGCCCCCGCTTTTCCAGCAGGGCCGCCACATGGTTTTTCCCGGCGCAGTACAAACCGGTCAATCCAAGGAGCCGTTGAGCCATCCAAAGAAACCCTCAATCTCCTCCCGCCCATTTTCAATCCACTCATCCGCGCCGGGATCGGCGGTAAGCCCAATGTACCGGCAAAAGATCCCAAAGTAATCGGAATGGGCGATCTTAAAAAAGAAGGGGATGTAAAAATCCCGCCACAACGCGTCCCCGGCGGGGTAGCCGGTTCCCTCCGCGTCGTTTTGGCCCCCCAGGGTATCAAAAACATGGTACAGCTTGGCCTGGGTTTTTTCGGCGTCGCTTTTGTCCTTGTTTTCCTCATCCAGGGTAAAACTTAAGGAGATAACCCGGTCCGCCCCGGTAAAAGACCCATTGTCCTGCAAACCGGCGGTCTCATCCTGGCCGGTGAGCGCCGCAAGGATCGCGGTGTAAGCCTCCTCCGCCCGTTCGGTATTGGGTTCCAAAAGAAGAAAATAGGCAAAGGCGTAAAAGCCCTGGGTTTTCATCCCCTTCTCCATACAGAGACGGCCCAAAAGGTAGTTGCCGCTGGCGTGGTTCGGGTTGATCAAAAGCCCCTCGATCAGGGCGTTCCGGGCCTCGTCCCGTTTTTCAATCCGGTAGTAACTTAAACCCAGGTTGTAGTACAAAAAAGTGTTGGCCGCGCCGTAAACGTTGATCGCGGAAAGGTACACCTCAATCGCCTCCTCGCCGCGGCCCAGGTTGTCCAGGGCGGAACCCTTAAGGTCAAAGAGGTTTGGGATAAGATCGTCCATTCCCCGCGCCTTCGCCGCGGTGATTCCCTGGTCCGCCAGTTCCAGGGCCCCCTGGAAATCCCCCATATAGAGGCTGGAAAAGGCCATTTCGTAGCAGATCACCGGGTGGTCCGGTGAAAGCGCCAGGGCCTCGCGATAATAGCCCATGGCGCTCTCGTAATCCCCCTGGTCGTGGTACAGTATCCCCACCCGGACCAGGTCCTCCGCCTCGGGGCTGAGGATCCGGCCGGCCGTGCCGGTAAGTTCCGGGTCGGGCTCAAGGTACTTGGGGGGTATCTTAAAAAGGGGCGTTTCCTCCGCCCAGGCCGGAGCCAGGGCGAGGATGGCGGCCAGGACCGGCAGTAAAGCGGCCCCCCGGCCGCGCGGTACGCTGTTTTTCATCATTTCTCCTTAACAGTGGCGTAAACCTTAATGAAATTCCCCCCAGCGCCTGCCGGTTTCCACGCTGACCTTCAGGGGGATGCGCAGGGGCACCGCGTTTTCCATTTCGCGCTGAACCAGGACGGCGGTTTCCTTCGCGGCCTCCGCGGGGCATTCCAGGATCAGCTCGTCGTGGACCTGCAGCAGCAGCCGGGCGGGGCTTTGTACCGCGGCCAGCTTTTTATCCAGCTTAAGCATGGCGGTTTTTACGATGTCCGCCGCGGAACCCTGGATGGGGGTATTCACCGCCACCCGCTCCGCGGCGGCCTTTTCCGTTTTGTTCCGGGAATTGATCGCGGGAATATACCGGCGGCGGCCCAGGATCGTGGAAACATAGCCCGTTTCCTCGGTCCGCTCAATCAACTCCCGGATAAAGAGGTGTACCCCCGCATAGGTGGCGAAGTAGGCTTCGATGAACGCCGCCGCCTCGGTCCGGCTGATCCGCAGTTCATTGGAAAGCCGGAAGGCGCTCATGCCGTACATCACCCCAAAGTTTATCGTCTTGGCGATACGCCGTTTGTCGGCGGGCACATCCCTTTCATCCAGGCCGAAAATCAGGGCCGCCGTCCTCGCGTGTACATCCACACCGTCCCTAAAAGCGCCCATCAGGTTTTGGTCCTGGGAAAAGTGGGTAAGCACCACCAGTTCTATCTGGCTGTAGTCCGCGGAGATAAGCAGATGCCCCGGCTTGGCGGTAAAAGCCTCCCGGATCCGCCGGCCCTCCTCCTCCCGGATGGGGATGTTCTGCAGATTCGGCTCCCGGCTGGAAAGCCGTCCCGTGGCGGTGCCGGTCTGGATAAAGCTGGTGTGAATCCGCCCCTCCCCGTCGGCCAGGTCCACCAGGCCGTCCACATAGGTGGATTTCAGCTTGGCCAGGGTCCGGTGGCGGAGGATCAGCGCCGGCACCGGGTCCCGCCGGGCCAGTTCCTCCAGCACTTCCACATCGGTGGAATAGCCGGTTTTTATTTTCTTGGTGGGCGTAAGCTTCCGTTCCACAAAAAGCACTTCCTGGAGCTGTTTGGGGGAACCCAGGTTAAACTCATGGCCCACCATGGCCCAGGTCTTGCCCTGGACCTGGTTCATTTCCTCGAACAACTCCCCGCCGTAATCGCTCAGCACCTTTTTTTCGATCCCGATCCCCGCCCCCTCCATTTCCGCCAGGATGGGAAGCAGGGGCATTTCCAGTTCCAGAAAAAGCTTGAGGGAACCGGCCTTTTCCAGCCGGGGGGCCAGGAAACTCGCCATCCGCAAGGTCAGGTCCGCGTCCTCGGCGGAATAGCGGCAGGCGGTTTCCAGCGGCACCTGATCAAAGGTCCCCCCCTTGGGGACAATAGACTGGTAGGCCAGGGGGCTGTAGTTAAAGTGATAGGACGCCAGGGAATCCAGGGTATAGTTAAGCCGTTCCGGATCGTCCACCCAGGCGGCCACCATGGTGTCCCAGATTTGGCACCTCCACCGTTCCACCCCCCAGCCCCGGCTTACCTGGTAATCGTACTTGGCGTTGTGGGCCGCGATGATCATCGCCGGGTCCGCCAGCAGGGGAACCAGGAGGGACCGGACCTTGCCGGGGTCGATAAAAGGGGCGGCCCCCGCCGGGTCCTGGTGGGCCGCCACCGGAATATAGAAAGCCTCCCTGGGCTTCAGGGCCAGGGAAATCCCGATGGGCCGGGCGTTCCAGGCGTCCAGGGAATCGGTCTCGAAATCCAGGGCCATAAGCCGCTGTTTTGCCGCCCGGGCGAGCAGCTCCGCCAGCTCCCCCTCATCCAGGATCGTCCGGTAGGTTCCCTCCCCCAGCAGGGCGGGGTCTGGTTTGTCAGCCTCCGGGACGGCGGCCCCCGGGGACTCTGCGGAACCGGACTCCCCGCCGCCGTCCTGCGTCGCCGCCGGGTCCAGCTGCCTGGCGGCCTGCCGGATCCCCTCCCGCGTCAACACCGCCGCGCCGGCGGTCCTGTCGAGGTTTTCTATTGAAAGATCGTCGATGGTTGTGATGGGAAGGGGCACCTGATAGTTCAGCGCAATCAGCTTCCGGGCAAAGTAAGCGCTCTCCCTGCCTTCGGCGAGCTTTTTCCCCACCGCCCCCTCAATACCGGCGATATTCTTGTAGATTTCATCCAGGGAACCGTAACGGGTCATCAGCTTAACCGCCGTTTTTTCCCCTATCCCCTTGACGCCGGGGACATTGTCCGAAACGTCCCCGATTAGGGAAAGAAGGTCCAGCACCTTATCGGGACCCACCCCCCACTCGGCCTTGACCTCGTCAGGACCGGTCAGGCCGTAGGGTATCCCCAGGCCCCCCGTCCCGGCGGCGTTCCCCCCGGCCGCCTGCTCCGCCCCCGCCTTTTGGGGACGAAGCTGGTACACCCCCCCTCCCACCAGCTGCAACAGATCCTTGTCCGAAGAGATAATGTAACACCGCCGGCCCTCTTCCCGGCAGCGCCAGGCCAGGGTGGCGATAATGTCATCCGCCTCGTAGCCGTCCACCCGCAGGGCGGGAATACCCAGGGCGGCCAGGGTTTCCTCCACCAGGGGAACCTGGGAGTGCAGGTCGTCCGGGGCCTTTTGGCGGGTGGCCTTGTATTCGGTGTACAGGTTATGCCGGAAGGTGGGAACCCGGGAGTCAAAGGCCGCCGCCATCCGCAGGGGCCGGGAGGTCCCGGCGCCGGGGACCCCTTGGTCGATCAGGGCCGTCAGGGTCCGGGCAAAGCCAAACAGGGCCGACACATTCTGCCCCCGGGGATTCCGCAGGGGCCGGGACAGGAAGGCAAAATAGAAACGGTAGATAAGGCCGTAGGCGTCGATGAGGTACAGGGGAGGCGGGCTTGATGAGGGGCCGGACATAACCCCAGTGTACCAGAAAACGGGGACGATAACCAGCGGGGACCGCCGGCGGGGTCCACGCCTCCGCCCCGCCGGGCGGGAAACGTCATTTCCGCCGCGTCACAGGGCCAGCATCACCTCGTCTTCGCCGTGGACGCCGGTGAGGCGCATGTTCACGGGGTCCACCATCAGGTCCATTCCCTCCAGGGGGATAGCGCCAAGCAGCGTCCGTTTCGCACCGGGCACAACCACCGCCGGACAGCCCCAGAGGCGGTTTTTCCAGTGGACAATGACCGGCTCGGTAACGCCGCACTCCTGCCGCGTCCCGTTGGCAAAGGTTGTCCACTTGGTCGTAACAATCGAAAGCCCCAGTTGACGGCGAATATTCTCGTCAATAACGACGGTGGTCGCGCCGGTATCCACCACGGCGTCCAGGGTTATCTGCCGGGTTTCTTTCAGCAAACCAGCCTCCACCCGTACGGTGTCACCGGCGTTCACCAGGGTAATCTCTTCCCGGAAATTTCCCATTTCGTTTCCCTTGTTCATACCGATAGTATAAGCCTTTTCCCTACGGACGGCTACGCCATATAGAGGGCGTAACCCCGCGCCTTGCTTGTACCCGGTAAACACCCCCGGCGTCTATAGACGCTGAGGCAGCGTCTCTACAGGGTGGGTTTTTTCGCGCGGAACGGGGGCGGCGGGGGCGTTTTTTGGGCGCCGGGCCGCGGCGGAGGTCAGTTTGGGCGCAGACCCGCGATGACGACGTCCAGTTCCCGGGCCATTTTTATCAAAAATTCCGTTTTAAGGGCGTCCATCCGGTCCACCGGGGAGGAACCGCCGGCCCGGGCCTCGGTCTCGTCGTAAAAGAGCCGGTAAACTTCGATGTCCAGGGCCCGGGCGAGCTTTCCAATGAAGGCAAAGGAGGGAGTCCTGCTGCCGCTTTCGATTTGCCGGATATAGGTATGGGCGGCCTCACAGCGCTGGGCCACCACCTTTTGGGAAAGCCCCCGGTTTTTACGCCATTTTTTCATGTTCAGGACAAAGAGACCGTTCAAATCCATGATATGTATTCTAGGAGCTGCTTTTTTTTATCCAAAGAGCAGCTTGACGTTTACAAACTAAGTATGATATGTTATCTGTATGCTTACAAATGGATACGCGGAACCGGGCAAAGGCCGGACGCCGCCGGAGTGGTTTTGGGACGGGAAACGAGGAGGCGGAGACACCGCCCGGGGAGGACCCCCGCGGCGCGGGAAGGGGGCGCGGGGCCGGCTAGGGAAGGTATTTGCGGGTAACGGTTTCCAGGGAGTGATTCAGGGCGGCGGAGAGGTCCGCCACCAGACCCTGGACGGCATCCCGGACCTCGCCCTGGGGTTCCGCGCCGGTCCTGAACAGTTCGGCGGCCTTGATACCAAAAATATTGGCCAGTTTTACCAGAGTTTGGGAGGAAATCCAGCTTTTACCGGTTTCGATATCGGCCAGGAAATTGGCGGAAACGCCGATTTTTTCCGCCAGCGCCACCTGGGACCAGCCCCGGAGGCCCCGAAAGCGCTTGATATTGGCGCTCAGAATCCCCCGAAGCTCCCTTTCTTCCATATAAAAAATGGTAGGCCGGGGCTTGACGGGTTTGCAAATGGATAATATCATTGTACAACCGGTGGTAATAGTTGGGCGTCCTTCGGGAGGCCCCCGGTTTGGCGCCGTCCGCCGGGCCGCCGGCAGCGCCATGATACGGGCTTTAAGAAAGCGCCACCAAACCATGTCGTGACGGACGCCGCGAGTTTCGCGGGGAGTTTGGGGCGCTTCTTTGAGTATATACGAACCTGAGGAGGTTTGCATGAAAAAGGTTTTTTTTGTTATGGTTCTCGCGGGGTGCCTCGCGGGAGGGGTTTTTGCCCAGAAGATGGCCATCGCGCTGGACGCCGCGCCGCTGGTGAGGGGGTTTATCGCGGGGGAGGATACGAACACCTCGAAGAAGAGCTACATCTCCCTGAGCCCGGTGTTTGAGTACGCCCTGGGAAATAACTACGTTATCGGCGCCCGGGCGGACATAATCCTTGGCAAAGTCGGCAAGGGCACATCGGTAAGCGTAAACCACTACGGCCTGGCTTTTCTGGGACGGTGGTATCCCCTGGCAAACCTGCAAAAGCTGTACCTGGGGGCGGAGCTGGGGTTTGACACCTGCAGCATGGAAAAGGTAGACGACCCCCTCTACCGGGGACTGACCCTGGGACTGCGGGCCGGGTGGAAGCAGATGATGGG
>JAIRPD010000074.1 GCA_031257195.1 Treponema sp. | reverse complement strand
ATTTTTTCGGATATTTTTCAAGCCGCCACCCCCCTCCGCGGGGCGGCCCTAAAAAAAGAAACGGTACAGCACGTAAAACACCGGGGCGCTCAGGGCCACCGAATCGGTGGAATCCAGCACCCCCCCCCGGCCGGGGATCAGGGCGCCGGAATCCTTAAGCCCGCAGCCCCGTTTTATCGCCGACTCGGCCAGGTCCCCCAGGGCGACCGCCAGGCCGGAAAGCAGCCCCAGCAAGACGCCCGAAGGCAGGGCGGGGATCTGGTCCGGCCTGAAGGCGCCGGGGATAAGGAGGGCCAGGAGGACGCAGACCAGCACCGACGAGGCCAGCCCCCCCGCGAAACCGGCGAGGCTTTTGTTGGGACTGGCGGGAAAGAGCCCCCGGTTGTTTTTGCCGAACAGCTTGCCCGCCGTCCAGGCCAGGGAATCGTTGACCATGACGGTGAGGATGAAGGCCAGTAACACAATGGTCGAATGCTCCAGGGTAGACATGGTGATGATCCAGCTTAGAAGGAGGCCGGGGTATATCATCACCGAAAAGCCCGCGGCCAGGCGGCTGAGGACCAGGGAAAAATCATCCCGCCGGCAAAAAATCCCGGAAATCAGCAGCCAGGACGCCCCGATGATAAAGAGGGACCGGGTGATTTCACCGTCGGCGCCGAAGCTCACGATAAAGGTCATGGCCAGGGGGCTCAGGGAACCCAGGACGGCCGCCTCGGGGACGCGCACGAAGAAGCCCTTGATTTTTAACATGCCGGCGAATTCCACCGCCCCCAGGGAACTGAGGACCGTAACCAGAAGATTCAAAGCCAGGTGGTTGTGGTGGGGCAAAAAAACGATCAGCGCCGCGACGGCGGGGATGCCTATAAAGAATACGCCCAGGCGGCGCGCCACTTTACCCATGTTGTATACCGCCGAACTTCCGTTCCCGTCTTTGATAGGCCCCCAGAGCGAGGCGCAGGTCCTCCCCGGTCCAGTCCGGCCAAAGCGCGGAGGAACTATAGTATTCCGCGTAGGCCCCCTCCCACACAAGGAAATTGCTGGTCCTGAATTCCCCGGCGCTCCTGATGATCAGGTCCGGATCGGGGACGTCCGGGTTGTCCAGAAAGACGGCGAGTCCCTCCTCGCCGATGGACGAAAGGTCCGCCCCGGCCAGGGCCGCCCGGTTTACCGCCCGGGTTATCTCGTTCCTGCCCCCGTAATTCAGGGCCAGGATCACCTGAAGCCCCGTATAGCCCCTGGTCTCCTCACAGGCCAGGGCGATTTCCTCCGCGATGTCCGGGGGCAGGCCGTTTTTGTCCCCCGCGTGGCGCAGGCGGATATTGTTTTCCCGGCAGAAAGCCCGCTCCTCCCGCAGATACCGCTTTACCAGCCCCATGACAAAACCCACTTCCTCCCTGGTCCTTTTCCAGTTTTCCGTGGAAAAAACATAGAGCGTCAGGTAACGGATCCCCTCGTCGCTGGCGGCCTTGACGATCCGTTTGGCGGTTTTAAGCCCCTCCAGGTGTCCCTGGGTCCTCGGTTCTCCCCGTTCCCGGGCCCACCGGCCGTTTCCGTCCATGATGATCCCCACATGCCGCGGGGGCCCCGCGAAACCGTCCCGCGGTTTCGCTACACTTCCATGATCTCCGATTCTTTCTCCTCCAATACCTGATCGATCCGTTTAACGTAGGCGTCGGTCAATTTCTGAAGCTCCTCGGAATTTTTGCTTTCCTCGTCTTCGGTAAGCCCCTTGTCCTTCAGGAGTTTTTTCAGTTCCTCGTTGCCGTCCCGGCGTATATTCCGCACCGCCACCCGGCTCTGCTCCGCCTGGGTTTTGGCCTGCTTGGCCAGCTCCTTGCGCCGTTCCTCCGTCAGGGGCGGAATGGCTATGCGGATCACCTTGCCATCGTTGGAAGGGTTCAGGGAAAGTTCCGAGGAGCGGACGGCCTTTTCAATTTCCCCGATCAGGGCCTTGTCCCAGGGCTGGATCACGATAAGCCGGGCCTCGGGGGTGGAAATGTTCGCCACCTGGTTAAGGGGGGTCTTTTCCCCGTAGTAATCCACCCGGATTTTATCAAAGAGGGAAGGGGAGGCCCGGCCCGTTCTGAGGGCGGCGTAGCCTTCCTTCAGGCTGGCGACGGTTTTTTTCATCCGCTCCTCGGATGATGAGATAACGCTATGCATCGGCCCCAACCTTGTAGTACACATACCCGGTTACGCCCAGCGCGGCTCCGGCCTTTTTGCCGGCCTCTTCCAGGGCCCTGGCGACGCTGAGCTTTTCGTCCTTCACGTAGCCCTGATCCAGAAGGCAGATCTCCTTGAGGAATTTGTTCACCTTCCCCTTGAGGATGTTATCCACCACGTTGGCGGGCTTTCCCTGGACCGACTCGTCCTGTTCCATCTGTTTGCGGAAGATCCCCTCCTGTTCCTTAAGCCAGGCGGGATCCACGCTTTCCCTGCTAAGGGCCATGGGGTTGAACGCGGCGATATGGAGGGCCAGGCTGAAAGCGAAGGCCCTGACCTCCTCGTCCTTAAGAACCTCCGGCTTATCCGCGGAGAGTTTTACCACCACTCCGATGGCCCCATCGCCGTGGATATACTGGGTCAGGTATTCATTGGCCCCGGCGTCCACCGCGGTAAGGCGCTTAAGGGACATGTTTTCCCGGATCTTCGCGGCCAGATCGGTAACCATGGCGGAAAGTTCTTCCGCGGGGGCCGCGTAGCCCTTTTCCAGGGCCCGCCCCGTCACCGCCGCCCCCAGGGCGGTGAATTCGGGGTTCCGGGCCACAAAATCCGTCTCCGAGGCGATCTCCGCCAGCACCGCCCTGGAACCGTCCTCTTTGATTTTGATAAAGATCTTTCCCTCGTTGGCGGCCCGGCCGGACCGTTTTTCCACCGCCGCGAGCCCCCGTTCCTTCAGGAGCTTTTCCGCCGCGGCGAAGTCCCCCTCCGAAGTCGTCAGGGCGTTCTTGCATTCCATCATTCCCGCCCCGGTCTTTTCCCGAAGCTTTTTCACGTCCATCGCGGTAATTTCAGCCATATATTCCCTCCTCCCGGTGTTTGTTCATTCGGTGTCGTACACTTTGTCCACGTCCACGGGGAGATCGTCTTCCTCTCCCTCCCCCGGGGCCGCCCCTTCCTTCTCGCCGCCGCCCTTGTCCGTCGTCGAGGAATAGGATTCAATGTCGATCTCCCGGTCCTCTTCCTTCATGGACATGTCGTTCATCATCCCCTCCATGTCCTCATCCTCGTCGCCCAGGGTCTCGATGATCTTGAGCCCCGCCTCGTTATCCGCCTCCACCACGGCGTTGGCGATAATCTGGGTAAAGAGGGTGATCGCCCGGATCGCGTCGTCGTTTCCGGGGATGGGATAGTTGATCCCCTCGGGGTTGCAGTTGGTATCCACCACGGCCACAATGGGAATCCCCATGCGCTGGGCCTCGGTAACGGCGATAGATTCCTTCCTGGTGTCGATGATAAACAACACCCCCGGGGGATCCTTGAGTTCCTTAATGCCCCCCAGGTTTTTCTGGAGCTTGGACCGTTCCTTGCCCAGGGCGGCGATTTCCTTTTTGGTAAGGTTTTCGAAGGAGCCGTCCACTTCCATCTTTTCCAGCTTTTTCAGCCGGAGCAGGGATTTCTTGATGGTAACGAAATTGGTGAGCATCCCCCCCAGCCAGCGGTTGTTGACATAAAACATGCCGCACCGTTCCGCCTCTTTCTGGATCGCCTGCTGGGCCTGCTTCTTGGTACCCACAAAAAGCACCGTTTTACCCGCGGCCACGGTTTTGCGGACCGCCTCGTAGGCGTCCTTGATCGCCTGGATCGTCTTCTGCAGATCGATAATGTGGATCCCGTTCCGTTCGGCGAAGATGTACTTCTTCATCCGGGGATCCCAACGTTTTACCTGATGACCGAAGTGTACCCCCGACTCAAGCAGGCTTTTCATGGTAACCACCGCCACTTGTTCCTCCTCACGGCGAAAACCCTTCCCAAAAGCGGGGCGGCGCGCCGGAATTCGCCCGGGGGCGGACCCGGCGCGAAACGCGGGTTTTCGCGCCATCTCTGTATCTCTTCCGGCCGCCGCCCTTTGGCGGGGCGGAAGGAAAGTACGGTTCCCGGCTAAGGGCCGTATTGGTAACCGTTGACGATCAGCATATCATAGAATTCCCGCATTGGCAAGCCCACAATGGCGCTGTAGGACCCCCGGATCTCGGAAATAAAGCAACCCCCCAGACCCTGGATCTTATAGCCCCCCGCGGCTCCCTGCCATTCCCCGGTATTGAGGTACCATTCCAGTTCCTCCTCCGAAAGGGGGGCGAAGACCACCTCCGACCGGACCGAGCGGCAGTCCATGGTCTTGGTTTTTCCGCGGTAGAGGGCCACCGAAGTGGAAACCTCGTGTTCCCGGCCCTGGAGTTTTTCCAGCATGGCCCGGGCCCCCGCGGGATCCCGGGGTTTTCCGAAGATCTCACCCCCCACGGAAACCACCGTGTCCGCCCCGCAGATCCAGTGGGGAATCCTGCCCTGCAGCCGGTCCAGGATGGCCTGTATCTTCTTTACCGCCATGTCCCGGGTATGCTCTTCCGGGCTTTGACCCGGCGGGGGAATCTCGTCCAGCTTGGCGGGCATGATATTAAAGGGAAGTCCCAGCAGCTTAAAGTACTCCTGCCGGCGGGCGGACGCCGAGGCCAGAATGATCGGTTCCATGGGGGCCCCTAAACGATCCGGGGGATAAGGCCGGTCAGCAGGGCGGTAACCCGGGCGGCGTTTTCCTCAAAAACCTTGTTTACCGCCCGCCAGCTTACCGGCTCCTCGTCAACCTTCCAGGAATCGTAGTCGGTACTCATCGCCACCGCGGCGTAGGGAACCCCCTGTTCGTTGGCCAGGGCCGTTTCCGTGGCGACGGTCATGTTGATAATATCCATCCCCCAGGAACGGAACATACGGGATTCCGCCCGGGTGGAAAACCGGGGCCCCTCGATGGTAACCACCGCGCCCTTCTCATGGAAGGGAAAGCCCAGGCGGCGGCATTCCTCGATCATCAGCCGCCGGAGCCCCTCGTCGTAGGGGTCCGCCATGGCGCAGTGGCTGGGGACGTTGGGTTTAAAGGATTCGTGGTAGCTCATCTTCCGCTGTTTGGTAAAGTCGATAAACTGGTCGATGATCACCAGGTCCCCCCGGCGGATATCCTCCCGCAGGGAACCCACCGCCGTGGTGGCCACAATATGGGTACACCCCGCCTCTTTCAGGGCCGCGATATTGGCCCGGTAGTTTACCTGGCTGGGGGGAATCGTGTGTTCCCGCCCGTGCCGGGCCAGCAAAACCACCTTTACCCCCCCAATGGTCCCCCGTTTAAGGGAGGACGAGGGCATCCCCCAGGCGGTGGTTACCGCCTCGTCCCGGGAACCCGACAGAATATCCGGGTTGTCAAGCCCGCTGCCGCCTATAATACCAATCGTCACCATATCATCCTCCGGCCTCCGGCCCTGGTAATCATCACGCGCTAACGCCCCCAGTATACTACACTTTGTGTTCCGGGTATAGCCCGAGGATCTCCCCCTCGGAGGCCCCGCAGATTCCCCGGTCGGTGATGAGGGCCGTAATATACCGGGCGGGGGTTACGTCGAACCCCCAGTTCCGGGCGGGGGTGGTTTCCGGGCAGATCCGCACCCTCTGGAGGTCCCCGGACTCGGCGAGGCCCGTAACAAAGCGAACCTCATCGGGGTTCCGCTCCTCAATGGGGATCTCCGCCGCCCCGTCGCGGATGGAAAAGTCGAAGGTGGAGGAGGGCAGGGCCACGTAAAAGGGGACGCCGTTTTCCCTGGCCGCCAGCGCCTTCAGGTAGGTGCCGATCTTGTTGGCCGCGTCCCCCCGGCGGCTCACCCGGTCCGCCCCGGTGATCACCATATCCACCATGCCCCGCAGCGCCAAATGGCCCCCGGCGTTGTCGGGGATCAGATCGTGGCTGACCCCGTGCCGCCCCAACTCCCAGGCGGTAAGACCCGCCCCCTGGTTTCGGGGCCGGGTCTCGTCCACCCAGACATGGAGGGGAATTCCCCGGTCGTGGGCGGCGTAAACCGGCGCCAGGGCCGAGCCGTAGTCCACAAAGGCCAGCCACCCCGCGTTGCAGTGGGTCAGGATATTGACCGGCCCCCGCTTTTTTTCCGCCAGGGCCTGGATAAGGGGAAGGCCGTGGAGGCCGATCCGCCGGCAGAATTCCGCGTCCCCGTCGGCTATGGCCTGGGCCTCCCGCCGGGCCGCCGCCCGCCGTTCCTCCGCCGCCCCGGTCCCCCGGGAAAGGTCCCCCCCGGCGCCTACCCCGGCGGCGGCGAGGACCCGGTCCACCGCCCAGGCCAGGTTACTCGCCGTGGGCCGGGTGTCCTTGAGGATCGTCGCGGCCCTTTCCATATCCCGGTCAAAGTCCCGGTCCCCCGCCTCCCGGGCGGCCAGGTACATACCGTACCCCGCCGCCGCCCCGATAAGCCCCGCCCCCCGGACATACATATCCTTGATCGCCCGGCGGATATCCTCCAGGGTACGCAGATCGAGGATCTCGAACCGGAAGGGCAGGGCAAGCTGGTTGATGATCCTTACCACCGGGACCCCCTCCGCCGGGAGGTCTTCCAGCCAGATGGTACGGTACGGTTTGCCGTCGACATTCATGGTTTCGCTCTCTTCACCATACCGCGAAACCCCCGGGGGGGCAAGTTCCCCCGGGAAGAGGCCCGGGGCGTCCCAGCGCCGGCGAATTCAAGCCGGGCGTTGGCGGATTCGGGTTGGGTGTTGGCGGATTGAGGTCCGGCGTTGGCATTCGGGTCCGGTAATACCGCTACGGTCAAACTACCGTGAGCCTATTCGGTGGAAACCATCAGAGTTTCCTCAATTTGAAATTTAGTTATCAGCATGCGAAGCGTGGTGTTCATCTTCTTGATCCTGCCTTCCCGTTCCCCCGTGGGCAAATAATAGTCAAAATACAGGATAACCGGATCGCCCCTCTCATTGGTCAAATCAAAACGCTGGCGGCACTTCTGAATTTTCCCCTCGCATTGAGGAAAAGAGGAATGGCATTGAACATTATTACCGCGCTTGGGGCACGCGGGAACGGGAATACCGGGGGCGGGGGCCAGTTTCCCGCTTCGCGCTATGGCCGCGATTACCGACGCCGCCTTATACCACATTAGGAAACTTTTCTATATTCCCAGGATATTTCTGTTTTCCCCGCCAGTTTCTTTTCGAGTTTTTCTTTCACCGTTACCAGTTTGTTTATCTGGTTTTGGAGGTTTTCTATCCGTTCAAGAAGATCGGCGGTAATATCCGTATTGATACCCTCCTGGGAAAACCTGACCTGCAGCGTCCGGTACGCGTCCCATAGCTCGCGGGTGGTATTATCCAGCAGGAAGAGTTCCTTTAGATGTTCCCAGGCCGGCCCCCGCGCCCGCTCCTTGGTAAAGTTCATTTGCAGGAAATCAAGAAGATGATCTTTCATGTTTTCCCGGGCTTCTTCCGGGGAAGCCCCGTCCCCGTCAATACGCAGGTGGATACAAATTGAGGAATACACGTTTTCCCGTTCTTTGACAACCAGGAAAGAAAGCATGGGTATTTCATAGGGAAGATTATTTGAGGGAAATATCTTTATCTTCCCGATTCCGACAACTTCACCCCTGGATATAGCGACATTATCCATATTGATAACATTCTCCTTGAAGACCATGGTAATCACACCCTATGATTCTCATCGTTAACTCATTTATAACGCCCATGAGGAAGAAAGTCAAGCAAAAGCATAGGATGAGACAGAATTCCCCTTACATTCTTCCTCTTTCTTTTGCCCCTTCGCCATTGGCCTTCCCGGACCTTTTTTAACGGCCCGCCGCGACCGGTTGCGTTTGCCGCGAAAAGGGTGTATCCTTCCCCCGTGGCAGGCCGGGGCGATCTTTTTGAGCGGGCCGGTCCCGAGCGAGACCGGGCGGAACTGGAGCTCCTTTTCGATATAGTCAGGACCCTGGACAAACAGGTGGAACTGCGGGCGGCGCTGGATCCCCTGCTTTCCCTGCTGGAACTCCGGGCGGGTCTTGTCTGGGGCATGGTAACCCTCCTGGACCGCTCCACGGGGCTCCTCAAAATAGAGGAAGCCCCGGGACTTACCCCGGAGGAAAAAGCCCGGGGCCTCTACCGTTTGGGGGAGGGCCTGGTGGGCCGGGTTTTTGAGTCCGGAATTCCCCTTACCGCGCCGGATCTTTCCCGGGAACCCCGCTTCCTTAACCGGGCAAAGACCCGGACCCTCCAGGATATGGCGGGCCTCGCCTATTACTGCGTGCCGATCCGCTCCGGGGGGGTAGTGATAGGCGTCCTTTCCGCCGGGCGGCGGATCCCGGCGGAGGATCCCGCCCCTCAAATGGGCTGGGACCGCTCCTTTTTGGAGAAGACGGCGGCCCTTATCGCCGACTCGGCCAAACTCCGGGAGCGGATCGCCGAGGAACAGTTCCGTTTCCGGGCCTCGGCGGAGGAACGCCTCGCCGGCGGCCCCGCCCGGCCGGGCGCGGGTAAGGCGGAGCGGGGGGGCCGCCTGGCGCCGGGGAGCGCCATCATCGGCGGCTCCAGCGCCATGCGGGAGGTTTACCACCTGATCCTCCAGGTAGCCCCCTCGGACGCCACGGTCCTTATCACCGGCGAAAGCGGCACCGGCAAAGAGCTGGTGGCCGCGGAGATTCACCGCCTTTCCCGGCGGTCCGGTTCCGTCCTGATCAAGATAAACTGCGCGGCCCTGCCGGAATCGATTGTGGAGAGCGAACTCTTCGGCCACGAAAAGGGCTCCTTCACCGGGGCCCTGGCCCAGCGCAAGGGCCGCTTTGAGCTGGCCCAGGGGGGGACGATCTTTCTGGACGAGATCGGGGAACTTTCCCCCCAGGTTCAGGTCAAGCTCCTGCGGGTCCTGCAGGAACGGGAGCTGGAGAGGGTAGGGGGCAGCCAGGTGATCAAGGTGGACGCTCGGCTCGTCGCCTCCACCAACCGGCGCCTGGAAGAGGAAATCCGAAAGGGGGGCTTCCGGGAGGATCTTTACTACCGGCTTAACGTGTTCCCCATCCACATCCCCCCCCTCCGGGACCGCAAAAGCGACATTATCCTCCTGGCGGATCATTTTACGGAAAAGTACGCGGAAAAGAACAACAAGATGATCCGGCGGATCTCCACCCCCGCCATAGACCTCCTTACCAGTTATTCCTGGCCCGGCAATGTCCGGGAGCTGGAAAACTGTATAGAACGGGCGGTGATCCTCTCCACCGACCGGGTGATCCACTCCTACAACCTTCCCCCCAGCCTCCAGTCCGCGGGCTCCACCCACACGGAGCCCACCGCCACCCTGGAGGCGGCCTTGTCCCGGCTGGAAAAGGAACTGATCGTGGAGGCCCTGAAGATGCGAAACGGCAGTATCGCCGCCGCCGCCCGGCAGCTGGGCATCACCGAAAGGCGGATGGGGCTCCGGGTCCACCACTATGGCATTAACTGGAAGTCCTTTCGACCGGCGGGGATTACCGGTAAAGATACATAAATGTAGGTTTGCCGGTAAAAATGTACGTTTATGTAGGAATCACGCCGCCCTGTTCCCGCCGGCCCCGCCGAAACCGGGAAAACGCCTTCCATATCCGGGCGGCTCAACCGGGGACGGCGGGGGGAAACACCCGGTTTTTCCCCCGCCCTTTCCCCCCGCCGGCGTCCCCGCCGGTTCCGCGGGAAAAAACGCTTTTACTCCGCCCCGGTTGGCACGATCCTTGCTATAAATTTCCATAGCGAACATTCCCGCCCTGGGCGGGTACATTTTTTTGTGGAGGATCTATGAGTACGATTGATTTTACCGAAACCCCGGTGGCCGACTTTTTCGGCTCCAACAGCTTTTCCAACGCCGTGATGAAGGAACGGCTGCCCAAAAACATCTACCAGGAACTGCTGGCCGTCCAGGCGGGGGAAAAGGAACTGTCCCTGGCGGTGGCGGAGGTGGTGGCCGCGGTGATGCGGGACTGGGCCATTTCCAAAGGCGCCAGCCATTATACCCACTGGTTCCAGCCGCTGACGGGACTGACCGCGGAAAAGCACGACTCCTTTATCGCCCCCACCGGGGACGGCAAGGTGATCATGGAATTTTCCGGCAAGGAACTGGTTAAGGGGGAACCCGACGCCTCCAGTTTCCCCTCCGGGGGGCTGCGGGCCACCTTCGAGGCCCGGGGTTACACGGCCTGGGACGTAACCAGCCCCGCCTTCCTTAAACAGGATCCCACGGGGACCACCCTGTGCATCCCCACGGCCTTTATCAGCTACTACGGCCAGGCCCTGGACAAAAAGGTGCCCCTGCTTAAATCGGTGGACGCCCTTTCCACCCAGGCCCTCCGGGTGCTTCGGGCCCTGGGAAACGAGACCAGCAAAAGGGTTTTTACCACCGTGGGGCCGGAGCAGGAGTACTTCCTGGTGGATAAGGAATTCTATGACCGGCGGCCGGACCTGATGCTCACGGGCCGGACCGTCTTCGGCGCCCTTCCCGCCAAGGGCCAGGAGATGGAGGACCATTACTTTGGGGCCATCAAGGAACGGGTGGCGGGCTTTATGCGGGAACTCAACACGGAACTGTGGAAGGTGGGAATCCCCGCCAAGACCCAGCACAACGAGGTGGCCCCCAACCAGTTCGAGGTGGCCCCGGTGTTCCAGAACAGCACCGCCGCGGTGGACGCCAACCAGCTGGTGATGGAAACGATCCGCACCGTGGCCCGGCGGCGCGGCATGGAGGGGCTCCTCCACGAAAAGCCCTTCGCGGGGGTAAACGGCTCGGGGAAACACAACAACTGGTCCATGGCCACCGACGACGGGATCAACCTCTTTGATCCCGGGGAAAACCCCCAGGCCAACGCCCGGTTCCTCCTCTTCGCCACGGCGGTGGTGGAAGCGGTGGATCGCTACGCCCTCCTGATCCGTTCCTCCGTGGCCACCTCGGGGAACGATCACCGCCTGGGGGCCAACGAGGCGCCTCCGGCCATTGTGTCGATATTCTTTGGCGGCCCCCTGACGGAGATCTTTGATCACATCGCCGAGGGCAAGGGGAACGGCAAAACCGAATCCGGCGGCCATATCAAGATCGGCGTTACCAGCCTTCCCGTTTTACCCAAGGACGTGTCGGACCGGAACAGGACCAGCCCCTTCGCCTTTACGGGAAACAAGTTCGAGTTCCGCATGGTCGGTTCCTCCCAGTCCATCGCCACCCCCAACACGTACCTCAACGCCGCGGTGGCCCAGGTCCTGAAGGAATACGCCGACCGGCTGGAATCCTTTAAGGGAAGCCCCGCCTCCGACAGAAACGGGGCTATCCAGGAGATCATCAAGGAATCCTACGCCAAGCACAAAAGGGTGATCTTTAACGGCAACGGCTACACCGACGAATGGGTCCGGGAGGCGGAAAGGCGGGGGCTGCCCAACATCAAGAACGCGGTGGACGCCCTTTCGGTGCTGACCCGGAGCGAGACGATCTCCCTCTTTGAGAGCCACGGCGTTTTTACCCGGGAGGAATCGGAAAGCCGCTATCATATCTACCTGGAAAAGTACTCCAAGCAGATCAACATCGAGGCGGGGGTTACCCTGGAGCTGGCCCGGCGGAGCGTCTTCCCCGCGGCCAGCGGTTTCGGCGCGAAGCTCGCCAGGGACGCCGCCGCCCTGGCCGCCATTGGGGCCGTCAGCTCCGCCCAGGAAAAGCGGGCCCAGCGCGTCGCCGAGCTGTGTTCCGAGCTTTTTGAGGAGACCGCCAAACTGGAAACGGCGCTGGGGGAGGCCCAGGACACGGCGGATGTCCAGACCCAGGCCAAGGCCTACTTTGAAAGGGTCCGGCCCGCCATGGACAGCGTCCGGGCCCGGGTGGACGCCCTGGAAAAACTCGTTTCCAAGGAAGCCTGGCCCCTGCCCGGCTACGAGGAGCTGCTGTTCAAGCTGTAAAAACAAGGGGGCGGCGCCGGCGGGCGTTAACCGGCTCCGCCCCTGTCCTCATTTTCCCCGCTCTCCGCTGTTACCCAATCACCGCTTCTTCCACCGGCGACCAGGGGCCGGTCTCGCCTTTGGAATTTTCATAGCAGGTTGAATAGTAAGCGGTCTTCGCCTTGTCCGCTTCGGTGTGGGGTATCACGAGAATAGGCTTGCGGCTGAATTTCGACTTCGGCAAGTCAGCGCCGGAGGCGGGCTTCTCCCCGCCTACTTGCCATGCGTAGCGCACCCCGTAGGCGTCGGCGGGCTTGGCGGCTTTACCCTCGTGGTTCAGGGCTACCACCTTGCGCTCAAAGTGGTTGAGGGTGTTCTCTACCGCCGTATCCGGCTGGCTTGTGGGCCGCTCGTGGCGGGTCGGCGTGGTGTCCTTGGGGTGGATGCCCATGTTCAGTTTTGCCGGATCGTCCATGAGTTTGTTGAAACGGATAGCGGCGTTGGCAAAGTCCCGCATCGCATCGATGGCTTCTTCCTTCGCCTCGTCTTTGGCGAGCCGTTTCGCCGATGAATCGTCCGCTGCATAAGCGGCACGGGCGGTGAGAAAGGCGTTAATTTTGCCCAAAACCTCCGTAACTTCCGCCTGATCCCAGCCGAAAGCGGTTATTTTGGCGGAATCGCCCAGAGCGCCGCCGCCCATTTTTGGCATAAATCGACTACATCCTGTTCCCTCGTGGGGACCCAATCAGCCATTTTTTGTACCTCCCGATAGTTTGTTTGAAAGTTTCATTCATAAGTGTATCGGCTCCCGCGGGCGGTGTAAAGTCGTCAAACTTGGGTTTGCCGTTGTCAAACCGGAGTTTGGCGCTTCCAAACCCGGGTTTGGAAGTTCAAAACCCACTTTTGGAAGTTCCACACCTCTCTTTGGAAGCGCTACACCTGTCTTTGGAAACTCCACACCCGTCTTGGGAGGTTCCATACCTGTCTTTGAAAACTCCCCGCCTGTCTCTGGAAGTTCCACACCCGCTTTTAGAGGTTCCAGGGAAAAGCGCCGGGCGCTTATACGGTTTACCTTATTTACACCGTTATGGCAGTATAATCCTGTAACCGAAAAGCTTCGCGGTTTGTACCGTGTGGCGCAGTTATACGAACCTTCGTTCGTATACAGGAAGTTATGCGAAATGTGTCCTAAAATTTATTGGAACTCATTGTATAAAAATTTTACTCTAAAGATATTGACAAAAGTTTAAGAAGATGGTATTATACTACTATGGATTTTTCTTTAGATTATTTTAAGAAACAAGTTGAAAGACTGGAAGATAATTTCCTTGGAAAATTTCATAAAAGAATTGAACCAATACAAAAATTTATGTCCTACTATAAGTGTGCCTTAATGGAAATTGAAACAAAATTCAAAGTTCTCGATGAAGAATTTTCATTCTTACATGAACGAAACCCGATTGACAATATAAAAACCAGAATTAAAGATTTTGAAAGCATAAGGAAGAAATTACGGCGAAAAAAGATTTCACCTTCTATTAATTCTATTGAGCAAAATATCCATGATATTGCCGGCATTCGTATTATATGTCCCTTTATTGACGATATATATATGTTGGCTGATTGCCTGGCTGCTCAAGATGATATTAAAGTCCTGGAAAGAAAGGACTATATAGCTAATCCGAAAGAAAACGGTTATCGAAGTCTTCACTTGATAGTAGAAATTCCAATTTTTTTACATAATGAAAAACGACTGGTGAAAGTGGAGGTACAATTAAGAACCATAGCAATGGAATTTTGGGCAAATCTTGAACATAGACTTCATTATAAGAAAGAAATGGATGAAAAAATATCAAAAGAATTATCTGTTGAATTAACTGATTGTGCTGAAGTAATCGCAAATCTTGATATAAAAATGAAGAATATACATGATCGTATTGAGAATAAAAGTACTCAAAACGTACAAATGAAAAAAAATTAAAATAGTGTACGGACACACTGCGTATAACATCCTTTTTTGCGCACTCTTGAAAGCGTCCACTGTAAGTCATTATAATATATAGACTTACAGAAAAGCGACGAAATGAAAAGGCGCAAAAGGTCAAGTCAAGGTCAATTCTGGAGGCCAAAATGGATTTTCACGTTTTCAAGAAGCCCAAAAAGCTGAAAAGCGGCAAAACCGTACACCGCTGGTATTTTTACTTTCTGGACGAAAACAAGCGGCAAGTACAAAGGGCTTGCCGCGGCTGTAAAACGCGCAAGGAAGCGGAGGACTATATCCGCAAGCTGGATAGCATGGGCGGCGCTGATACCGGGGCGCTGATAAAGGACATAGCGCAAAATATGTATATTCCCGGAGGCGCGCATATTGACCGCCTCGTCCAGCTAGGGCGTATACTGGACATTGAAACCATAAAAGACGCCCACCGCTTTGTAAAAAAAATTATTGAAGAGTGGGGAGAACGCCCGCTTGCGTCAATCGACCCCACTGAATTGACCACGCATCTTTTCAACAAGCAACGCTCCGGGCAATGGAAAAACCGCTATAAAAAGATTTTCAGCGAAATCTACGATGAGGCAAAATGGCAAAAGCTGAAAATACCAAAACCGGAATTTGACCACTTCGCAATCCGCCCGCGCAAGGCCGATGTTTTTACAACAGATGAGCTAAACCGGCTCTTCATTCCAGAAAACTTTTTTTC
>JAIRPD010000071.1 GCA_031257195.1 Treponema sp. | reverse complement strand
CTGGGCAAAGGCGGCGGCGCGTATGTGGCCCGCGCCAAACCCGAAGCGCCCCTGTCCGTGGAAAACATCTGCGTCTCCGCCAAAAACCGCGGCGGCTTCACCGGCGCCCTCGCCGACCTGGAAGAACACGCCCACGCCTTCATCAACGAGATGGTCTACCAGCTCCTGGACGGCTTTTCCGTGCAGGTCGGCGGCCTCTTCTCCCTCCACGCCCGCATCGGCGGCACCTATAGCGGCGGGCGGGACCCCATCCCCTCGGACAAAATCTCCATCGCCTTCCGGGAACTCTCCCACCTCAAAGCCCTGCTTGCCAAGGTCAAAGTGGAGAACGAGGGCCTTGCGGGAGACGGCGCGTTCATCGACGAGGTAACGGACATCAAGACCGGCGCCCTCAACAGCGGGATAAGCCCCGGCGGAATGTTCGCCCTGGACGGCCACAAAATCAAAGTAGCCGGAGACAGCCCCGACTGCGGCGTCTACTTCGCGCTGGAAGGCGCGTCCCCCGCCGTCCGCCAGAAAGTAACCGAAAACCTCGCCGACAACACCCCCGCCCGCATCGTGGGCATCGCCCCCGCCCTCAGCCCCGGCCAATGGCGGGTGGAGGTGGTTACGCAGTTCACCGGTTCGGGCACCCTGCTCAAGACCCCCAGGACGGTCGTTTTCCCCAGCGCTTTAACCGTGGCGTAAGGGGCAAGGGCGATTGAACCGCGCTAACCTCGCGAACCTGTTCGTGAAGCCCGCTCGCGAGCGGTTCGCGGTTAATTTCTTACAATTCTTTGTATTGGATTACCGTCAGTATGGTGTTGGATTGACTTCCAGTATAGTATTGGATTGACTTCCAGTATAGTGTTGGATTGCGTTTCAGTAGCGTATTGGATTGCGTTTCAGTATAGTGTTGGATTGGCTTCCAGTAGCGTATTGGATTGACTTTCAGCGGCGACTGGATTGGCTTTCAGCGGCGACCGGATTGGGGTTTCCGTGTCGATTACGGATTGAAATCGCCGCTCCGCCGCCCCCGCTTTGCGCCGCCCGCGCGAAGAATTCCGGTAGTACATCATCAGCCGCGCCGCCCTCAAGGATAAGGCCCGGTATACCGGCGCGCGCCGCTTCTACGGCCGCGACGAGTACTCCTCCTCGTACCGCTTAAGCTGGGGGTTGTTGGGGGAAAGGGCCAGGGCCTGCTTAAGGTAATAGGCCGCCCGCCGCTGGTCCCTCCGGCGGTGGTATACCTCAAACATGGCGATCAGGGCGTCCACGTTCCGGGGGTCCTCAAAAAGGCTGGACCGCAGATCGTTCATCACCGCTTCCTCGTTGCCCCTGATCTGGGAACGGAAATAATAGTACCGGCTCTTTACCGCGCCGCCGGGAACCGCGGCCAGCCGCTGATCGATAATCCGGGCGGCCTCGGCGTTCCTCCCCGTGTCGATCAGGGCGGTGATAAAAACGGACACCGCGTCCTCGCTGGAACTGTCCCGGCCGTACAGTTCCCGGGCGTAGGAAAGGGCCGCCGCGTAGTTGCCCAGGCCCCGCTCAACCCTGCAGGCGTTAAAGAGATCCCCGCTTTCCCGGCGCAGGGGAAGGAGCTTGTCCAGGTAGCCCTTGGCGTCCTGCCAGCTTTCCCGCCGGACGCTGTCCTCCAGGGCCAGGGCCAGCGCCTCCACCCTCGCCCCGGGGGCCTGCAAAAGCCGGTCCAGGATCGCCCGGCCCTCGGCCTCGTCCTCCGCCCGGGGGGAATCCATCAACAGGGCCGCGGTATACACGGCGATCTCCGTATCCTCCGGGTGGGCCCGGAGGAGGGGCCGCAGGTACCCCAGCGCCCCTTCCCGGCTGTGAAAGCCCTCCGCCTGGATCCGGGCCCGCAAAAAAAGGTACTCCCGGCTGCCGGCGTCGATGGAGGCGAAGCTGTCCAGGGGAGCCTGGGCCCGCTGGTAGAGCTTCTGTTCCACAAAACTCCGGGCCCGGAGGAGGAGGAATTCACCGTCCCGGCCGTCCCTTTGGAGGATGCCGGCGATCAACGGGTCCGCCCGGGCCCAGTCCCGGCGCTCCGCGTAAAGCCGGGCCAGCCGCCGGGGGATCTCCCGGTTGCCGGGGTAGCGTTCCGCCAGACCGCTCAGCCGGGTCAGGGCCTCGCCGTCCCGGCCCCGCTGGATCAGGACCCGGGCCAGCCCCAGTTCCGCGGGGTAGCAGTCCCCGGCGATCTCCAGCGCCTTCTGATAGGCCCCCTCCGCCCGGGGCAGGTCCCCGGTGTTTTCGTAGACAAAGCCCCGGAAAAACGGGGGCAGGACCGAGGCGGCGTTAAGCTGGGCCGCCCTGTCCAGGTTCGGCAGGGTCCCCCGGAGCTGGGCGGCGTCGGGGGGCCGGCGATCCCCCGGCCCGGCGCCGTAGCAGGCCAAAAAGGGAAGAACGTACTCCAGAAAATCCTTGGATCGGGCCGGGGGCGGAAGGTAGACCCCCCCTTCCGCCTCCTTCAGGACCCCGGTGTAGGCGTGGTCGGAAACCGCGGGCGGAAAGGGGGGCGCCTCCAGGTCGGGGTACAGGGCCCTGAACAGGGCCGCCCCCGCCGCGGCAAGGGCCTGGTTCTTTTCGGGGTCCGCGGCCAGGAGCGGGGCCGCCTGGCTCAGGGAGGAGGGAGCGCCCCGCTCCACCAGCGGCCGGGGGTCCTCCAGGTTCCGCCGGGAGGAAGCCCGGTCCTTGGGGGCGGCGGAACAGGGCGCAAGAAGGCAGGCGAGAAAAAGGGCCGTCAGGGCCTCACGAAACCTCATCCCCATTCCTGGATTTGGAGCTTAGGGAAAGAAGGACCAGCACCATCCCCGCGAGGACAATTAAAAGCGGCCACCAATGGATGATAAAAAGCCGGAAGGAAAAGGAAACCACCTTAAAGGAAAAGATCGAAAGGGCGCAGCCCAGGATCACAAAGGCCAGGGAAGGGATCAGGAACCGGTAGCGGAAGGCCCGGTAATGCCGCCATCCCGCGGGAAGCAGCGCCAGGCCGGCGAACACCGAAAGCAGGGGCCAGCCCTGGGCCAGGCTGACGGGGATGATCCGCAGGGCGGAAAGGAAGAGGAAAAGCCCCACCAGGATAAAAAAGGAGGCGAAAAACAGGTACAGGGCCCGTTTGCCGCGTTTTAAGGCCAGCGCGGCGCAAAAAGCGCCGATACTCATAAAGAGAAATGACCATAGCACGGAAAGCCGGGAAATACCCGCCATGGATCCCAGCAGAAAGACGGCGCCCAGGAGCGTTAAAAAAAGACCCGCGGCAAAAACAGCCTGGGCGGCGACATGGCGGCGATACATACCTACACTATACCAATTCTTCCCTTCCCTTGCCAATGGTGTCAAAACCATGTTACAATAGGTTTTATTATGAGAAATGTAGTGTTCCCGATCCTGGCCGTTATCCTGACCCTGGGGGCGTCCCCCCGGGCCGGGACGGAGGAACTGGTCAGCTACCAGTTGAACGAGGCGGAACGGCTGGAGATCATCCCCGACGGCTCCGACCCCATATCCCGGCCCCTCCGGCAAGTCCGCTACGCCCAGCCCTACGCCGGAAGCCCCCACGAGGAGCGGGAGGCCGCCCTTACCCTCACGGGCCTGGAAGAGCCCCTCACCCAGCAGTACCTGGAGCAGTACGCTTCCCGCTGGGGAAGGAACTGGCTCAACACGATCCTCAAGCGGAGCGAACCCTACCTGGCCTTTATCCGCCGGGAAATTGACCGCCGGGGGCTTCCCCAGGAACTGATCTACCTGCCGGTTATCGAGTCGGCCTACTCCACCGGCGCGGTAAGCCGCTCGGGGGCCACCGGGCTGTGGCAGTTCATGCGGAACAGTATCGGCCCCTACGACATGAAAATCACCGAATGGCTGGACGAGCGGAAGGACTTCTGGAAGTCCACCGTGGGCGCCCTGGACAAACTGGAAACCGAGTACAAGCGGGTGGGAAGCTGGGAACTGGCCCTGTCGGCCTACAACGCCGGCCTGGGCACGGTCCTGAACGCGATGAAGAAGTACCCCGGCGCGGATTACTGGGAACTCTGCCGGCGGAAGGTCTTCAAAAAAGAAACCATCCACTACATCCCCCGGCTCATCGCGGTTTCGTATATCCTCTCCAACCCCCGCCGCTACGGCATCGAGCCCACCTGGCCGGAGGACCCCCAGTGGACCCGGCTCCCCGTGGACCGCCCGGTGGACCTGGCCATGGTGGCGGAATACGCCGGCCTCTCCGGGGCGGCCCTGAAACAGGCCAACGGGGAACTGTACTATGGCATCACCCCCCCGGACCTTACCTACCTTATCAAGGTCCCCTCCTCCCAGGCCGGCGCCGTGGAGTCGGTCCTCAAGGACCCGGACCTCACCCTCATCAAGTACTACATCCACCTCATCCGCTCCGGGGAGACCCTTTCGGGAATCGCCCGGACCTACGGGGTTCCGGAAAGCCAAATCCGGAGCCACAACCCGGGACTGCGGGACAAGTACCTCAAGATCGGTCAGCGGCTGATCATCCCCGCCCTGGGGGAGGCTAAAACCGGCCCCGCCCCGGCGGGGGACACCCTTTCCTTCACGGGAAAGCACCTGGTCAAGCGGGGGGAGACCCTCTGGTCCATCGCCCTGGCCTACAACACCAGCCCCGAGACCCTGGCCCGGATCAACGGCATGGCCCTGAACGACACCCTCAAGGCGGGAACCACCCTTAAGACCCCCGTTCAACAGTAACCATGAAGCCCCCCCTCTCCCGCCTGGTTTTGTTCCTCTCCCTGTGCCTTCCCCTGGGGGGGGTTCCCCTCGCCGCCCAGCCCCGGGACGGGGGCCGGGGCGCGATGGGAGAGGCCGCCGTTTCCCTGGAGGGGGTTCTGGAATGGGACCGGCTGGAGATGAGCGTCCGGGTTATCCTGGACCTGGCGGGAACGGGGATCCGCCTTCCCGCGGGCAGGGGCCGGGCGGAGGCCCTCCTGGCGGACGCCTTCCCCGCGCTGATTGAGCCCGCGCTTTTGGGGGTCCAGGTGGATTCCTCCTCCACCATCGAGGACATGATCCACCGGGGGGAACTGAGCCTCCAGGACCTGGACGCCTTTTCCGCCCTGTCCCGCCGGGTTCCCCCGGTCCTCACCCCGGACCTGGGCTCCCTCTGGGCCCGGTACACCCTGAACCTGGCCGGCCTGGGGTCCGCGTTCATCCGCCACACCCGGCCCCGGACCGCTGTCCCCCCCCTGATCCCCGTCCCCGCCCGGGAGTACACGGGGATCATCATCATCGCCGACGAGCGGCTCCCCGTCCACGGGCAGTCCACCGCCGCGCGGCTGGAGCCCTGCCTGTTTCCCAAGGTCTGGGACAGCGACATGAACCTGGTCTTCGACCGGAATATGATTGATCCCGCCGTCGGCAAGGAGCGGGGCCTGGTCCGCTATGTAAGCCGGGACCGGATCACCCGGGCCACCCCCACCGCCCTGGACGAGGACCTGGAAGCGCTGGTGGGGGACGACCCCCTGCGGATCATCGCCCGGGGGATCTTCGGCCTGGTCCCCACGGACCCGATCATCCACCGGGAGGACGCGCTAATCATCCAGGCCAACGAGTCCAATCTGGGCCTGCTCCGGGCGGGCCGGGTGGTCCTGGTGGTGGACCGGGGCCTCCTGCGGAGGGACATCCCCTAGCCCCGCCGGGGCGCCCCGGTGATCCGTTGGGGTTCCCCATTGACCCATCGGGGCGCCCCGATGACCTGTTGGGGCGTCCCATTAACCCGCCGGGGCTCCCCATTGACCCGCCGGGGCGTCCCATTGAACCACTGGGGTTCCCCATTGACCCATCGGGGCGCCCCGATGACCTGTTGGGGCGTCCCATTAACCCGCCGGGGTTCCCCATTGACCCGCCGGGGGGGTCCCGGGGACGTTCGGGGTTACAAGCCGCGGAATTCCACCGCTCCGGCGGGCTCCTAGGACTCGAAGACCGCCGCCACCTTCCTCAGTTCCCCGGGGATGGGGATGTGCTGGGGGCAGTGGGCCTCGCATTGCCCGCAGGAGACGCAGCCCGAGGCTTTTCCCGCCCCCTTGGAGGCGAGGCTGTAGCTCCCCAGGATGGAGGGCAAAAGGCCGTAGCGCTTTTGGTCGTTAAAGAAGGTGAAGTACCGGGGGATGGGGATCCGCTGGGGGCAGCCCTCCACGCAGTACCCGCAGCCGGTGCAGGGGACGGCGATCTGGCCGCCGATGATCCCCGCCGCCCGCCGGATCACTTCCCCCTCTTCCGGGGTGAGGGGCGCGGGGTCCTCCAGGATCGCCATGTTGTCCTCCAGCTGGTCCATGGTACTCATGCCGCTGAGGACCACCAGGACGCCGTCCAGGGAGGCGGCGAACCGGATTGCCCAGGAGGCGGCGCTGGCGGCGGGGGCCTGGGCCCGGAGGAGCTGTTCCGCCTCCGCCGGCGGCGAGGCGAGGCAGCCGCCCTTGACCGGTTCCATGACAATCACCGGCTTGCCGTGTTTCCGGGCCGTCTCGTAGCAGGCCCGGGACTGCACGTTCTCGTCCTCCCAATCGATGTAGTTGATCTGGAGCTGGACGAATTCCATCTCGGGGTGCTGGGTGAGGATCTGGTCCAGCACGGGGGCCTTGTCGTGGAAGGAGAAGCCCGCGCGGCGGATCTTTCCCTCGGCCTTGAGGCGCTGGACAAACTCGAAGCCCCCGGTTTCCAGGGCTTTGGCGTAACTCCCGGCGTCCAGGGCGTGGAGCAGGTAGTAGTCGAAACAGGCCGCGCCGGTCCGGGCAGTCTGCTCGTCAAAGATCCGCTGGTAATCGGCGGTTTCCTTGATCAGCCACATGGGCATCTTGTCCGCGATGGTAAAAGCCTCCCGCCCGTACCGCTCCATCACGGCCTTTTTAAAGACCCCCTCGCTCACCCCTCCGTGATACGCGTAGGCCGTGTCAAAATAGGTAAAGCCCCGGTCCAGGAAGGCCGCGGTCATGCTGTTTACCGCCCCCTGATCGACGCTCCGCTGATCCTCCGGCCTGGTAAGGGGAAGCCTCATCAGGCCAAATCCAAGTTTCTTCATCTTTGTCGCTCCTTTGTACGCGGGTTTATGTTTGAGAGAGTACCGCTTGTTTCATTTCCCGGGCGTACCGGAAAAGGTGGGGCCCCGCGGCGTCGCCGTGGTCCGCGATGATCTTGACCAGGGCGCTGCCCACGATGACGCCGTCGGCGATCCGGGCGATGCCCGCGGCCTGCGCCGGGGTGTGGACGCCAAAACCGACGGCCGCGGGCACCGGGGTAACGGACCGGATAACCTCGATGATGGAGGCCAGGTCGGTGGTGATCTCCCCCCGGATACCGGTAACCCCCAGGGAGGAAACGACGTAGACAAAGCCGGAGGCGGTTTCGGCGATCTTCCGGATCCGGTCCTCCGAGGTGGGGGCGACCAGGGAGATGAGGTCAACGCCGTGTCGCGCCGCGGCCTCCCCCACCTCGCCCCGCTCCTCGAAGGGCAGGTCCGGGATGATGATCCCGTCCAGCCCCGCGGCGGCGCAGCGTTTAAAGAACGGGTCGTAGCCGTACCGGTACACCGGGTTCAGGTAGGTAAGGAACACCAGGGGCGCGGCGGTCTCCCGGCGCAGCTCCCGGACCAGGTGGAAGAGCTTTTCCACCGTGGTTCCCGCAGCCAGGGCCCGGATGTTGGCCTCCTGGATTACCGGTCCCTCGGCGATGGGGTCCGAGAAGGGGACGCCGATTTCTATCAGATCGGTCCCCGCCTTTATCAGTTCCAGCGCGAAGTCCCGGCTTTTTTCGATACTTGGGTCCCCGCCGGTGATAAACCCGATGAAGGCCTTGCGGTTCTGAAAGGCCCCGGCGATGTTACTCATGGATGGTCCTTCCCCGGTAGCGGGCAATCGCCGCGACGTCCTTGTCGCCCCGGCCCGAAAGGCAGAGGATGACGCTTTCGTCCCCCCCGAAGGTTCCGGCGACGCGACGAAGATGGGCCACGGCGTGGGCGCTTTCCACGGCGCAGATGATCCCCTCGGTTCTGGCGAGGTACTCAAACGCGGATACCGCCTCTTCGTCGGTAACCGCCGCGTACTCCGCCCGGCCCGTGTCTTTGAGCCACGCGTGTTCGGGGCCCACCCCGGGATAATCCAGCCCCGCGGAAATTGAATAGACCGGCGCGATTTGGCCTTCCCCGTCCTGGCAAAAGTAGGATTTCATGCCATGGAAGATACCCACCGATCCCCTGGTGAGCGTCGCGGCGTGTTTGTCCGTGTCCACCCCCCGCCCCGCCGCCTCGCAGCCGATAAGCCGTACCCCGGCGTCGGGGATAAAGGGGTGGAAGATCCCGATGGCGTTACTGCCCCCCCCCACGCAGGCCAGCACCGCCGCGGGAAGCCGGCCTTCCCTCGCCAGGACCTGCTCCCGGGCTTCCAGGCCTATGACGCTCTGGAAGTCCCGGACCATCCCGGGAAAGGGATGGGGGCCCATCACCGAGCCCAGCAGGTAGTGGGTGTCGTGAACCCGGCCGGTCCATTCCCGCATGGCCGCGTTCACCGCGTCCTTGAGGGTCTGGGTACCGGAGGTAACGGGGTGGACCCTGGCCCCCAGCAGTTCCATGCGGTACACGTTCAGGGCCTGGCGTTCCGTGTCTTCCTTGCCCATAAAGATTTCGCACTCCATGTTCAGCAGAGCCGCCGCGGTCGCCGCCGCCACCCCGTGCTGGCCCGCCCCGGTTTCGGCGATGATCCGGGTCTTGCCCATTTTCCTGGCCAGCAGCGTTTGGCCCAGCGCGTTGTTTATCTTGTGGGACCCGGTATGGTTCAGGTCCTCCCGCTTAAGGTATATCTTCGGCCCCCCCAGGTCCTCGCTCATCTTTTCCGCGTGGTACAGCAGCGAGGGTCTTCCCGCGTAGTTTTTAAGAAGATCCTTCAGTTCCCCGGTAAAACCGGGGTCGTTTTTATAATAGTTATAGGCTTTTTCCAGGTTGATGATCTCGTTCATCAGGGTTTCTGGAATGTACTGGCCCCCGTAACCGCCGAATCTGCCTTTACCCATGCGCGTCCGCCTTTCTCACTCTTGCCGTTAATGCTACTATTTTTTCCCGGTCTTTAATACCCTCCGTCTCGGCCCCGCTGGAAATGTCGATTCCCTGGGGTTTAAGGGCCAGGGCCCGCTCAATGTTGTCCAGCCCCACGCCCCCGGCGAGGAACCAGGGCTTTCCGGTAACGCCGGCCACGTTCGCGCCCTCCAGCGCGGCCCAGTCAAAGGTCTTTCCGCTCCCCGCGCCGCTGTCGATAAGGCAGTAATCGGCCCCGGCCAGGCCGCGGTCCGGGATTTCCCCGGGGCCGCCCCCGGGGCCGGGGCTTTTCGCGGCCGCCGCCAACCGTTCCCATTCGGCGCTTTGGATCGCCCTGATTACCGGGATGGGTCCCTTCGCCGCCCCCCTCAGCCGCTCAATGTAGGCGCCGTCCTCCCCCCCGTGGAGCTGGGCCGCGGCGATAACCCCCTCCCGGTACAGGGCGGCGGCGTATTCCACCGGGGCGTCCACAAAGACCCCCACGGGGATAATGCCCCCCGCGAGACGCCGCCGGAGCCGGGCCGCGGTTTCCGGCGAAACCCGCCGCCGGCTTTGGGCGAACACAAAGCCGATATAGTCCGGCCCCGCCTCGTTAACATAGTCAATGTCTTCCTCCCGGAAGAGGCCGCAGATCTTGATTTTCATCCCCGCCCCGGGTTCCCGCCCGCCGCCCGCAGCTCCGCCAAAAAGCGCTTCCTGTCCGGGGCCCGCATCAGGCTTTCACCCACCAGCGCCGCGTCAACCCCGGCGTCCGCGATAACCCGGACATCCCCGGGGGACGTAACGCCGCTTTCCGCGACGGTCAGAACCCCCGGGGGAATAAGCCTCCGCAGCCGCCCCGTAACGCCGGTATCCACCGTAAAGGTCCTCAGGTCCCGGTTGTTAACGCCGATGATCCGCGCCCCCGCCTCCAGGGCCTCCTCCACCTCGGCCTCGCGGTGAACCTCCACCAAAGCGGCGAGGCCCGCGTCCCCCGCGGTTTTAATATACGCCGCCAGCGTTTCCCGGTCCAAAAGGGCGGCGATCAGCAGCACCGCGGACGCGCCCAAAAGGCCCGCCTCGTATATCTGGTAGGGGTCAACGATAAAGTCCTTCCGTAGAACGGGGATCGTTACCTCCCCCGCGATCTCCCGCAAATGCCGGGGATCGCCAAGAAAATAGTCCGGCTCGGTGAGGACGGAAACCGCCGCGGCCCCGGCCTCCTCGTAGTCCGCCGCGATTCGCGCGTAAGGAAAGTCCTCCGCGATAATCCCCCTGGAGGGAGAGGCCTTTTTTACCTCGCAGATAAAGGAAAGCCCCGGCCCGGAGAGGGCCCGCTCAAAGGGAAGGGGCCCCGAGCCGCCCTCCCCCGGGGGTTTTACCGGCGGCGGCGGGAGGGGCGCCGTTTCTTTCGCCTTCGCCACCCGGACCCGGGTCCGCGCGGCGATCTCCTCAAGGATTGTCATGGCCCGGGTGGGGCGCCTCCCCGCTCAGGCTGATAAACCGTTCCAGCTGGGCCAGGGCCTTTCCGCTGTCGATAATATCCCGGGCGGCGCCGATCCCCTCCTGGATGGAAATTTCCGGCCGGGCAAGGTGAATCGCCGCCGCCGAGTTAAGCAGCACCGCGTCCCGCTTGGGCCCCCGGGCCCCGGAAAGAATCTCCCGGGTGATCCGGGCGTTCTCCCCGGGGTCCCCGCCCATCAGGTCCTTTTTCGCGCAGCGGGTAAAACCAAACCGCTCGGGCTCGATGGTGTAGGTGGTGAACGCCCCGTTCCGCAGTTCGCAGACGCTGGTGGGGGAACTAAGGGAAATCTCGTCCAGCCCGTCCTGGCCGAACACCACCATGCCGCTCTTGACCCCCAGGTTGCACAGCACCCTCGCCATGGGCTCAATAAGGTCCGCGTCGTAGACCCCCAGCAGTTCCATGTTGGCCCCCGCCGGATTCACCAGGGGGCCGAGGATATTGAAGATCGTCCTGATCCCCAGCTCCCGCCGCACCGGCGCCACGTACTTCATCGAGATATGGTAGTTCTGGGCGAAGAGGAAACAGAGGTTGATCGTTTTCAGGAGGTGGAGGCTCCGTTCCGGCGGGATGGTGATGTCCACCCCCAGGCTTTCCAGCACATCCGCGGCCCCGCTTTTGCTGGAGGCGGCCCGGTTGCCGTGCTTCGCCACCGGAATCCCCGCGGCGGAAATAACCAGCGCGGAGGTGGTGGAAATGTTGAAGGAATGGGCGTTATCCCCGCCGGTGCCCACAATCTCCAGCACATCCATATCGTGGAGTATCCTGATACAGTGCTTTCGCATCCCATGGGCGGAGGCGGTAATCTCCTCGATGGTCTCGCCCTTTACCGACAGGGCGGTTAGAAAGGCGGCCATCTGAATATCGCTGGCCTTGCCCTCCATGATTTCATCCATCACCGCCTCGGCGGTTTCCCGGCTCAGGTTCTCGCGCCGGGCGGCCTGC
>JAIRPD010000031.1 GCA_031257195.1 Treponema sp. | reverse complement strand
TCCTCCGCCGAAAGGTCAAGGTCGAGGCTCGGTTTCTGAAAGATAATGCCTATCCGTTCCCGCACGTCCCGTGCCCCGTTTTCAATATCACGCCCGGCTATCGTAACGCTGCCGGAAGTTTTGCTCAAAGTGGTGGTCAAGATCGAAATCGTCGTGGTCTTTCCCGCGCCGTTCTGTCCAAGAAACGCGAAAAACTCCCCCTCGCCAACCGAAAAACTGATGTTGTCCACCGCCGCAACGCCTGAATTTTTATACCGCTTGGTAAGGTTTTCAACGCTGATTACCGCGTTATTCATGGCCGTCTCCTTTTTCAGAAGGCGCGGCTTCTTCATGACGCGCGCTTTCATCAAAAAAATCATGCATACGGGAAAATTTCCGGCCAAAATGCAGAAAATCCTTTTCTTTCTCAATAAAGGCTTTGCGCTCCTCCTCGCTCATATTCATCCACTTTTCCCGCAAAGCGTTCCTGTGGTGAAAAAGCCGCGCGTCGCCGGCGGGGCCGTCAAAACCGCGCCCCCGCCTATCGAAACGCCAGCCCCCGATTCCGCCCAAAAGGATACGGAACAGCGCCGCCAGTCCCAGTGTTTGCGGGTAATTCAACCGCGGAAGAGCGAAAATGCCCGGCATAAGCGCGTTCCAGAGGAACATCGCCGCGACGCTAAACACGGCAATCATGGCGAGGAACATCCCAATGCCTAAAAGCCTGAATTTGAAAAAATGTTTATCCATTCTCAATATCTCCTTACCTATACAGACGAATGAGGGGCGAAAATATTTTATATTTCGGGAAGATTTTAAAAAAATTCAGGCCCCCGGGGGAAGGACGAGAGGCTTGACAAAAAAAATTGTCCCCGGTATATTATAGCTGGTTTTTCACAAACCGGTTTTCAGGCAGCTTTCCACGCCGGGCAAAGCGTAAAAGACTCCATATACTATTTTCTTTCTCAAGGAGGGACTATGGAAACAGTCCAACATCAGGGCGGAGCTTCGGCGTTTATGCTCACGGAGCCGATCCGCAAGCTCCTGCCCAAGTTCGCGATACCCTGCGTGGTATCGCTCATCATCTCCTGCCTGTACAACATTGTAGACCAGATTTTTGTGGGCCAGGGAATCGGCTACCTCGGCAACGCCGCGACGGGCATCATTTTCCCGGTTACCGTTATTGGCTGGGGGCTGTCGCTTTTGTTCGGCGACGGCGGCGCGGCGTTTTTAAGTATCTCCCTGGGGGCGGGCAACACGAAACACGCGGGCAAGTCCGTCGCCAACAGCGCGCTCTTCTCATTCCTCACCGGCGCGGCGCTTATTGTTATCTGCTACGCCCTGGGGGACAATCTGTTTTATGGACTCGGCGCGACGGACGCGACGATAGGCTATGTCCGCGACTACGGCTATATTATCTTCGCGGGAATACCCCTCGCCCTCGCCGGGCAGACGCTCATCTCGATAATCCGCGCCGACGGCAGCCCTAAATACGCGATGTTCACCATGCTTGTGGGCTGTGTTCTCAACATCATCTTCGACCCCATAACGATTTTTGTCTGGGGCTGGGGCATTAAGGGCGCGGCGTACGCGACGATTTTTGGGCAGGCGGTGAGTTTTATCCTCAGCGCGGCGTACCTCGCGCGGAGCAAATCCTTCCGCGTCAGGCTCGCCGACTTCAAGCCCGACTGGGGCGTTCTGCGGCAGGTGATGCCCCTGGGCGGGTCAAGTTTCCTCACGCAGATTTCCATCGTGGTGGTCACGGTGGTCAACAACAAACTGCTGGTGTTCTACGGGGCGCGCTCTGATTTCGGCGCGGATATTCCGCTGGCGGCCTTTGTGGTCATTATGAAACTGTTCCAAATCGTGCTGAACATCGCCATCGGCATCGCGGCGGGGGCGCAGCCCATCATCGGCTACAACTACGGCGCGCGGCGTTTTGACCGCGTAAAGGAAACATTCAAACGGGTGATGTTAGCGACGTTTATTATCACCGCCGCCGCGACCGCGCTGTTCGAGATTTTCCCCCGCCCGTTCATCGCGCTCTTCGGGGCGGACAGCGAATTATACACCACCTTCGCGGTTCAGTGCCTGCGGATTTACCTTTCGCTGATTGTGCTCACCTGCCTGCAAAAGGCCTGCGCCATATTCCTGCAATCCATCGGCAAGGCGAAGGCGGCGATTCCCCTGGCGATGCTCCGGGACGTGATTTTACTCGACGCGCTGTCCATCAGCCTGCCGGTGTTTCTCGGTGTAACCGGCATATTCTGGGCGGCCCCGGCCGCGGATATTCTGGCGATGGCGGTAACGGGGCTGGTGATTTTCCGCGTGTGGAAACAACTGTCCGCCGAAACCGTTTTACAGCCCCGGACGGAAGAGGCTCTGTCCACGGCGGCGGTTCTGAAGGCGTCCAAACCAGGCGTGATTATCACGATAGACCGTGAACACGGTTCCGGCGGCAAGTTGATTGGCCAACTGGTTTCGGAAAAACTGGGCGTTCCGTTCTACTATAAGGAAATGATCGCCCTGGCCGCGGAGGAAAGCGGACTGGCGGCGGAGTTTATTTCCGGCATCAACGCGGCTGAACCGGGGGCCCTGCACGGCTTGTATATCAGCAGTGAGCCGGTTCAACAGGCGATTATCGCCCAGGAAAAGATCATCCGCGAAATCGCGGAAAACGGTTCCTGCGTGATTGTGGGACGCGCCGCGGGCTTTGTGCTGCGTGATTTTGACAACGCCGTTAAAATCTTTATCCACGCGCCGGAAGCCTACCGCGCCGAGCGGTTGATGAAAGCCTACGGCGGCGCGGAGGCGGAGGCTTACGCGGAACTGTCCCGATCCGATTCGGCGCGGGCGGCGTACTACGCTAAAATATCGGGCCGAAGATGGGGCGAGGCGAAACACTACGATTTGTGTCTCGACAGTTCCATAGGCGCGAGAAAAGCGGCGGACGTAATTGTGGAATACGCGCGCGATTTTACGCGGCGAAATCACGACGGCATCGTGGAGTAACCGGAAAACGCGCTATTCACCATGGCGGATAGCGCGTTTATTGCTGGAGTCCGCGGTAAAGACGCGCGGGTATGGAGCCGCGGAGTCCGGGGGCGCGGAATTTAGCCTTGCCGGCCAAAAGGGTTTAAGGGAAAGCGTTATCCCCGGCGTCTCAACGGACGGTTCGCCGGGAAAAACGGCTATCGAGGCGGCGCCTAAAACTGAACCTGGGGCGCGGCCCTGGCGTTTTCATCGATCTCAAAATAAGCCTTGGGGCTGAATTTTAAGTTGTCCGCGAAGAGGGAGCCGGGAAAGGTCCGGATTTTAACGTTGAAGTTTCCCACGCTGTCGTTGTAGCGCTTTCGGGCCACGGCGAGGCGGTTTTCCGTCCCCGCCAACTCGTCCTGGAGGGCGGTAAAATTCTGGCTGGCCTTGAGTTCCGGGTAGCTTTCCGCCACCGCGAGAAGCCGGGACAGGACGTTTCGCGTCTCATTGTAGCCCGCGGCCTTTTCCTCCACCGAAGCGCCCCCGGCCAGCCTCGCCCTGGCGTTGGCGATTTCGGTAAAGAGCTCCTCCTCGTGAGCGGCGTAACCCTTAACGGTATTGACAAGCCGGGGGATAAGATCGGAACGCCGCTGGAGCTGATTGTCCACCTCCGACCACGCGGCGTTAACCCCCTCGTCCAGGCGTATCAGACTGTTCCTGGTGATGGTGAAAAAAGCCAGGCCCAGCGCGAAAAGAATCACCATGGCGTAAATAAATGAATACGGTCCCTTCGTCATACAACCCTCCTGAATATGTTACGCGGGGCGCGTTAGCCCCCGGACGCGCGGAAAAGCGGTATTTCAACGCGTCTAGAATCCCCGGGAAGCCCCGCCGCCCCCGGAGCGGCCTCCCCCAAAGCCGCCCCCGCCGCTAAAACCACCGCCGGACCGGAAAGTTCCGCCGTAACCTCCCGGACCGAACCCTCCCGGGCGGCTTCCCGGCCCGCGGCGCCGGCGGCGGAACGTCAGGGGAATCAGGATAAAAAACACCATACTGAGCGTGATAAAGATGACGTTTCCCAGGGCGGAGCCCCGCTGTCCTTCCCTGTTTTCCCCCGCGTTCACCGTTTCCTCTTCCAGGCCAAGGGAGGCGGGGTCCAGGCCGTTTTCTTTGGCGATCACCGCGGCGATGGCCTGGGCGCCCCGAAGCAATCCCGTTGAATAGCGGCCCTCCCTTAACTCGGGGAGTACCTCCCTGTCCAGGATACGGCCGCAGAGGGAATCCGGCAGGGCGCCCTCCAAACCGTAGCCTGTCTCTATACGGACATCCCGTTCCTCCAGGGTGAGGATCAAAAGAACGCCGTCGTCTTTCTCCCGCCGCCCTATCCCCCAGCGGTTGAACAGCGCGGCGGCGTATTCCTCGAGCCCGCCATAGGGGGCGACGCTCTTTACGCTGACCACGGCGATCTGGGCGCCGGTTGTCCGCCGTACCTCATCGGCCAGGCTTTCCAGCCGCGCCTTGTCCCCGGCGTCAAGGACGCCCGCGAAATCACTGACGGAGCCGCCGCTTTGGGGCGGATCCGCCGCCGCCGGAAAAAGAACCAGCGCCGCACAAAGCGCCGCCAGAAAAGGGAACGGGGTTTTCATCATTATTTCCAGAACACTATACCGCGGTTTTACAACTATTTAAAGGCCCGGCCGCGGGACAGGTAAAACCCGGAAGGAACAACCGCTTACCCGCTGAGCAGGTCCTTTTCCCCCGACGCGAGGGCGGCGAGGATCCGCCGCTTAACCGATCCGGAACCGTCCGTAAGGTCCGCCAGCTTTTTCCGGGTATCCCGCCGCCGGGAATTCACCCCGTAGGGGCAGGTGCAAGCCGCTTTAAGAATCCCCCGCTCTTCCGCGCAGGCGATGATCTGCCGCTCCTCCAGGTAGGCCAGGGGGCGGATCAGGGTAAGGGGATATTTGCGATACCGGAGCGATACCGGCATGGCCAAAAGTTTTCCCTGGGCGCAGAGGTTCATAAAAAAGGTTTCGATGATGTCATCCAGATGATGTCCCAGGGCGATTTTGTTGAATCCCCTTTCCAGGGCGTACTTGATAAGTTCCGTCCGCCGCTGGGTGGAACACCAGTAGCAATTCATCTTTTTCCCCTCCTTAAGCCGCCCGGTAACGGGAACAAAAAGATCCATCAGGGGAACGCCCCAGCCTTCCAGTTTTTTCGCCAGGGCGGATTTTTTGCAGCAGGCGCAAAAATCGGTGGAGATGTGCAGAGCCGCCAGCTCGTAGGTAAAACGCAGGGCGGGCCTAAGAGAGGCCAGGGCCCAGGCCATAACGGTGGAGTCCTTTCCCCCCGACGCGGCGATGAGGATCCGGTCCCCCTCCTCGATAAGGCGTCGCTCCAGAATCGCCTTGGCGGCAAGCTTGCGGACTATCTCGCCCGCCCCGGAACGCCGGAGAAACCGGTCGGCCATGGGAATCTACCGCTCGTCCCGAAGGAGGCCCGCCGCGTCCCGGATCACCAGGCTGGCCAGGATCATCCCCGCCACAGCGGTTACGGTTACGGCGCTGCCGTTGATCGCCTTCTTCGAGGAACACCACTCGGTGTCCCGGCCGGCGCAGTAACAGCGATCCATGCCGCAGGCCGCCCCGCCCCGCCCGGCGTTCGCCGTGTCCCGCTCCGGCGGCGGTTCCTCACGCGGGACCGGCGCCTCGTCACTGTACACCGCGGTAAAATGGCCGGTAAAGCCCCGTTTTCGCAGACCCTGCCGTACCAGGGCGGCCAGAGGGCAGCCGGAGGTATCCCAGATGTCCGCGGTTTTGATCCGGGCGGGGTCCAGCCTGCGGGCCATGCCCATGGAAGAAAAAAGCGCCGGCCCCCCCGCGGCGGAGGCCGTTTCGATCAGGTCCAGTTTATGGCCCAGGCTGTCAATGGCGTCGATCACATAATCCGCCGCCTCAAGGTTAAAAAGCGGCGCGGTTTCCCGGGAAAAGACCTGGTTAAAGGCGGTGATCTCGCAGAGGGGATTGATTTCCAAAAGCCGCCTCAAGAGCGCCGCCGCCTTGGGGACGCCCACGGTGCTTTCCAGGGCCTGGACCTGGCGGTTAATGTTGGTAACACACACGGCGTCGTTGTCCACAATGGTAAGCCGCCCAACACCGGAACGGACCAGGGCTTCCGCCGCCCAGCTTCCCACGCCACCCAGGCCAAAGATCACCGCCCTGGTCCGTCCCAGGGCGGCCAGGGCCTCCCCGCCGACAAGAAGGCCCATCCGGTGGAACCGGGGCGGAACAGCGGAAACCGCGGGGCTCAAAGCTTTAACACCGGATCGTGGCATTCAGCGCCTATTTTACATCGTAGCCCGCGTCGTTTACCGCCTCTTTAAGGGCCTCCATGGAAACGGCGTCATCATGTTCCACCACCGCCTGTTTGTCCGCGAGGCTTACCTGAACGGAACTGACCCCGGTAAGCCCCGACAGCGATTCGGTAACATGGGCAGCGCACTTTTCGCAGCTCATCCCTTCAATTTGCAGACTAGTCTTCATCACTCCTCCCGTGTATGGTTTCTTGGTATAGTTTTAGCATAGCTAATTCAGCGCGATTAGTATAGCGCGTAACCGGTACGCCGGTAACGGTACATCCCGGGCCTTACGGTTGCTTCCTGGGGTAGTAACCGTCCGCCATCCTGGTATAAACGGGTTCCGCCATACCCTGGGGCAAATTAGGAAGACGCAGCTGGTGGGGGTTAAGGAATTCAAAGGGAATTTCGGCCTTCCATAATTCACCGCTTTTTAAATTCCCCAAAACGCCGTCAAGCACCAGGGTGTTTTCCGCGACGGTCCACTCCCCGGAACCGGCGAGATCCCCCGAATAAAGGCCAAAGGTAAAGGTCCCGTTCCCCCGGAGTTTTAAGCTGTAGTTATCCAGCCACCAGGAACCGGTAAGGGCGGCCCGGTAATCTTTGGTCTCCGACACATAACCCCCAAAAACCCAGCCCGTAAGGCCATCCCCGGTTTTTACTTTAAGCCAGTGGCCGCTAATCCCCCCCAGGACCACCGCGGAGGCGCTCTTTTCCAGCGGCTCCAGGGCGGTAAGAACGGGCAGAACGGCCAGCTTCGCGCCCTGAGTACCCGGCTCCTTTCGCAGATTAATCCCCTCCGGGGCGTTTACGTAGAGCGTTACCGGCGCCGCCTGGACCTCCCCGCTTTCCGGGGCCGGGACCGGCGGGGTTTTTTGGCAGGAAGCGAGGATAAGCGAAAGAACCAAAACCCTGGGGAGCTTTTTCATGGCTACAGCCTCATGTAGTCCAGGATGTACAGTTCTTTGATCTGTCCCAGCCGTAAGCCGGCGTTATAACGGCTTAACAGTTCCCCTTTAACCGCCGCCGGGTTCAAGTCCGGGTCCAAAGCGGCCAGTTCCTCCCCGGTAAAAGCCCCCAGGTAATCCTGGGTGGCGGACTTGAAAAAGGAAATCCGGGAAGCCAGTTCTTCCGCGAAGGGCTGGTCGTTTTTGTTGTAGGGAAAGGCCACGGAGATGATCAGGGTTTCCGGCTCGCTGTCCGCGGTGCTGATCCGCATGGTCCCCAGGCCGGAAAAAACCGCCTCCGCCGCTTCTCCGGCGGCCGCCCCGGTTTCCACCGCCGGAGCCGTCTTCCCGGAGAACCGCTCCCGTTTAGCCAGGCCGTAGACCGTTCCCGCCAGGACGATCAGGGCCAGCGCCGCGGCGATAACCACCAGGCCCCGGTTAAGAACAACAAGCGCCGGGGAAGAACGGGCTTCAATCGATTTCATTCTTTATAGTATAATATACGTATCAGTTTTGTTAAAGGAGTAAACCATGGTTTGTCAGAGGAGCGAACTAAAAAGCGAACAGCGGGAAAAGCCCCGGAATGGAACCGGCACGGCCACCTACCTTCATTTTGTGGAAGGCCAGGGGAGGACCCAAAAAAACGTCAACCTCCTGGCGGAGATCACCCTTCCCCCGGGGGCCTCGGTGGGTCCCCACTCCCACACGGAGGATACGGAGTTTTTTATCATCCTGGAGGGGAAGGGAACGGTGGACGACAACGGGGTGAAAAAGCCCATCGCCAAGGGGGATGTGATGGTTATCGGCAACGGCGAGACCCACAGCGTCGCCAATACGGGGAACACGCCCCTGGTATTCCACGCGGTGATCATCAAGGACGCGTAGGGGCCGGGCTTTTCCGCCCCTAGGGTCCGCTCCGGGCCTTTTCCAGCGCGGCGTCAACCGCGGCCAGGAAACCCAGACTTGAGGCGGTGGCGCCGGAAACGGCGTCCACCGCGGTGGAATTTTCCTCCACCACCGTCCCGGCGACGCTTTCCATGGCGGGAAGCCCAATAAAGGGGTCCTCCGCGTTTTCCAGGATGGCGATCTCCAGAATTCGGGACTCGTCCACCAAAACCTGAACGGTTACGGGCCCCCGTTCCCCCCGGCCCCGGCCTTCGTACAGGCCCGGTATATAGGAAGCCCTCGAGACGGTCTTCCCGGAAGAGAAACTTAGGCAGCCCGCCGCCAATACCGGCGCTAAAGCGGCCCGGGCGGCCAGACGGGCCGCGGCCAGGGTACCTCCCCTGGGATAGCGCCTCTGGAATCCGCCCCGGGTGTTCTTGTTGGTTTTCATTGGTTTACCTCCGCCCGGAAAAGGGCGCCGGCATGGCGGGCGCTTTAATGGAAAAGAGAATTTTACCCCGCGCTTGAAAAAAAAGGGGAAAGGGCGCAAAATAGGAAAACGATTCTTTACGGGAGGATAAAATGGCGGATTGTATTTTTTGTAAAATTATCGCCGGGGAAATTCCCGGCAGGAAGATCTACGAAGACGGTGAAATCCTGGCCTTCCATGACGTGAATCCCCAGGCGCCGGTTCACTTCCTGGTGATCCCCAAAAAACATATCCCCAGCGTTATGGACGGCGCCGATCCCGGCCTGCTGGGGAAACTCCTCTTCAAGGCCCAGGAACTGGCCGTTCAGGAGGGATGCGGCGAAAAGGGCGGCCGGTTTGTAATCAACTGTAAGGAAGACGGCGGGCAGACCGTGGATCACCTCCACGTCCACGCGCTGGGAGGCCGCCCCCTGGACTGGCCCCCCGGCTGAGGGCAAGACCGGGGCTTTTTCGCGCGGCTATACCGCCACGCAGACTACGCCGGAAATGATCAAAGCCACCCCGATGATCTTGCCCGGCCCAATTTTCTCGCCCAGGAATTTTCCCGCGATAAGCATGGTCCAGATATAGCAGGCTCCCCCCAGGGGAACCACAACCGAATAGGGCAGCCGCTTGAGGATCCAGATGTTAAGCAGCGCGCTGATCACGTACAAAAAACCGCCGGCGTAAAAATACCCGCTCCTTATGATGGACGCCACCGTCCCCCCGCCGCTTGATTTTTTTAGAAAAAAACTGGCCAGGGAGGCGGCCAGGGTCATCACCAGAATCACAAGACAGCTTAACATTTCCGCCCGCTCAAACCCATAACAATAACGCCGCTCACAATCAAAAGCGCGCCAATAACGGTGGTAAACGGTACCCTTTCGTGAAGAACCAGCGCCGCCAGGATCAGGGAGAAAACATAGCTCATGCTGTTCATGGGCTGCAGGACAGAAAGTTCCCCGTGGCGGTAGGCCAGGATCATGGAAAGGGCCCCAACGCCGTAAACGGCAAAACCGGCGGCTATATACGCCAAACTATAACCGGGCATGAGTTTCCAGATAAGCTGACCGAGACACAGGCAGGCGGCGCAGAGCAGCATAAGGAAAACGCCTTTTAGGGTGTTACTAAACCGGCCGACCAAAAGGGATTCACGTGAATTCATTATTCTTTTACCATAAATAATGGTTTCCCAAAGTCAAAACCGAAAACCCCACAGGAGGGGATAGTAATGTTCATAATTTATTCCTCCTTTTCTTGCGGAAGATTTCCGTTCAAGTTTATTCACCATGCGGCGAATGCTTTATATAGTCTATACCATTTGTTTTATTTTGTCAACGCCCTTTTTAAAATAGTATACTAATTTTAGGGCAAATGACGTATAACATTCCAGGTTGTATGGAAGCCGCCCGTTCGGTATCCGAAAGTTTTTCTAAGCCGTCCGGCGGTTTTTATCCGCCTTAGCGGTTATTGTAAACCGCTTGGCGGTGTTTGTCTATGATTGAGCGGTTTTTGTCCGCCATTCAGCGGTGTTTGTCAATCATTTTCTCATTCCCGTTTTTGTCTCTTTTCCAATCTTTTGAGCGCGTAACACACCGTGAAAATGTAGGCCGCCATAATTGAAAGGGTAACGGCGAAAAGTAAAACGGCGGGGCGTTCTTCGGGCTAGTAGTCAAACGAAAAACCGCAAAACAATTTTGAAAACATAAATGCAAGCCAATATGTAAACCGATTAAAGGCATTAGCCAATAAGCGGCGGTAGTGTGCATAAGGCGCAATATCATTCCGCCGGGCAAATGTAAAAACGCAAGTACCGTTCTGGAATGTGAGTTGAAGCACTAATAACATATATTTATTCCTATACTGTTCGGCAAAACATGGAAACTTAAATTTTCTGTTATATGAAAACCAGGCGTGTTCTTCATATTGTTCTGCGGGGCTGTTCCCGGGCCGCTTGAGCCGTCGTACCTGTCACGTAATTCCGCGTAGCTTTTTCCCACGGATTTTCCTATCGCGTAGCCGATTAACGCCCCCGCGACAGCATCAGAAGCCCAATGGGTAAATAGGGTCATCCCTATACCGGTAAGGGCCGCGTAAGAATACGCCGCTATTTTAACTCCCAGGTTTTTGGGATACAATTCAGCCAGTGCTGCCGCCATAGCAAATATCACGGTTGTATGACTGCTTGGCCATCCTGAAAAAATACCCC
>JAIRPD010000110.1 GCA_031257195.1 Treponema sp. | reverse complement strand
ATTTCACCTTGTTTGCCAAATCAATTCATCCAGTAACTCAAGAGCGCCTCCACAATTCCCGATGTACGGAGTATCATGCGTTTCCATCAGTACGCCTTCTTCCTTACCCCTAGGATATTTCCAAAAACATCCACGCTCGCTGCCCGCATTTGCTCAAGGTTTTCATTGATGACATGATCCGCGTAGTCCTCAAATACCGCCTTGCTCTTGTGCCCCGTTATCCGCCGTACCTGTTCGGCGCTCATCCTATCCACCATCCGCGCCGCGTAATAATGCCGGTGGCTGTGAAACACAATATTCCGTTGAACATAATTTATCTTGGCCGCTTCGCAGGCCGTTTTTAGCCCGTTAAGCAGCAACAAGCCTTTCATCGGCTCATCTGCTGTCTTGCCATAAAAGACAAAGGGATTGTCCTGTTTATGAGGATTTTCCGACAGCAGTTCCAGCAGTTTCTCCCGTACTTGAGGAAGCAGCGGGACTTTCCGTTCTTCTCCGTTCTTCGTGGACTTGAGTTTGTCTATCCGGCTCCAGGAATGCCGGACAGTCAGCGTATGCTCCCCGATGTCGCTTTTACGTACCGCCAGCACTTCGCCATTCCGTAATCCCGTGGTAATGGCCAAAAGATTTCCCTGCGTAAGCCCGTTTGTCTCCCCATTCCAGAGAGAAAAGCCTCGCCGCTTCCTCCGGCGTCAATACTCCCCGCTTCTTCGTCTTTCCCGAAAAATACGCCAGGCCGTCTGTGGAATCAAACGGGATCAGCTGTTTCCGGTACGCTTCTTTCAGGGCTTTTTTTCCCACATTCAGAATGTGATTGATCGTTCCCGACGCGAGTCCTTTATCGTACAACGTTTGGGAAAAGTCTTTCAGGTCTTGCAGAGTGACGGTATTCAGTTTCCGGTCCTTGAAAAACAGCTCCCAATGCAGGCGCGTATAGTTGGCGCATTCATGGCAATGTCTCTTGGTAAGGCTGTAGCCATGAGAAATACGTTCTTTGAGATATTCGGAAGTATCATAATTCCAGAAATCCAGCAGGTAGGAGATAAAACATATCGAACCGTTTCCCCTTGGAACGGCTAGTATGTCAATTAATGACAAATCCGTGAGCGTTTTCACAATCCGCATGGCATCATCGGGTGCAAGTTCCGTTTTCCGTATGGCTTTGATAATGCCTTTGACATCACAGAATGTCTCCAGGGGGCGGGGAGCGAAATCCTTTCTATTTTTGATTCCGTTGACTAACCAATCGGCGATAACCAGAAGAGCCTCGTCATGGTTCCGTGTGCGGGTGCTTCTGGCGGGAAGTTTTTTACCAGTTTTCCGATCAATCAATTCAGCGTAGATGATACCGTTGTGTCTTTTGTGTACATAATACCGCCGTTTTGCATAATCGATATTATTAATAAAAATCCTAAAATAAATCTGGGATTAAGTGATTGGTTCATGGCTTTTTTCTCTTTTTGTTTTGCAATAATGCTTGATACAATATGGGAAATAATTGAATTTATAATGGATGTAATTTTGGACCTAAATATGCAACAATATAATCTCCCTGACGGTACTGTTCTTATTGGGCATTTTGCGGTTGTAGACACTATGAAAGATTTAATTGTTGATGTTTTAGGAGCATTATTTATAAGTATAACTTGGATATGTGTTATTAAAAAGACACAGAAATAGTAAAGAAAATGATAATAAAGGCAAGTCGAACTGCTCCTAACACATGGTATACGACATTTTTTTTGCCCAAATTTTCTGTAGCGGGCGCCATCCGTGGCGCCTGAAGATTATTAACTTTTTTTTGGAAAAAATGCTTGACAGAAATTGTGAATATATGTTAGGATGTATTTATGAACAATGAATTAGAAAGGGTTAAAGAGTTTAGCCGCGAAAACATCGTCGTATCTGCAAAGGCGGGAACGACTATAGAAGATATAGCAAAATTCTACAAAATTTCCCAAGCACAAGTGGAACTAATACTTGAAATGAGCAAAGAGAATCTAATGGACAGCCAAAAATTAAAACAATTACGAGAAGAAGTTGTTGTAATTCATAATAAAATTTTACAGGTTTGTGAAGGTAAGCCTGTATTAAAGAATGTTTACAAGGGGTGTATTATCTATTTAAGCCCGGTATATAAAAATCCTGACATTATGTTTTTTGGGATAAATCCCGGTGGAGGTTATTTTGGGACAACAGGAAAGATAATACAAGAATTCGATCCTCAAATAACACAAACTCACGAAGGCATTGATTTTTACCGTGATTTTGAAAGAGTCTGCCAAAAATTGAACAAAACGCATTTGTATAAAAATATGGTAAAAACAAACAGATATTTTTTTGCAACGAATAACACGAAAAACTTTGAGAAATTTTTTAATCTGTTACCGTTAGAATTTCATTGGGAGGTGGCGCAAAAGCAAGAAGAATGGACAAGGACGCTTATCAGCGAAATATCTCCCAAACTAATTATTGCCGGAGGAAAAACTATTTGGACAAAATTCAATAAACTATATCCGAATCCTCAATGTTTAGAGGAAGGCAAGCATACAAAGGTATTGAAAATAAACGATATACCTTTAATTGCTTATGAACGAGTCCGCAATAAAATGCTTGATACAGATGAATTTTTCCAGATTTTCAACAGGTATACCGAAAATTTTACGGTTGACATGAACATAAAGGAGAAATAATGAATGAAAACATACGGAAAAATTTGGGGCAAATAATGTATAAAAATATTTTTTGGGAAATGGGAACGCAAAGGCGCCTGTCCTGCTAAGACGCCGCGGGTGTTTTAGCTTGCGAATAACCGCGGGGGCGTTACTTTTGAGAGATTCCCAGCGGCTCAGCGTGAGGATGCGCCGGTAAATTCTTCACGGGGGTACTGGGAAGGCGCGGCGGCCCCCCGGGTTGCGCCGGGCCGTAAAAAGGCGTAGTATGTAAGTAAAGAAGGTTGTTACCAACCCCGGTTACCAAATAAGACCAATGAGCGTGAGGATGAGCAAGCTAAAAAAAACCATGGCGCTGTTTCTTTTGCCGGTTCTGGTTTCCGTCGCGGAAGCCCAGGTTATCCACGACCCCAACGATCCCCTCTATAAAGACCTGGATTGGTGGGCGGTCCGGGGTTACCTTACCCAGGCCCTGCCCATGGTCAGGCCCTACCCGGCCCAACTTCTTGACGAGCTCCTGGAGGAAGCCGCCGGCCGGGCCGCCGAGGCGGGGGACGAGGCCGCGGCCCTCAGGGCCCGGCGGTACCGGGACGCCATCGCCCCGGGAAGCCGGGCCCTTCACGCCGGCGCCCGGGCGGGCGCGGCGGGGCTGGACGGTGACGCCGACCCGCTCCTGGCCCTTTTCGCGGAGGGAACCCCCCGCCTGCGGGACTGGCTCGCGGGGAGCTTCGCCTTCGCGGGCTACGGTTCCACCAAAAGCCCCGCCTTTGTGCATCAAACCCCCGGAATCTACGGCCCCCAGGCGGATTTGATCCCCGACGACTCCGGCGTGGGGGCCGTGGAGCTTTTGCCCCACTGGACCTCCGCCCTTACCGTGGGGACGGGGGATTTCTATTTCCAGGCGGGGCTTATCCGCTCCTCCCTGGGACCCCTCTACGATAACGGGGTGATTGTGGGGCCCCAGGCGTCCCGGGCCGGCCACTTTAGCCTGGTGTACCGGCGTCCCAAGTGGACCTTCGAGGCCCTGTGGCTGGAACTGGTGGCCGCGGATACCACCGGGCAAGGCCGGTATCCCAACAAACACATGGTTACCCATATCTACAGCTTTAGGCCCATCCAGGCCCTGGAGGTTTCCTTCTTTGAGTCCGTGGTTTGGGGGGGCCGCTTTGAGCCCCTCTACCTGCTGCCCTTTAGCTGGCTCATGGCCTCCCAGGCCATGGCGGATTTTGGGGACAACTCCCTGATGGGTTTTTTGGTCCGCTGGTCTTTTATACGGAACGCCCAGTTCCTTACCCAGGTGTACGTGGACGATATTCATTTTAACGACATCATGCGGTTCCAGTTCGATACCAAGTACAAGTTCGCCGCGGAACTGGGCCTGGTCTGGGCCCCGGAACGGGGACCCCTCCGCTCCCTGGCGGGGGATTACACGATTGTTTTCCCCTACATGTACACCCACATGTACGATTTGGACCCCGCCACGTACGGGACGCGCTACCCTTCTCAAACAGGCTATGGAGGGCCGCACCCCAACTACCAGGACTATTCCCACGCGGGAAAAAACCTGGGGCCGGACCTGGAGCCCAACAGCGACCGGATAAGCCTCAGGAGCACGTGGAACACCCTGCCCAGCCTGGACATTTCCCTTTCCGCGTACCTTATCCGCCACGGCAACGCCTCCCAAAACCGGATCGACCAGGACATGATGGACGGGGCATATCACGACGGCTCGATCTTTGACGACGGCAACGATGACAAGCCGGACTACGATAATAACTACCGTTCCGTCCGTTTCCTTACCCAGTCCGTTTTGGAAACCAGGCTGGCCGGGGGGATTGAGCTAAGCTGGCGCCTTCCCCTCCGGTTCGGCGATGTTACCCTCCAGGCCGGCTACGTGGCCGAATATGGCTGGAACCGGGGCCTGGTTCGGGGCAATGACGGCCTGGTCAATTACTGGAGCCTGGGGGGGACGTACCGGTATTAGGGGTTTTCCGTTTTAACGATCCGCACCTTGTCGATCCGGTTGCCGTCCAAATCCAGCACCTGAAAACGAAAGGTTCCCCACCCCAGGGTTTCGCCGGCCCGGGGGATTTCCCCCGCCAGTTTAAGGATAAACCCCGCCAGGGTGTGGTAATCGCGGTTCTTCGCCCCGGTCTTGCCCCCGGAGGTTTCCGGCCCCAGTCCCTCAAGGCCTTCCATTTTGGCCAGGTCGTCCAGGTGGACGCTGCCGCCGGCCAGCCAGGTTCCGTCTTCCTGGCGGATTACCGCGTCCTCCTCCGGGGAAGGGGTCAGTTCCCCCACGATCTCCTCGATCAGGTCCCGGATTCGCAGGGACCCCGCGAAGCCTCCGTATTCGTCCATGACGCAGAGGTACTCTTCATCTTCCCGTTTAAAGGCCTCAAAGGCCTTTATGGCGCTGAGGGTTTCGGGGATAAACCGGGGTTTTTTCATGATCCCCCCCAGGCCCTTCCAGGGTTCCATCAGGGCGATCAGAATGTCCTGGACCGGGACTACCCCGGCGATATTGTCCTGGGTGCCCCGGACCACGGGGAAAAAGCCCTGGGCGCGGAATCGCAGGACCTTGCGCCGGACCTCCTCCAGGCCGGCGTCAAGGTCAAGCCACTCAATGTCGGCCCGGTGGGTCATAAAGGCGCTCACCGGCCGGTCCCCCAGATAGAGGACCCCCTCCACCATGGAACGCTCGTCCCGTTCCACCGCCCCGGTTTTTTCCCCCTCCTCCAGGGCCAGGAGAAATTCCTCCTCCCCCTGATCCCCGGGGCGGCCCTTAAAGAAGGGCAGGCCCGCGGCCAGGGTGTAGAGGGTTCTCCAGGGCAGGGCCAGGACCGAAAGGAGGGGAAAAAGGACAATCAGGATACCCTCGGGGTTACGCTGGGCCAGGAGCCGGGGAAGCAGTTCGGAAAAAACGATGAAGGCGATAAAAACCGCCCCCCCAGCCCCCAGGGCCGCCAAAACCGGGGAGGACCCGCCGGGAAAGAGGTTCCAGGCCAGGGCCCCGGCGGCCAGCCGGTCCAGCAGGTTCCATATCCGCAGGGAGGCGATCAGGGATTCCGGGTTTTCCGCGGCCTCCAGGAGGGCGGCGGAAAGGTTCTTCCCCTCGGCCCGGCTCAAGGCCGGTTTAAGCCGCAGCCGCGGTTTCCGGGCCAGCCTGAGGGCCGCCCCGGTGAGGGAAAAAAAGCCGCTCAGCGAAACCAGGAAGAGAAGCGCGATAACAGCGGGAGGATCTTCCATCAGCCGATTTCTTCTTTTCGCAGGGGCCGGGCGATATAAATCCCCTCCGGGGAAGTCTGGATGATCTTGTTTTTCCCGTTGGGGCTCAGCTCCCCAAAGACCTGGACCATGGGGAATTTGGGAAATTCCGGGTTCACGTCCACCACCTGGCCCTTTTTCCCGCTGGAGAGGAGGACGTACAGCCCTATGGGGTAGATGGAAAGGGTGTACACCAGGGCCTTGACAATGGTTTCATCGTACTGCCGGCCCTCGTTCTTTAAGAGGTCCAGCATCCCCGTGTAGCCGTCTTTGGCGTCCTTGTAGGGCCGGGCGCTGGTCAGGGCCTCGTAGGAACAGGTTACGGCGATAATCTTGGCGTAGAGGCTGATCGTGTCCCCCCTAAGCCTTTGGGGATACCCCGCGCCGTTTTCCCGCTCGTGGTGTTCCAGGGCCCCCAGACTTACCGCCAGGGGATAGTTCAGGCTTTTCAGGAGGTTGTAGCCCAGGATGGGGTGTCCCGCGATCCGCTTCCGTTCCTCCGGGGACAGGGGCCGGTTGTTCAGGTAGGTTTCCGGGGAAAGCAGGATCATGCCGATTTCATGGAGCAGCGCCGCCACCCCCAGCTCGATAAGCCGGGGGGGGGGCAGTTTTATATAGCCGCCGATGATGATGGCGATAATCGTGGACTTGACCGTGTGGAAGGCCAGGTAGTTTTCCTCCTGGCTCACGTCCCGCCGGGTGATCCGGAGCAGGTAACGGCGGTGGTTTTTGACGATACCGCAAAGTTCCTTGATCCGCTGGGCCACCTGGGGGAAGGGGATTTCCCTGCCCACCGCCATTTGATAAAAAAGATCCCGCGTGTACCGCAGGAACTCGTTGTAGAATTTTTCCGCGTCCCGAATCTGCTCCCCGCCGTCCAGGAGAGCCTTTTCGTCCATCCCCCCCGCTTCCTGAACCGTTTCCTCGTCGCCGGCATAATCTTCCCGGGGCTCGCCGTCGCTCTGGACCTCTTTAATTTCCCAGTTTTTAAGGATCTGGATTAGCTGGGGGGAAAAGGTTACCTCCGGTCCGGTGATGATAAAAGCGTCGTCCGCGTAAACCGGTTTGGTAAAGAAGCTGCCCGGCGGTATACTCTGTATGGCGTACTTTTTCATTATCCCCTCAAGAGTATAGTCTGGATAACGGGGGAATACAATAGATTTCCCGGTTCCCGGCGCGTATTCACCGTTCCGGATTGGGCCCCGGCCCGTTCGCGCCGCGGTTAGGGCGGCCCGTTTACGGCGGCCCGCCGGAGCCGGTCGTTGATCGCCGCCCCCAGCCCTTCCTCCGGCGCGGCCTCGGCGAGGATCCGGCTGACCCCGGCCCGGTCAAGGCGGCGCAGATACTCAAAGAGGTTCGCCGCCGCCTCCCGGGGATCCCCCGTTTCCGACAGGGTCAGGCGGCGGCCCGCCCTTTCGTCCCCCCCGGCGGCCCCGTCCCGCCGTTCCCGGCTCAACCACGCGTCCCTGGTTTTTCCCGAAAAGAACAGGCGGCCCTCGTCCGGGCGGCGGGGCAGGGCGGTCATCTCCTCCGGCCCGTGAAGGTACAGGGGCGTCCCCGGCGCGTAGTGGCTTTTGAGCGTCCCCGGCGACGGCGCGCCCTCCCCGGCGGCCCTGTCTCCCGGCGGCCCCCCGGCGACGGCCTCGCCCGCGGCGGCCTCCAACTCTTCCCGGCTAATACCGCCGGGCCGTAAAACGCGGAGGACCGGACCTTCCCCCTCTTCCCCGCCGGCGCTTCCGGCCAGGTCCAGCACCGTGGATTCCACCCCCACCGCGCAGGGGCCGCCGTCAAGGACACAGTCGATCCTGTCCCCCAGGCCCTCAACCACATGCTCCGCCCTGGTGGGGGAAAGGCGGCCAAAGGGGTTGGCGCTGGGGGCCGCCACCGCCCCGGTGGAAAGCTCGATAAGTTTTCGCGCCGCCCGGTGGGCGGGCAGGCGGACCGCCACGGTGGGAAGGCCCGCGCTTACCAGGCCGGGCACCTCCGGCCGCTTGGGGAGGACCAGGGTGAGGGGACCGGGCCAGAAAGCGCCGATCAGCCGTTCCAGCAGCTTCCGGCGGCGGGGGGCCAGCGCTTCCAGGGCGGCGATCCTCCCCAGGGCGGCGGTCCCGGCGATGTGGACGATCAGCGGGTCAAACCGGGGCCGGCCTTTCACCTCGAACACCCGGGCCAGCGGGCGGGGGTTAAAGGCGTCCGCCCCCAGGCCGTAGACCGTTTCGGTGGGAAAGGCGGCCAGGCCCCCGCTTTTAAGGATCGCCGCGGCCCTTTCCAGGCCTTCCGGCGACGGGTCAAGGAGGAGCATTGTCGCAAGCCCGGGGCGGCGAAAAACAACCGGCCGGGGTTCGCCGGCGGGGAAGGGACCCTGGGGATGAGGGGGATTTAAGCCCGGGCCTCCTCATATTCCCCCCTCGAGGGGGCGGGGCCGGGGCCGGTTTACCGCCGTTTCTGGAACCCGCCCCTCCAAAACCTCCAGGGCGTTAAGGGCCGCGCGGGTCTTAAGTTCCGAAACCGATTCGGCGCTGTAGTAGGCGCTGTGATCCGTCAAGGTTACGTTGGGCAGGCTCAGGAAGGGATGGGCCGGCGGAAGCGGTTCCCCCTCGAAGACATCCAGCCCCGCCGCCCCTACCCGGCCGTTTTTCAGGGCCTCCGCCAGGGCTTCCTCGTCCACGATCCCCCCCCGGGCGGTGTTGATGATGATAACCCCCGCCTTCATTTTGGCGATGGCCTCCCGGTTGACAAGCCGCCGGGTGCTTTCGTTCAGCGGCGCGTGGAGGGAGATAAAGTCCGACCGGAGGATAAGCTCCTCGAAGGACACCGCCTCCGTAAGGAGCGCCGCCCCGGGGGGGGTCCCCCCGGACACCGCCTCCCTTTTAACCGCGGCGAGCTTGGCCTCCCCCTGGGGGTCGGCGATCAGAATCCGGCCAAAGGCGAACCCCTGGACCTTTTCCCAAAAGGCCCGGCCCGCGGCGCCGAAACCCACGATCCCCAGGGTCCCGCCGGACATACGCCGGATGGGCCGGTTGATGTTCCACCCCCCGGCCCGGACGGCCCGGTCCTTGCCGGGAATGGCCCTGACGCATGCAAGGAGAAGCCCCAGGGCGTGCTCCGCCACCTCCTCGGTACAGTAGCCGGGGACATTGGTAACCCAGATCCCCGCCGCCTCCGCCGCCCGCAGGTCCACGTTGTCGTACCCCGTGCCGTAACGGGAAATAACCCGGCATCTGTCCAGGGTTTGGATCACCCGCCCCGTCATGGGGGCCTGGTTAAGGAGGATCCCGTCGGCGCCCGCGCAGGCCCCGATCAGGTCCTCCTCGGTATGACAGTCCGCCGTTACCAATTCCGCCCCGGCGAAGACCCGCCGTTCCTCGTCAACCCAGCCAAAGCGGTCATCGGTTATCACTATTGTCACGGGACCCTCTTTCCGGTATCATAGAAACATGCGCCAACATTCGCCTATAGAATACCTTCTTTTTGATTTAGATAACACCCTCTATTCCCTCCGGCTGGGCCTGGAAAAGAACGTGAGCCTTCGGATTAACGCGTACCTGGCCCGCCGGCTCAACCTTTCCCCGGAGGAAGCCTGGGCCCTCCGCCGGGAACGGCTCGCGGCGGGCAGGTACGGCACCACCCTGGAATGGCTGAGGGCGGAAAAGGGCGTGGACGACGAGGAGACGGAGCGCTACTTTGCCCAGATCCACCCGGAAAACGAGGCGGACGCCCTGGAGCCGGACGGCGCCCTCCGGTCCCTGCTCCTTTCCTTTAACCTCCCCCGGGGGATACTGACCAACGCCCCCCTGGAACACGCCCTGCGGGTTTTGGAAAAACTGGGTATTTCGGACCTGTTTCCGCCCCCCTCGATCTTCGACATCCGCCGGAACCGCTTCAAGGGTAAGCCCCACCGGGAAACCTACCGCCAAGTCCTGGGGGAGCTGGGAGTTGACGCCGGGTCCTGCCTCCTGGTGGACGACGTGGCCCTCTATATTGAGGGCTACCGGGCCGTGGGCGGGGCGGGGGTTTACCTGGACGAGGAGGGGGCCCACCCCGAATTCCCCGGCCCCCGGATTTCCCGTTTGGGGGAACTGAAAACCGCCGTCTGGCCCGGCGGCGGCCCGCTGCTGCCCTGAGGGCGTTCCGGCTGAATTATTCAGCGCCTCCCCGGGGGACGCCGGCCCTCCCGGGGACAAAAAGGCGGCGGGTAAGGCCCAGCCACCCGGCGCCCAGCAGAAAGCCCCCGATAACATCCGTGGGAAAATGGACGCCGCAGTACACGCGGCTGATCCCAACGGCGAGGATCAGCGTAACAAGACAGACCTGACAGACGCGGACCGCGCCCCTCTTTTCGCCGTACAGGCCGGCTAGGACAACGAGGGTTCCGTACAAGACCATCGCGGCCGCCCCGTGCCCGCTGGGAAAACTCATATCGTGAACAGCGACCAGGCGCGGCAGGTCCGGCCGGCCCCGTCCAACGACCCCCTTTAGCAGGGGAACCAAAACCCCCGGGACCACCGCCATCCCCGCGGACAGCCAGACGGCCTCCCGCCTTTTTTTGAAACCCAGCAGCGCCGCGGCGGCGAGGACCGCGATGACCAGGACAACGCCAAAATCCCCCAGTTTGGTAACGGCGGTAAAGAAGGGGTTAAGGCCGGGATACAAGGCGTCCCTTAGTATCCCCGTCAGGAAGCCGTCCAGGGGGGCCAAAAGGCCCGGCCGGGTTTTCACGATAAACCCCAGGAGGCCGCCGGCCGCCGTCAGGCATATTCCCGTTACCGGAAGTTTTTTTTCCATAACGGCCCCTAACGGTGAAAAGCCGCGGCCAGGCTTTTTCCCTGGACGCTGAGGATACCGGCCAACTCCGTCCAGGCCAGGTTGATCTCCACCCCGCCCACGGAATAGGGGGCTATCTCGTAGGGATCCCACTGGAGGTTCAGGCCGTTTTTATCCGGGTAGTAATCCTCCAGGGGGATGTCGTCTTCCAGGTAAATTCCCCGGGAAAGGGGAGTCCCCGGGGGCAGGGGGCTGCCGGTCCTGGTTTGGGAAAACCGGCGGAGTTCCCTGCCGGCCAGGGCCTGGAACCGGGAAAAGCCCCCGGCGCTGATAACGTCCCTCAGGCCGAGCCGCCGGGCGTTTACCAGATCGACCACATAGCTGTCCTCCCGCCAGAGGGGATGGGCGCCCCCCCGGTATTCGGAAACATTTTTTTTCAGCACCCCGTAGTTTCCCGCGAGGAAGACATTCTGCGCCTCCTCGTAGACCCAGTTGGCCCCCCGGTTGTCCCGCTCCACGGCGTCAAAGGCCCGTTTCCATTCCGCCGTAAGCCGCCGGGCGTAGTCCTCCGGGCTCCGGCCCCGGTTCAGGAGCTTGCGGACAAGCCTCCTCCCGGGCCCCGGGGGGGAAAGGTCGATCAGCGTAAAGGACAGCTTCGCGGCGTGTCTTTCGCCGGGGATGGTCTCGTTTTTGACATAGGGGGTAAAGAGGTTCCCCGCGGGGAGGGCGGCGGGGCTTTTTTCCGCCGGGGCGGTTCCCGCGCAGGCGGCGCCGAGGGCGGCGATCAGCGGGAACAGCGTCAGGGCGGGCCCGGGGAAAGGAAATTTCCGCCGGGCGGGACGGCGGTTCATACCTAGAGTATACCATATCCGGGGGGGATAATGAAGAACCCCGGGGGATACCGCCCCGTCCAAAAATCGCCATGGATGGCTGGCCGCGCCCCGCGCGGGCCGGGGGCGGGGAGGCCGCCCGGAACAGATGGACACCGGATTGGCGGGGATGAGGGCGGCGGCGGGGTGGTAAACAGGCCGCTCCGGGAGGCCCTGTGGCTTACGCCGCGGGTTGCCATAATGTTCCGGGCGGCTTCCCCGCCCCCGGCCCGCGCGGGGCGCGGTATACCGCCGTTTTCAGCCCTTGACGTATTGTACCGCTACCGGCTACAATGACGTTGCTATGAATAGGGCCCC
>JAIRPD010000108.1 GCA_031257195.1 Treponema sp. | reverse complement strand
CATCTGTGGGAAAAATTCCCCGAATATGACCTGCAAAGGGCATACCGGCGGCTTCCGGTCTATGATGAAAAGAATGTAGTAAAAGCGGAAGTGGACATTCTGCTGGTGAACACCGAGTGGGCAATGGCGGTGGAAGTCAAAAGACAGGCCGACGCCGAAGATGTCAAGGAACATATAGAGCGCATGGGGCGTATTTTGAAATATCCGCCGGCGGAACTGAAACTGCGTCCCGGCATAAAACTGCTGGGGGCCCTCGCCGGAGGCATCGTAACCAGCGAAGCGAGGGCGGCGGCGCACAGCGCCGGTTTCTTTGTGCTTGAGTTAGCGGGAGAATCGGTCATCCGCATACCCGAACCGGAGGGCTTCAGGCCCAAAGCATGGTGAAAGCGGGACAGAAGCGGCGCCGGGATTTCCCGTATGCTCCGGCGAGTTCCTTGCCGCTCTCGACCACCGCCTGCGTTTCGCGGACAATGGCGCTCAGGGTGGCAAGGCGGACGGTAAGCGCTTTCCAGGCGTTTTTGTGTTATACTATAAACATGAACCCTGTCTGTTTGTATGACGGTACGGTGATTACCGGTTTTGCCCTGATGGAACACTGTTCCGTCCTGGTGGAAGAGGGTAAGATCGCCGATGTTTTTTCCCAGCGGCGTTTTGAACAGAAGCGTTTTGGGCCGGAGGTAACGATCCTTGATGTGGGGGGGGCCCGGGTTTCCCCGGGTTTCATCGACACCCACATCCATGGGTTTGGAGGGTATGGAACGGATGACGCGGTCTACGGCCAGGGGAACGGCGCCGAGTCGATTCTGGAAATGTCCCGGCTCCTGGTTAAGTGCGGGGTAACGGCCTTTAACCCTACCCTGTACCCCGCCCCGGGAAAGGCCCTGGTTAAGGCCGTATCCCAGGTGGCCGCCGCGATGGGGAGGGAGCCCGGGGCGGCCATCATGGGGCTTCACCTGGAGGGGCCGTTTATTTCCCCCGACAAATTGGGGGTCCAAAGGCCGGAAACGGTGAGTCCCGTGGACCTTTCCTTGATGGAAGAGCTTTGGGAGGCCTCCGGGGGGCATATTGTCAATATGACGGTGGCTCCGGAGATCAAGAATATGCGGGAGCTGGCCCTGGACTGCGTTAAAAAGGGCATTGTCCTCCAGGCGGGCCATACGGGCGCGTCCTACGAAAACATGGTGGAGGGTATGCAGGCGGGGATCCTCCATACCACCCATCTGTTCAACGCCATGAGCCGGCTGGATCACCGGAACCCTAACGCCGTGGGGGCGGTGCTGACCCACCCGGAAATGTCCTGCGAGATCATCGCCGACGGGGCTCATGTCCACCCGGACCTGTTCAAGCTCCTCCAGCGGGATAAGCCCATCGACAAAATAGTCCTGATAACCGACGGCCTTAAGCCCACGGCCCAGGAGCGGGGGCCCTTCTTTGCCAATGGTGAGGAGGTGGTTTTCCACGACGGCCTTTTCCACCGTAAGATGGACGATGTGATCGCCGGGTCGGGGCTTACCATGATCCAGGGGGTCAAGAACATGGTCAAATTCGGCTTTAGCCTGGAGGACGCCGTGAAAACGGCCACTTCCAACCCCGCCCAGGTGATGCGGTATACCCGGAAAGGGACTATTATCCCCGGCATGGACGCCGATCTGACGGTGTTTGATGAGGATTACGCCGTCCGGGCCGTCCTGGTGGGGGGCGAGGTAAAGTACCAAAATCTATAACAAGGAGAAACTATGCGTTTAGTCGTTCATCGGGATTATGAAGAACTGAGCCGCTGGACCGCCCGGTATATCGCGGGGCGGATTAACGGGCATGAGCGGGGGGGGAGGCCCTTTGTGCTGGGACTGCCCACCGGCTCCAGCCCCCTGGGGACCTACCGGGAACTTATCGACCTCCACAAAAGGGGGGAGCTTTCGTTCGCCGGGGTGGTGACGTTTAACATGGATGAGTACGCGGGCCTGCCGGAGGATCATCCCCAAAGCTACCATCGCTTTATGTGGGATAATCTTTTTTCCCAGGTGGACATAGACAAAAAGAACGTCCACATCCTGGACGGTATGGCCGCGGATCTGGCGGGGGAATGCGAGGCCTACGAGGGGGCCATCGCCGCCTGCGGGGGTATTGACCTTTTTCTGGGCGGGGCGGGGGCGGACGGCCATCTGGCCTTTAACGAGCCCGGCTCTTCCCTCAGCTCCCGGACCAGGCTTAAAACCCTTACCCCGGATACCCGGATAGCCAACGCGCGCTTTTTTGGGGGAGACCCCCAGCGGGTGCCCGCCACGGCCCTGACCGTGGGGGTCGGCACGGTAATGGATTCCCGGGAGGTGCTGGTGATCGTCTCGGGCCACAACAAGGCCCGGGCGCTCCAGGCCGCCGTGGAGGGGGGGGTCAACCACATGTGTACCCTTTCCTGCCTCCAGACGCATCCCCGGGCGATTATTGTCTGTGACGACGCGGCTACGGAGGAACTTAAGGTGGGGACGGTGCGCTACTTTAAGGAGATTGAGCGGCTTTAAGTGTCATGGGTTTTTTTGAGAGGATTCTGGCTTTTTTCAGGCCGGGCAATAACCCCGAGGCCCTCAAGAAGAAACGCCTTCGTCAGCTGGTAAAGGCGCTGGGACAGAACAAATACGGCAAATTCTACAGGGCCAAGAGCGAGGAACTGGAGCCGGCGTTGGCCGCGTTTTTCCTTGACCTTTATAAGTTCGCCGCCCCTGCGCGGGTCTTTCTGGCCCACGCGGCTCAATCGGCGCGGCTTAAACAGATGGTCATGGATGTTTTTCTTGACGATGATCTTAAGGCCCTGGAAGAAAGACTCAGCGCCGGCTCTATTCAGGAACGGGCCGCCGCCGTCCCCGCCGAGGACCTGGCCGCCTCGGTCCGGCGGGACCTGGCAAGCTTTATGGGGGCCTTTGACATTACCCGTTTAAGCCGCGTAGACAACTGTTACGACACGATCATTTCCCTGGTTAACTTTGTGGGTTTTGACTTTTTCCTTGTCCTAAAAAAATTCGACCCCGCCATGTCCGAGCGCAGCCCCGGCTACCAGCCCAAATTCCGGCCCGTCCGGGCGGCGGAACTTAAGGAAAAACTCAAGGATTTTATAGAGTATTCCGCCGCGGTGGAGGTGGACCGGGACTGGAAGATCGCCCTGGAGGTACTCAAACTCTACAAGGATGGAATGGAAATCCTGAACCCCGGCCAATGGGCTAAGCTAATCCGGCTTTTAAAGGACATAAGCCGCGTCCGGATTCTGGAACAGATCGTCCAGCACGCGGAAAAGAACCCCCTCTGGCAGTCCGCGCCCCGGCCCCCGGATGAACAGATAGCCGGTGTTATACTGGACGCGAAAAAGGCCGAGGTTGAGGAGGCGCTGAACAAGGTTCAAAACGACAAACGAAACGCCCAGATTGAGGAGCTTGCCAAAACGATTTTTGGCGCCGCCGAAGTGGTTCGGCTGGAAAACTATACCGGGGACGCCGGCGAGGTTTTTTACAAGAAGCATTTCGCGGGTTTTACCAAGGTGGCGGGCCTTAATTACCTTAAGGCCTTTTTGATAGATTTCTTTAAGAGGGAGATCAGTGAGCTGTGCAATCTCTTTTTGGTCCGGGGCCAGTGGCTTTCCAATACCTTTTCCCAGCCCATGTCCAACGCCTTCCATGAGCTTACGGATCTTCTGGACCAGCTTGCCGCCTTTGACGATTCCCTGGCTGACAAGGGCGAGCACGGGAGCCGGTTGAGGCAGGCGCTGTCCAAGGCGGACCGGGACAAGGGGCAGGCCAGGTATGTCACGATCATTCTTGATTCGGTGAATAACCGCGCCCAAAGAATGATCAACACCGCCTCCAGGGGCTTTGCCGCCACGGGCAAATGTTTTAAGTCTCTTATCGAGGATTTCCCCAGAAAGCCCCCGGAACTCATTATGAACTGGCGGGAGCTGGAATCCGCCTCCATCTCCGAGATGGATATGCCCCTGGTCAAACGTTTAGCCGCCAGCCATGAGCGGATATACCGCTTTACCCAGCTTCTCCAGTTCTTTATCGAGCCGGTTGACGAAGAAGCAGACTAGGGCTACACTTATCAAAATCCTATATTTTCGAAGGAAGGAACAATGGCAGACAAAAACATGGTTATGATTGATGGTAACACCGCGGCGGCCTACGTGGCCCACGCCCTAAGTGAGGTAATCGCTATTTATCCGATTACCCCTTCCAGTCCCATGGGTGAAGTTTCGGACGAATTTTCCGCCCAGGGCAGGAAAAACCTCTGGGGAACTATTCCCGAGGTGGTGGAAATGCAGTCTGAGGCGGGCGCCGCCGGGGCTGTCCACGGCGCTTTGACCACCGGGGCCCTGTCCACTACTTTTACCGCTTCCCAGGGTCTTCTTTTGATGATCCCCAATATGTACAAGATCGCCGGAGAGCTGACCTCCACGGTATTCCATATCGCCGCCCGGGCCCTGGCCACCTCGAGTCTGTCGATTTTCGGCGATCACCAGGACGTAATGGCCTGCCGCCAGACCGGCTGGGCCATGCTGGCTTCCAACAGCGTCCAGGAAGTGATGGATCTGGCGGTGATCGCCCACGCCTCCACCCTCCGGGCGCGGGTGCCCTTTTTGCACTTCTTTGACGGTTTCCGCACCAGCCACGAACTGCAAAAGGTGGAGGAGGTTCCCCACGAGGTGATGAGGGGGCTTATCGACGACGAGCTGGTCCGCTCCCACCGGGCCCGGGGCCTTACCCCGGAAAAGCCCCGCATCCGGGGCACGGCGCAGAACCCGGACACCTACTTCCAGGGCCGGGAGGGTGTGAATAAGTACTATGACGCTGTTCCCGGCATTGTCCAGGCGGAAATGGACAAGTACGCCAAGCTTACGGGCCGGGCGTACCATATCTTTGACTACTTTGGCGCCAAGGACGCGGAAAAGGTGATCATCATCATGGGTTCCGGCGCGGACACCTGCGAGGAAACCGTGGAATACCTGACCGGCAAGGGCGAAAAGGTGGGCCTCTTGAAGGTGCGGCTTTTCCGGCCCTTCGACGCTTCGGCCTTTGTCAAGGCCCTGCCCGCCGCGGTCAAATCTATCGCCGTGCTGGACCGGACCAAGGACCCCGGCGCCCTGGGCGAACCCCTCTACGAGGATGTTCGTACCGCCATCGCGGAAACCGTGGCCGCGGGCACAGCGCCTTTCAAGGACTATCCGCTGGTACTGGGGGGGCGCTACGGCCTGGGTTCCAAGGAATTCACCCCCGCCATGGTCAAAGCGGTGTTTGACAACCTTTCCGGCAAAAAGATCCCCGGTTTTGTCGTGGGCATCAAGGACGACGTGCAGGGAAAAAGCCTGGACTACGACGAACACTTTGTCCTCGCGGAAGAGGGGATGAACGAGGCGATGTTCTACGGCCTCGGTTCCGACGGCACGGTGGGGGCCAACAAAAACTCGATCAAGATCATCGGGGACGCCAAACCGGAACTCAACGCCCAGGCGTATTTCTCCTACGACTCCAAAAAATCCGGGGGCTTTACCGTGTCGCACCTGCGCTTCGGCAAGGGGGCGATCCGCCGGCCTTACCTGATTACCAAAGCGGACTTCCTGGCCTGCCACAAGTTTTCGTACATGGAAACCTTTGACATGCTGGCCAACATCAAGAACGGCGGCACCTTCCTCCTCAACAGCCCCTTCAAGGCGGCGGATGTGTGGAAGGAAATCCCCCTGGAGGCCCAGAAGCGGATCATCGATAAAAAGGTAAAGTTCTTCGTGATCGACGCCGCGGAAATCGCCCGCAGTACCGGCATGGGGAACCGCATCAACACGGTGATGCAGGCGGCGTACTTCAAAATCTCCGGGGTTCTGCCCCAGGACGAGGCCGTCAAGTACATGAAGAAATTCATCGAAAAGTCCTACGGAAAGAAGGGCGCCGACGTGGTGCAGAAAAACTACGCCACCGTGGACGCCGCCCTTTCCGCCGTGGAGGAGGTGAAATACCCGCTTTCCGCGGACAGCTCCATCCACATGAAAAAGCCCTTTGCCACCGCCCAGGACAACTGGATTCAGGAGGTGCTGGGGGCCGTATCGATCCAGGAGGGGGACAAACTCCCCGTTTCCAGGCTTCCCGAAGACGGCACCTTCCCCACCGCCACCACCCAGTACGAAAAGCGCGCCGTGGCCGAGCGGGTACCCTGCTGGAACCCGGAGGTCTGTATCCAGTGCGGCCGCTGCGCGGCGGTTTGTTCCCACGCCTGTATCCGCATGAAGTACCTGACCAGTGACGAGGCCGCCAGGGCCCCCAAGGGCTTTAAGTCCGTGGAACTTAAACCCAAGCCGGTGGACAACAAAAAGGTGGCCCTGATCATCGCCGCGGAGGACTGCATGGACTGCGGCCTCTGCATCGTCAACTGCCCCGTGTCCAGGGACGCTTCCAAGCCCTGCGCCCTTTCCTGGAAGGGTTACGCCGACGACCCGGACTACCACGCCGAACAGGCCGCCGCCTGGAATTACTTCCTTTCCCTGCCGGAAGTTCCCGCCGCGGAACTCAACCTGGGAACGGTCAAGGGCCTGGCCTTTAAGCGGCCCCTCTTTGAGTTCTCCGGGGCCTGCGGCGGCTGCGGCGAGACCCCCTATGTTAAACTGCTCTCCCAGCTCTTTGGCGACCGGGCAATCATCGCCAACGCCACGGGCTGTTCCTCCATTTACGGCGGCAACCTGCCCACCACCCCCTACTGCCAGCGGGCGGACGGACGGGGGCCCGCGTGGTCCAACAGCCTCTTCGAGGACGCCGCCGAATTCGGCCTGGGGATGCGGCTTACCAGCGACAAGCTGGCGGTCCACGCCAAAGAAGTGGCGGCGGAGGCCAAGACCGCGGGTATCGCGGCGGACCTTATCGGCGGGATACTGGCCAACGGCCAGGCCGACGAAGCCGCCATTGAGGAACAGCGGGGAAACGTGGACAAGCTCAAGGCGGCGCTGGCCGGGAACAACAGTCCCCTGGCGAAGATGCTCCTCTCCCTGGCGGACCACTTTATCAAGCGCTCCGTGTGGATTTTGGGCGGCGATGGCTGGGGCTACGACATCGGCTACGGCGGTCTGGATCATGTGATCGCCTCGGGCCGGAACATCAACATCCTCTGCATGGACACCGAGGTCTACTCCAACACCGGCGGCCAGATGAGCAAGGCCACCCCCGTGGGGGCCATCGCCAAGTTCGCCGCCGCGGGCAAGGACATCACCAAGAAGGACTTGGGCGCCATGGGGATGAGCTACGGCTATGTGTATGTGGCCAAGATCTCCATGGGGGCGGACATCAACCAGACCATCAAGGCCTTCCGGGAAGCGGAGAGCTACGACGGCCCGAGCCTGATCATCGCCTACAGCCACTGCATCAACCACGGCATCAACATGGCTCAGGGCCTGGACCAGCAGAAGGCGGCGGTTACCAGCGGCCTTTGGCCCCTGTTCCGCTACGACCCCCGGCTTAAAGGCGAAGGCAAGAACCCCTTCCAGCTTGACAGCAAGGAAGCCACCACGGCGCTTGAGGACTTTATGTACAAGGAAGTGCGCTTCAAGAGCCTCAAAGCCGCCAGCCCGGACCGGGCGGACGCGCTTTTGGTAAAGGCTAAGGCCAGCGCCGAGCGGGTGTACAAGGAGTACAAATACCTGGCGGACAGGCCCTTCTAGCGTTAGCCGCTTGATGTAAAAACAGGCCCGGAAGTTTACGCTTCCGGGCTTTTTTGTTTCATACTGAACGGCGCAAAAAAGCGCCCCCATCGGGGCCGCCTGGAGGATAGCGCCTATGGCCGCTTTACGCCGAAGCCTGGGCCGCTATTTCTTTCCGTACCAGTTCGCCGATGATTTCCGTGGGTGTTTTGTGGGTGGCCATTGCCCTGGTCAAAAGATAGTTTTCCGAAAGACGGTCAAGGGCAACCATTTTGAATGATCGGGCCGCAAAACCGCCATTGGTGTCAGGGTCTATCTCCGGCGGGTTTTTGGTATAGTATTCGTCCAAATAATCCGCTTCTTCATCAGTCATTTCTTTCATGGGTTTCTCCTATGTAAAGCGGCTGCATAGCCGCTTATGTTCTATCGGACATTAACAC
>JAIRPD010000063.1 GCA_031257195.1 Treponema sp. | reverse complement strand
CTTGCGGCGGGGGTTGCCGGGACGCGGTAAGGCAAAGACGGTTAGCCGTATCGGTTAACGGATTATTCAGGCGGAAGCGGCAATTTCTTTGCGTACCAATGCGCCAATGATCTCTGTGGGGTCCTGATGGGTGATTTCGGCTTTGGTACGCAGCCATGCGGCGGAAACATCGTCCAGAATGACAATTTCATTCCGGCGCTGCATGAAAAAGCCGCTTTTGCCGTTACCGGACACCACGGGCGGGTTGTTCGTCCACAATTCATCAAGGGCGTCGTATTCTTCTTCGGTCAGATCGGGCATAGTCTTCTCCTGCTTCAATACAAGAACAAGCGTTTCCCCGGCGCCTATACAGCCGCGCCGTTGCTTTGTATCAGGTCCCGGTACCAGTACCCCGAATCCTTGATGATCCGCTGCTGGGTTTCAAAATCGCAGTATACGATACCAAAGCGATCCGTATAGCCCTTGGCCCACTCGAAGTTGTCCGTAAGCGACCACTGGAAATAGCCCCGTATATCCACGCCGTCATCCGCGGCCCGTTTAAGACAGCGGAGGTAACGGGCAAGAAAGTCAATGCGGGCCGGGTCGTGGACGCGGTCATCCAGCGAAACAACATCGGCGCAGGAAAGGCCGTTTTCGGTGATGTACAGGGGCGCATGGTAGCGCTCGTAAAGGAACCGCGGCCCCCAGTAGAGCGATTCGGGGGTAACCGGCCACTTGGCGGCGGTGAAGGCGTAGCCGGTTTCCCGCCGCGCATACTCATAACCGTTGGGGCCGCCCTGTTTGACGGGACTTCCATTGTAAATGTTCTGCCCCAGAAAGTCAAGGGGGGAGCTGATGATCTTCATGTCACCGGCCCCGATGGGGGGCATGAAGGCTTCGTACTTGCGGATAAGTTCGCCGGGGTAGTTTCCCAGAAACACCGGATCGCTCCACAGGGAAACGGACCAGTATAGCCAGTCCTCTACGGCAAAGTAGGCCTGACGCGCGGCTTCCCGGTCTTCGGCGCTGTCCGTAGCGGGGTAGTGGGCGCTTCCCGTGGGGGCGTAGCCGATCTTGCTGGATGGCGAGAGGGCGCGCAGGGCCTGCACCGCGAGGCCGTGGGCAAGAAGGACGTGGTGGGTCATAAGAAGGGTGTCCCACACCGGGTAGTGAATCCCCGGGGCGTGTTCGGTATGATCGCAGGAAAGGCCGATAAAGCACTGGGGTTCGTTAAAGGTGAATACATAGGGGATTTTACCGGCCAGCCGCTTCGCCGCCGCCTCCACATAGCGGAGAAACCAGCGGGGGCTTTCACCGTTCATCCATCCGCCCCGGCGGAAAAGTTCATAGGGATAGTCCCAGTGGAAGAGGGTTACGTAGGGGGTGATCCCCGCTTCCCCCAGGGCGTCAATGAGACGCTCATAAAAGTCCAGCCCCTTCTCGTTTACCGCCCCGTCCCCATCGGGAATGATCCTGGGCCAGGCCAGGGAAAAGCGGTAGGCCTTAAGGCCCAGCTCTTTCATAATGGCAATGTCTTCTTTGTAGCGGTGATAGTGATCGCAGGCGGTATCCCCGCTTGAGCCGTCGAGGACGCGGCCCCCCTCTTTACAAAACATATCCCAGACGCTCGCGCCCCGCCCGTCTTCGCGTACCGCCCCTTCCACCTGGTAAGACGCCGAGGCGGCGCCCCAGACAAAATCATCCCTGAATCCCATAGACGCTCCTTTTTGGGCGATGATGATTATTTGACGTCCCGCGTCATCGCCCCGTTATTTTTTTGTTTTCCGCGAAAACCGCGAAAAATCCGCGTTAAAGCGGCGCTGAACAATTCCCGGTTAAACTATTCAACCCCTTCCTAGTAAGTGTCCCCCACGCTCATAACCGGCGCGCCGCCGGGCGCGCCGGTTTCGGCGCTTAAAAGCGCCCGCAGCGTTTCAGCGCTGTAGGTTTGCCGCAGCCCGCTTTTTCGCACGGTGATTTCCACCCCCTCTTCCCCGGTAATATCCACGTAGTTATCGGAAAACACCGGGTCCTCCCCGGGAATCTTGATCCGGACAAAACGGCAAAAGGTATCGGCCCTGAGGGTAATGGCGAATTCCCCCTCCCGATCCGCGACATCCACCGTGTACCGGGGCCCGCGGAATGAAAAATACTTGGGCGGAACAAAGAGGGCCGTTTCCCTGGATACCGGAAGGGCCGCGCCGTTTGTGAGCCGGAGTTCCGCCGTAACAAAACAGCTCCGTTCCAGTTCCGTGGTGTTAACAAGGGCGCGGTAATCCCGGACCAGAACTTCCGAAGCGGAAAGGGCCGGCAGCGCCACATCAAGGGTTTCTTCCCGCAGGACGGTAAAGTCCCGGCGCTTAAGGGAAAGGAAAAGCTTTCCCGCCGCGCCGCTCATGGTATCGTTGTGGACAAAGACCCGGACCGTCCGCGCGAGCGGACCGGCGAGGGAACCCGGCGGCGCCGCCTCGGTTTGGTCCACAAACACCGTCGCCCGGATGGGGGCGAAGAAACGGCGCGCGCCATAGTGAAGGGCCTTCCAGCGGCCATAATAATCGATGCCTGCCCAGGAAGCCGCGGGCCAGCAGTCATTAAGCTGCCAGTAAACGGCCCCCATGCAGCGCCCCCGGTTCCGCCGCCAGTGGTCAACCCCGGACTGGATACTTTCCATCTGCAGTATCTGGGAAATGTACACCAGCGAGGCGAAATCTTTTGGATAGCGGTAGGTCTCCGAAAGGTAGTAGAGGATTTTTCCGTTCCCCCCGGGACAGCGTTGATGGGCTTCCAGCGCCGGGGAAAAAAGATTCAGGTCTTCGGTTCCGGCGAAACACCGGATTGTTTCCAGGTCCGGCAGGGATTCAAAGCCGAATTCGGAGCAGTACCGGAACAGGTACTCGCGGTACGCGCTGAAGGGCTTAAGGCCGTGCCAAACTTCCCAATAGTGCACGTCCCCCCGGTCCGGATCATTGGGCGCGTCAAAGCCGCCGCCCGAAGAGGGTGAGGCGGGCCAGTAAAACGTCCGGGGATCGGTTTCCCGCCAAACCTCCGGGATGAGGCCCTCAAAAAGACGGATATAATCGGCCCTGAGCGCGGCGGAATGATTTTTAACACCCTCCCATTCGCGCCAGGCGACTTCCATTTCGTTATTGCCGCACCACAGCCCCAGGCACGCGTGGTGCCGGAGACGGATCATGTTCTGCCGGACCTCTTCCCTTACGTTGGCGGCAAAACCGGCGGTAAGTTCGTAAACATTGCAGGCAAACATCAGGTCCTGCCAGACCACCAGGCCCAGCTCATCGCAGGCGTCATAAAAATAATCGTCCGGGTAGTACCCGCCGCCCCAGACCCGGACACTGTTAAAATTGGCCCGGGCGCAGTCTTCCAGAAGCCGCCGGGTCCGCCGGGGGTTGATCCGGGGGAACACCGAATCTTCGGGGATATAATCGGCCCCCATGGAAAAGAGCTTTACCCCGTTCACGGTCAGGGTAAATTCCCGGCCCCACTGATCCTTTTCCGCGCTGATGGTCATTGTCCGCAGACCCGCGCGCCGTTTCCAGGTATCAAGGACGGCGCGGCCTTGTTCAAGCCGCAGTTCCACGTCATAGAGGGGCTGGCCGTAACCGGAACCCAGGCCGTTGGGCCACCACAGGCTGGGGTTCTCGATGACAAGGGAAAGTTCCGCGTCTTCCCTGATATCCGCGATGGCTGTTTCGGTTTCCAGGACGGCGTCCCCCCGCGGGGCGTCCGCCCCGGGCGGGGTTATCCGCAAACGCGCAGTGAGGGAACGGTCTTCCGCCCAGAAACGCCGCAGTTCCGCGAGTTCCGCCCGCGCCCTCGCCCGGACCGTTACCGGGCCGCCCCGCGCGGGCGGGTGTTCCTGGGTAATGTACACATCCGCGAGCCGGGCGGTACTCCAGCCCTCAAGCCACAGGCTCCGCCAGATTCCCGCGTCGGGGAGCATCGGCCCCCAATCCCAGCCGAATTGACTGTGGGCCTTGCGAAGATAACCGGAACCGGCCATGGTTCCCGCGCCGACATACCGAACCGGCCCTTCCCGGTAGGCCCTGGCGGTAAAGGCGGCGGGGGAAAAAAGCGTGACGCGGATGGCGTTTTCCCCAGGGGTCAGCGCTTTCTTTACGTTAAAGCGCCATTCACGGTGCATATTGTTAACCCGGCCAATCAACGCGCCGTTAATGAAAATTTCCCCCAGCGTATCTATCCCCAGGCACACCAGTTCCACCTTGTCTTCGGCCAGCAGTTCAGGGGCGGCCGTAAAGGTCCGGCGGTACTCAAAGTCTTTCTCAAAAAGCGGCGTTATCTTTTTTTCGTTTTCGCCGTAGTAGGGATCGGGGACAGCCCCGGCCTTGATCCAGGTATCAAGGACTGAACCGGGAACCTCGGCGTCAAAAACCGGGCCCCCGGGCAGCGTTTCCAGTTTCCACGCGCCGTCAAGGGTGAGGCGGATCATCAGCCCTTAACCGCGCCCGCCGCGACGCCCTTGGTGATCTGCTTACGGAAGATAACGTAGAAGACCAGCATGGGGACGAGGCCGATGACCAGGGCGGAAAACTGTTTGCCGTAATCCGACGCCAGGGCGCCGGAAAAACGGTTGATTCCCACCGGAATAGATTTAATCGAGTCATCGGAGGTGAGGATATTGATCAGCATGAATTCATTCCACGTGGCGGTAAAGGTAAGGATCGCGATGGTAACGGCCACGGGGGTACACAGGGGGAAGATGATACTCCGAAAAACGCGCAGGTAGCCGGCGCCGTCAAGCCGGGCGGATTCTATGACGGCGTCGGGGATGCTCTGAACAAATTCGGTACCCAGGTACACGCTCATGGGAAGCCCCAGGCCTATGTATGGAATAAGCACCCCCAGCCGGGTATTGTAAAGCCCCGAGGCGTTCACCATAAGGAACAGGGGCACCATGATCGACTGCAGGGTAAGGAGGATGCCGATGATAAAAAGACCGTGCAGTACTTTGCTGCCCCGTAATTTTATCTTCGCGAAGGCGAAACCCGCCATAAGCCCCAGGACCACCACGGCGGCCACGGTTACCACGCTGTAGAACACGCTGTTCATCAGGAGGATCCCAAACTTTCCCAGCTTCCACGCGTAGGGGTAGTTGCCGGAAAACCACACTTTAGGGAAAGCGAGTTTGCTGGATGTAAGATATTCCTGCGTGGTTTTAAAAGACTGGATCACCAGCCAGAAGATCGGGTAAACCGCCAGCACCGTGAAAAGCAGCATAATCGCGTAGATAACCGTCTTTGAAACCGGGGAAGCGCCGCGAACATCCATGTGTCACTCCTCTATAAAGCGGCGTCGAACCCCCGGTTCGTTCGCCGTTTATGTTCAATTGGACATTAACACGAAGTGTTAATGATTACCCCTCTATACTATTCCTTTCCGCCGAATATTTTTTCCACCCTTCGGGTGAGGAAGATCAAAATAAAGCTGATGATCACCATCACCGTGGAAATGGCGTTGGCCAGCGGATAGTTCGGCGCCCCCTGGAAGGCCATAAAGTACATGTAGAGGGAAAGCACCCTTGTTTGATTCGCCGGGCCGCCGTTGGTCATCGTGTAAATAAGGTCGAAGGACTTTAACGATCCCGAAATAGCCAGAATCGCGCAGGTTACAATCACCCCGGAGAGGGCGGGAAGTATGATGCGCAAGAGTATTTGGCCTTCACTGGCGCCGTCTATTTTCGCGGCCTCTATAACCGAGGTGTCGATACGCTGCAGGTTGGACAAAAAGATAATCATAAAAAGGCCGGTATACATCCACAGCATCACCACAAGCACCGGAACCATGGGGTGGCTGTTCAGGGTGAATTCCGCGCCGGGTTTAAAGAACCGCACTATCTCCATGTACACCGAATTCTGGTTAAAATAAAAACTTTTAAAGAGGATGCCGATAATAACCGGCGAAATCACGTTGGGAAGATAGATCATGGCCTGGAAAAAACCCGATCCCCTCACAAGTTTCCGGGAAAGGATGTAGGCCAGGACAAAGCCCAGGGGAATTTGGCCAAAAACCGAAATGCCCACAATGAGCATGTTGTTTTTGAGGGAAAGCCAGAAATTCCCCGTGGGCTCGGTAAACATGAATTTGTAGCTGTTAAGGCCCACAAACTTAAGATCGGGGTTTCCGAAGATCCTGCCGCCGTTGTAGTTGGTCAGGCTGAGCAGAACGGAAAAAATAATGGGAAAAGCCATGACCGCCAAGTAGATGACCAGCGCCGGCAAAACCAGCGCCGCGTATGAAAACTTCTCTTCCCTTCTGGATGATATCATGGCTTCTCCTTGCCGAATCGCGCTATTGGGACGCCTTCCAGGTTTCGAAAGCGGCCTGGGTGGTGGCGGCTACCTGCTGGGGCGTCTGCTTTCCCATGCCGATAGCCTGGAGGCCGTCGTTGATCGGCACATGAACCGTTCCGTCAAAAGCGGCGTCAATAACCACCGTGGCCTTGTCGTATTCCTTGCTCAGATTTCCCACCGCCACCTGCATGGGTTCCAGGGCCAGGCCGGCCACATCGATGTCGTTCCGGGTGGGCGTGGCGATACCGCCGGTTTCCAGGAGCCAGGACTGGATCTCTTTGCCCGAAAGCCATTTGACCAGCCGCCAGGCGGCATCTTCCTTGGCCGAACCGCTTTCGATGGCGGCGCTCATGCCCCAGCCTGTCCCCAGCACCGTCGAGTCGGATTTGTTAAAATACACCCCGTCGATGTCAGGAAACACCGTGATACGGAT
>JAIRPD010000035.1 GCA_031257195.1 Treponema sp. | reverse complement strand
TCTCGCCCTTCCGCCCGGCGACCCGGTGGTTGGCGGCCCCAACAAAGAAGACGGCCCCAAAGTTGTCCGTCCCACCCCGGGCCAGGGCGGTGGTTAGAGCCCGGGTGGGACCGCTACCCCCCCCCCCCCCCCCGTGGAGGTTTTGATGACGAGGAGGCGGCGGCCCTGGGCGTCGTACTGAACGGTGTCATCGGACGCGGGGCTGTCCCCATCCAGGGGGATCAGGCAGGAGGCGGCCAGCGCCACAAGCCCAACAATCGCCGTTACCATGGTTACCCGCCATGGATGGCGGTATAACCAACGCTTTACCTGGGCTTTTTCGGCCCGGGGGTCTCTCTTTTCCAGGTTAGTTCCGTTCATACGCTTTTACCTCCGTTCTGTAATGATCCTCTTCAAGGATACGCAATCAGTATATACCCTTTTTGTAATAACGCAAGTGGTTTTTGCTTTTTTGTGGAAACTCTACCCGCCCGGCTTCGCCGGGCGCGTTGGTCACAGCCGCGTCCATGCCGCCCAACAATCGCCATCCCTGGCGATTGTTGGGCTGGGAGTTTTCGCCTCGCGAAAACTCCACTCAAGCCCTCACGGGCTTGCGGTCAAACAGCCGCGTCCCTGCGGCCCGCCCCCGGACCGCCCGGCGCGGGCCGGGGGCCGGTCCTTCCGCGCCCCTCTACAAAGATACCCGGGTGATCGCGCCGGAGAGGGTGATCGTTTTCCGCCGTTCCCCGTTGACCAGAATCGAGTAGCCGCCGTCCTTCGTGAAATCCGGGGAACTGATGATCAGGGACTGGAAGTCTTTGGCGGCGGTGTAGGAGATCACCCGGCGGTCCCGGCTGTCGTTGACGGCCACTACCGTTTGGGGGAGCTGGACGGTGGTGAAGGTGAGGGAGAGGCAGTACTGGGCGGAGTTCCCCGCGGGGTCCCGGGCCTGGGGTTTTGAGCCCGCGGCCAGGACCTGACCGCCGTGGATGAGGACCCCCGTGTCGGCGTCCAGGGCGTTGTCCCGTTCCGAGACGGGGCCGTGGACGGTCAGGGCCCCTCCGGAGATGTAGATCGTCCCGTTCGCGTCTATCCCGTCCCCCCCGGCGTTGATGGTTACCTGCCCCCCGGTAAGGGCGGTGAACAACTCCGGAGTTTGTTCCCGGTTTCCGCCCCCTTCCCGGTTCCGGCCCGCGGCCTCCCTGCCCCCCGAGGCCTTGATGCCGTCCTCGGAGGACCTCAGGTTGATCGTTCCCCCCCGGATCAGTACCTGGGCGCCCTCGATGCCGGTCCGGGACTTGATAATATTGAGGGTTCCCCGGTCGATGATCGTCATCATGCCGGAACGGATTCCCCGGTCCCGGGCCTTTATGAACAGGCTGGACCCCGTGAGGTGGATGGCCCGGTAGGCCCGGATGCCCTCGTCCTGGGCGTCCAGGCTGAGGGCCCCGCCCTCGATGATCACCGAGTCTCCTTTAAGGGCGGTCCGGGCCGAGGATACGGTAACCCGGCCGCCCCGGATGGTAAGGCTGCCCATTGATTGTACGCCGTCGCCGGAATTCCCCCTGATGGTCAGTTCCCCCGTTCCGTTGATGACCAGGGGGTCCTTTGAGTAGAGGGCGCCCCGGGTAGGAAAGCCCCGGCCCGGCTGGGAGGTGAGGGAGTTGCTGGTCCCTTCCCCCAGGGTGATGCTTTTTTTCCCCCCGCCGGATAGTTCTATGGCCGGCCCGGCCCGGGAGGTGATGGCGAGCCCCCGGAGGATCAGGGTAACCGGTTCGCCGGAGTCGACCACCAGCCGGCCGCCGGGGAAGGTTCCGCTGAGGGCGTAGGTTCCCCCGGCCCTGATTGTTACCACCCCATCCTGGACGTTCAGGGTCTCCGGGCCGCCGGCCTTTACCCCCCCGGGGGAAAACTCGACGGCCGCGGCCGCCCGGGGATCGGGGGCGGTCTGGTCCTCCCCGCCGGATGTCAGGCCCAGCGCGTCGAAGCGGCTCAGGGTTCCCTCAATATCGGGGATCCCGGGGTTGATCCGGCCCCGCCGCTCCACTCCCGGGGGTGTTCCCTGGGGAAAAACCTGGCCCCCCGCGGCGCTCAGCGCCAAAAGGACCATACAAAAACGTTTTATGATTGATTTTGTTCTCATGCCCCTCTCTCCTAAGCTAAGTATGCGGGGTCCCCCGGGTTTTGTCAAAATGAGCCGCGCCGCTGGTCCTTAGACGGCGGGTTTTGGCCTTTGGCGTTTCCCACCTAAATTTTGATAAAAAAACCATCCTCCCCTTGACACAATCTTGATTTCTTGTTATTTTCATACAACTATAGGAAAAATGCCTTGTAATGCCCTTGTAGCTCAGTTGGCAGAGCGTATCCATGGTAAGGATAAGGTCATCAGTTCGATTCTGATCGAGGGCTCGTTTTAGGCTGAAGGTACGTTATTTTGGATTAAAACGGGTGTTCCTTCGGGAATTTCCCTAAGGCGAGGGGAGGAGAGGTTTATGGCCAGTAAAAAGACCGCCGTGGAGCTGGTGGCGCTCCAGTGTACCGAGTGTAAACGGAAGAACTATACCACCAAGAAGAACCGGCGTAATACCCAGGAAAAGCTTGAGTTTAAGAAGTATTGTCCTTTTGACAGGAAGCATACCCTGCATAAGGAAACTAAGATTAAGTGAATGCCGGCGGGGGAAACCGGCGGGTTTTTCCCCGCCTCCGAGGCGTATAGCTCAGTTGGTAGAGCGGCGGTCTCCAAAACCGCAGGTCGTGGGTTCGAAGCCTACTGCGCCTGATAGCGAGGGATGAGAAGTGAGGGATAAATGGGAAAGATAGTCCAGTTTTTTAAAGAGTCCTACGCCGAACTCCGTAAGGTGGTGTGGCCCAGCCGGGACGATGTGGTTAGCTCCGTGGGGGTGGTGATCGTTTCCACGGTGATCATCGCGGCGGTGCTGGGTTTGGTTGACGTTCTCCTGCTCCTTGGGGTGCAGGCTATATTTTAGCGCTAGGGTAAACGATGGCAGCGGGATGGTATGTCCTTCATACCTATTCGGGATATGAAAACAAGATTGAAAAGATAATCCGCCTCATGTTGAACTCCGGGGAACTGGATAAAGAGGTGGTTAAGGATATCAAGATCCCCCAGGAAGAGGTGGTGGAGATCAAGGATGGCAAGAAGCGAACCCAGACCAGGAAGTTCTTTCCCGGCTATGTCATGGTGGAGCTGGATCTGCCCGAGCAGAACTGGAAGGAAACCTGTTCCAAGATAAAGAAGATCCAGGGGGTTACGAGTTTTGTGGGAACCCTGGCGGATAAGCGGCCCCAGCCTCTTTCCGGGGACGAGGCCCGGGGGATCCTGCAAAAATCCGGGGAAATTAAGGGTGAAAAGCCCGTCCGGAGCCGCCAGAGCTTTAACGCCGGGGAGCAGGTTAAGATTGTTGACGGCCCCTTTGAGTCCTTTACCGGTGTCATAGAGGAAGTGAACCAGGAAAAGAACAAGCTTAAGGTGATGGTGCAGATCTTTGGCCGGAGTACCCCGGTGGAAGTGGATCTGTTACAGGTGGAAAAAGTGTAATCAGGGCAAAACCGGCGGGTTTTGTCTATAAATTTATGGGGCCTTTCCAGGTGTGGTATTTGGGAGGGCCGTCATTGGTGGGAGAGGGTAAGCGCCCTCGCCGGCGGGGTTCCGGGATCCGGGGCCGCCGCGTACCACAAAGGAGACAGTAATGGCAAAGAAGAAGGTTGCCGCCTACATCAAGCTCCAGTGCCCCGCGGGAAAGGCCACACCGGCCCCCCCGGTAGGGCCTGCCCTGGGGCCCCATGGCGTCAGCGCCCCCCAGTTCGTCCAGCAGTTTAACGACCGGACGAAGTCAATGGAACCGGGGCTTGTCATACCGGTGGTGATCACCGTGTACGCCGACAAGTCCTTTACCTTTATCCTTAAAACGCCCCCGGCGTCGGTGCTTATCAAGAAGGCCCTGGGCTTGGAAAAGGGGTCGCCCGAGTCCCACAAGACCAAGGTGGGAAAGATCCCCAGGGCTAAGCTTGAGGAGATCGCCAGGCTGAAGATGCCGGACCTTTCCGCCAACGATGTTGAGGGGGCGGTGAGGATCATCGCCGGTACCGCCCGGTCCATGGGTGTGGAGGTGGAACAATGAAACGGGGCAAGAAGTACAGGGAAAGCCTTAAAAAGTACGACCGGGCGGCGTCCTACGGCTTAAACGAGGCGATGGGGCTGGTTAAGACCATGGCCTTCGCCAAGTTTGACGAAACCGTGGACCTTTCCGTTAAGCTAAACCTGAAAAAGAGCCAGTCCGTCCGGGACACGGTGGTGCTTCCCCATCAGTTCCGGGGTGAAAAACGGGTGCTGGTGTTCTGTAAGCCGGAAAAAGAAAAAGAGGCCCAGGACGCCGGGGCGGCCTTTGTGGGCGCCGATGACTTAATCGAGAAGGTTAAGGGGGGGTGGACGGACTTTGACGTCGCGGTGGCCACCCCGGATATGATGAAAGAGGTGGGTAAGCTCGGGATGGTCCTGGGCCGCAAGGGTTTGATGCCCAACCCCAAGGCCGGCACGGTTACCTTCGACTTAAAGAGCGCCCTGGCGGAGCTTAAGCGGGGCCGGGTGGAATTCCGGGCGGACAAGACCGGGGTGGTACATCTGGCGGTGGGGAAGGTTTCCATGGAGCCGGCCCAGCTTGCCGAGAATGTCAAGGCGGTGGTTACCGAAATCCGGCGGAAACGCCCCGCCGATGCCAAAGGCGAGTTTATCCAGACCGTGTCGGTGGCTTCCACCATGGGCCCGGGGGTGTGGGTTTCCATTAAAGATCAAGAGGATGCTTGAAACCCCTCGGGTTTTAGTTAAGGAGTAAGGCTATGGCGATTGTTGCTAAGAAGATACAGGATATCAAGGTTTCGGCCATCAATGAATTGAAGGAAGAGTTCGGCCAGGCGCCGGATTTTGTCTTCGCCGACTACCGGGGGCTCACGGTGGAACAGATCACCACCCTCCGTAAACAGCTCCGGGGTAAAGACGCCCGGTTCCGGGTGGTGAAGAACAATTTCGCCCGGATCGCCTTTGAGCAGTTGTCCGCCCCGGACGTGTCCTCTTATCTGGTGGGACCCACGGCGGTAACCGTTTCTCCCCGGGACGCTAACGAGGTGGCGAAGATTCTCTTCGAGTTTTCCCGGGAGGTCCCGGCGCTCCAGGTCAAGGGCGCTCTGGTGGGCAAATCGGTGTACAACGCCGCCCAGGTG
>JAIRPD010000095.1 GCA_031257195.1 Treponema sp. | reverse complement strand
GTTTTCCTCTGTATGGGCGGCAAGGCTTTTACTGAACATGGAAATACCCGCCAGCCGCTGGCAAATGTCATCATGCAGATCAGCGCTGAAACGCGAACGCTCCATCTCGCTTATTCTCAGCACCTCCGCCTCAACCTCCACGCGGCGGTGAACCTCTTTTTGCACCTCCCGCTCAAGTTCTTTTTTGCGCTCCATTTCATCGCCATACATAAAAAGCCGCTTCACCGTATTTGCCAGCAGTATCAGTCCGTTGTATAACTGCGGATGAACCGTATCCGGCGCTTCGTACAGCGCGAGTCCCAAAAACTCGCCGCCCGAACGCAGATGATACAGGCAGCGGGCATGGGAATAGCCGGAACAAGACCCGGTATGCTGTATGAACTCCGCGATGTTTATGGCAACCGGTTTATCAATATGGGAAATATCCCGATCCGGCGTCCGCTCGTAGATAAGGTTTCCCCCGGTTCCCATGTTGAACCGGGGGCGTTCATACATCACCAGAAAGAACCGCGGCACATCAAGATAGGTCAGAAAAAAACGCAGGGGTTGAATCATTTCCGCGTAGGTATTGATGACCACGAGGCTCCGGCCCAACATGCTTACATACCGCAGATGGTATTGATTGGTACCGGCCCGAAACCGTTCATCCGGACGCGCCGCGCTTTGCGGTTCCACCGGGGGAGCGGCGCAGCCGCATGAATTGCGTATAACAAACCGGGCTTCAGTATGGATCGTCAGCGGCGCGTCCCTGCCGTTAACGAGATCCCGCAAGGTATGTACCGCCAGCTTTCCCAATGCGTCAAAGGGCTGTCTGACTGTAGTAAGGGTGGGCAGTTCAGGCCCGGACTGGCTGATGTCGTCAAAGCCGGTAACCGGACAATTCCGCCATCGCCGCTCGCCACTGCCCAAAAGCGTATTCTGTACCCCAATAGCCATATTATCATTGGCCGCGACAATCGCGTCCGGCGGATCATCGGGATACCGGCGCATATAATCCCTTGTGATCGTCATTCCCGATATTTCAAGGAACTCACCATTGACTACCGCGCCTGAAAGTTCTGGAAAACGTTCCCGGTATCGCGCTATGGATTGCCTGAAAATGTGTTCCCGGATAATGTTGTCCTGATGTTCCGCCGGCCCGCCGACAAACAATAGCTTGCGGTAGCCGTGAAAAACGATCAGATGTTCCATCAACTCTCGCATGGGCTTTTCCATCTGTACCTGAATGGAGTGATAATTGAACAAACGATCTCCGATGGAAACAAAGGGTATACCGGCGAATGCGTTTGTAAGTTGTTCCTCATACTCCAGAACCGGACGGTCAATCAGCACCGATGACAAAAACAGAATTCCATCGGCGGCTATACAGCGGCGGGAGGGGAACAGATCGCCGGGCCGGGACAGTTTCTCCGGCAGCAGTTCCCCCTGCACGCAGACCAGTTCCAGTTTCAGCGCCGCGGCCTCCGCCTCGATCCCCTTGAAAATGGAAAGCTGGTACTCTTCGTCCAGGTTTTTCAGGAATAAACCGATACGCATACATCACTATATCACGATTGGAAAAAAAGATGCGGGGAAAAATTCCTATTGATTTCCCTAAAAGCGGGTGATAAAATCGAATATGGCCATTATCAGAATAATCATTGTGGAAGACCATCCCCTGTTTAGCAAAGGATTGACTTCGCTCATCATATCCCAGCCGCCGTATCTGGTGGTAGGCGAGGCCCGAAACAAGACCGACGCCCTGAGAATGGCCCGCGAAAAAAAACCGGACCTTGCCATTGTGGACCTTAAACTGGGCGGCGAGGATGGCATGGCGGTGATTCAGGCGCTGCGGCAGGATTATTCCCACGTCAAAATTCTGGTGCTTTCCATGCACGATGAGCGCTATTACGCCGAGCGGGTTCTACAGGCCGGCGCCCAGGGTTATATTATGAAAGAAGAAGCCGGGGAAAAAGTGTTAGACGCCATAAAAACCGTCATGTCCGGCAAAACGTATTTAAGCAGCAGCGAGCATGAACGGCTGGGCGCTGTTACGCGCGAGTCAAACGCGGAAACCGCCGATTCCTTTGTCCTGCTGCGAAAATTAACCGACCGGCAGCTTCAGGTTTTTTCCCTCATCGGCAAGGGACTGGGTACTATTGAGATCGCCAACAAACTTTCTTTGAGCGGCAAAACCGTTGACGCTCATAAAGAAAACATCAAGAAAAAACTTCGCCGCGCGACTTTGCGGGAACTTCGGCAAATGGCGATTGAGTGGAACAATAGCTGAGTTTCCCTTGAAGCGCGGCGTCTCCGGTACGCGATGCCGGCGCTCTTTGATTGAAAGGCGGGGCCCATGCCGCGCTCCACAGGACGGAAAGCGTCATTGACTTTCTACATTTGATCGTACTATAATTACAATATGAGCGACATGCCAATGACAAACCGGATCTTCCGGCTAAAAGCGCGGCTTTATAAAGAGCCCCGGTATGTTTCAATAGAACAGGCGGTGATTATTACCGAAACCTACAAAACGCGCCAGGGGGAACCCCGAATTTTACAGCGGGCCCACGCCCTTAAAGCGGCGCTGGAAAACATCAGCATAAACATGAACCCGGATGAGCTTATCGTTGGAAACCGCGGCCCCGGTATTCGCGGCGGCATTGTCTTTCCCGAAAGCGGCTGCGCCTGGGTGGATACGGAATTTGAAACCCTGCCGTCCCGCCGGCAAGATCCGTTTCAGGTTAAACCGGGAGACGCGGAACTGTTCCGCCAATCCATCCTGCCTTTCTGGAAGGGAAAATCCCTGGAAGACGCGCTGCGGGCAAAAGCGGGACCGCTGATTGATGAGATCGCGCCGGTGGTCAAGATAAACCAGAAGGATCACGCCCAGGGCCATATCTGCCCGGACTGCGCCCTCTGGCTTGCCAAGGGACCGGCGGGGCTGCGGCGGGAAGCGCTCGCTTTCCAGGAACGCGCTTTGGGAGATCGGGCCGTTTTTTACCAGGCCGTCGCGCTTGTTATGGAGGGAACCTGCCGGTTCATGGTCAGATACGCCGAATTGGCGGAAACTCTGGCCGCCGCGCCGGAACACGCCGGCGCTTCGGAGGAGCTTCGGGAGACCGCCCGGGTATGCCGGGCCCTGGCGGAACGCCCGGCGGAAAGTTTCCGCGAGGCGGTACAATCCCTGTGGTTTCTCTTCGTGATTCTGCATTTGGAATCCAACGCCTCTTCGTTCTCGCCGGGCAGAATGGACGCTTACCTCTATCCTTATTATAAACGGGATATAAACGCCGGGACTTTAACCGAAGCGCGCGCGCTGGAACTTATCGAGTGTCTTTGGATCAAGTTTAACGAGATTGTCTATATGCGGAACCGAAACAGCGCCCGGTATTTCGCCGGCTTTCCCATTGGGTTCAATATCGTTATCGGCGGACAGGATAGTGAGGGCCGGGATTTTGTCAACGAGCTTTCTTTTCTTTTATTAAAGGCCCAGGAACACCTCGGCCTGCCCCAGCCGAACCTTTCCGTCAGGCTCCATGAGCGCACTTCCGGCAAACTCCTGCGCCAGGCGATTCGCGTGGTGTCCCTTGGTTCGGGGATGCCCCAGTTTTTCAATGACAAGGCCGTGATCCCCGCGCTGGAAAATCTTGGTGTCTCAAAACAACACGCCCTTGATTACGCCGTGGTGGGATGCGTGGAGCTGACCACCCAGGGCAACAACCTGGGCTGGAGCGACGCGGCGATGTTCAACCTTAACAAGGTCTTGGAGCTTACGCTGACCGGCGGAAAAGATCTGCTGACGGGAAAACAAATCGCCCCCGACCGGGGAAACCTCCGCTCCTACCGGAGCTTTGAGGACCTTGAAAAAGCCTTTGCCGCCCACCTTGATCAGTACATCGAAAAAATGATCGCCTGCTGCGGCCTGGTGGAACAGGCCCATAAGGACCTCTTGCCGGCGCCGTTTCTTTCCGCGGTCATAAGCGACTGCATGAAACAGGGCCTTGACGTTACCGCCGGCGGGGCGCTGTACAACCTTTCCGGAATACAGATGATCCAGATCGCCAACCTCGCCGACAGCCTTGCCGCGATTAAGGCGCTGGTCTTTGACGGCGGGGACAGCAGCCGCGTCGGCGCCGGGGAGTTCCTTACGGCGCTGGAAGACAATTTTGAGGGACATGAGCCGCTGCGGCAGATGATACTCCGCAGGGTTCCCAAATACGGCAACGATGTTGACTGGGTTGACCGGCTCGGGGCGAAGTGGGCGGAGTATTTCCGCGCTAAACTCGATGGGTATACCAATTACCGGGGCGGTCCCTATCATACCGGCATGTACACGGTGTCGGCCCATGTGCCCATGGGTGAGATGGTGGGGGCTTCCCCCGACGGCCGCCTGTCGGGAACGCCGCTGGCCGACGGCGGCATGTCCCCGATGTACGGGCGCGACGAGGCCGGGCCCACCGCGGTGCTCAAGTCCGTGTCCAAGCTGGACAAACTGTTGACCAGCAACGGCGGCCTGCTTAACATGAAGTTCCTGCCGGAATTTTTCACATCCCCGGGGGGGATAGAGAAATTCGGCCTGTTCCTCCGGGCCTTCGTGGATCTGGAAATTCCCCATATCCAGTTCAACGTAATCCGCCGTGAAGACTTGCTTGCCGCGCAGAAAGACCCGGAGCGGTACCGCAGTCTAACCGTCCGGGTCGCGGGCTACACGGCGTACTTTACCGAGCTTGATCACAAGCTGCAGGATGAGATTATCGCGAGAACAAGCTACGGTGCGGTATGACGGACAACAGCGGATCGGCAAGCGGGGCGGTCTTTGATATCAGGCGTTTTTCGGTTCACGACGGGGAAGGGATACGGACAACCGTATTTTTGAAGGGCTGTCCGCTCCGCTGCCGCTGGTGCCAGAACCCCGAGGGCCTTGAAAGCCGGTTTAAACCGGTGTGGCTGTCCGGGGCCTGTATCCACTGCGGGGTCTGCACAAAGATTGAAGCCGCTGTCCGGCCCGGCTCCGCGCTGCCGGAACTGACACCGCGGGCCTGGGACGCGGTGATGGACGCGTGCCCCGCGAAAGCGCTGGTTTGGGACGGCAGGATCATGACCGTGGACGAAGTGATCACCGAAGTCGCGAAAGACGCCGCGTTTTTCGCGTACGGCGGGGGCCTTACGCTTTCCGGCGGCGAACCTCTGGCGCAGCCCGGCTTTGCCCTTGCCCTGCTGGAAAAAGCCCGGGGCGCGGGCTTCCACACGGCCATAGAAACATCGCTTTTCGCCCCGGCGGAAGTCGTGGAGTCCGCGGTGGCCTTGTGCGACACGATTATCGCGGACTGCAAAATTTTTGACGAAGCGCGGCATATCGAGGCGACAGGACAGAGCAACGGTATCATCCTCCAGAATCTGCGGCTGCTGCTTACGGAAAGATACGCGCGCAAAGTGCTGATCCGCACCCCGCTCATACCGGCCTTTACCGCGGATGAGGAAAACATCGCCGCGATCAGCGCTTTTGTCAGCGGCCTTTATAAAGATGTGGATTACGAGCTTTTGAACTATAACCCCCTGGGGGCGGGAAAATATCCGCTTACGGGGAGGGAGTATTACTTTACCGAAAATCCAAAACCGTTTACCGCCGAAGAAACGCGGCGGTTTAAGGATGTGGCGCGAAAAAACGGAATAACAAAGGAGGTTTTGTATGACCGCGTTTACGCCTGACCCGGCGAACATTGACGCCGCCGTCCGTCCGGCGGACACCCTCCCCGGGGCGAACAGTACCTGTACTCCGCGTGTTTTCAGAAGCGGGGAAAAGATCGATTTCTTCCCCCGGGGCCGCGAAAAAATTCACGGCGATGCCGCGTTCGCCGATCTCTTAAGGAAGCGGGTGGCGCTATGCACAGGATAGGGATTGATATTGGCGGAACCCAACTAAGGGCGGCCTTATTCGACGCGGATTGTTCCATTGTAAAGCGCGTCCGGTTTTCCAACGACAGGACCAGGACCGCAGGAGAGAATATGGACAAGCTGATTGGTTTTATCAATGACTGTTTTGACGGCGGTCTTGGGCGCGCTGATTGCGCGGGAATAGGCGTTGGTTGTCCGGGGCCGCTTGATTTTATCGCGGGCAAGGTGCTGAACCCTCCTAACCTGTACGGCTGGAAGGATTTTGAACTTGCCGCTTATGTCTCAAAAAAAACCGGCCTGCGGGTTACGCTTAACAACGACGCGAACTGCGCCGGCCTCGCCGAATCGCTTTTGGGGGCGGGCAAGGGCTGTGAATCGGTGTTTTATATTACCGTGTCCACCGGCATAGGCGGGGCCTATGTATACCGGGGCGAACTTGTGAACGGCGCCCACTGCTCCGCCGCCGAAGCGTATAACCTGATTGTCTGCGAAGACCGCTACTGCCACCAGGGGGCAAACGCCGGATCGATGAACGAGGTTTGCGGCGGCGACGCCCTTGCCCGGCAGGCGCGGGAAGTGTTTGGGCGGGAAGTGCCGCCCAAAGAACTGTACGAGGAGTTATATCTAAAAGAGAAAAACCCGGAAGCGGTCCGGCTTATTGACGCGTGGTTTTGTAATCTTGCCAAAGGGATCGCGAACATTGCCTGTATTGTGGACCCGGATATTTTTATCCTGGGCGGCTCTATTTCGCTCAAAACCAAGGGCTTTATGGAAACCCTCACCGAAAAGGCAAAGCCCTATCTTATCCACCCCGAATCGCTGCGGCTTGAAAAGGCCCTGCTTGGCGAAGACGCCGGGCTTATTGGGGCGGCCCTGCTGTGTTGACGCCGTAGCCAAGCGCCCGGCGAAGGCGCAATCGGCGTAGTTGATTACGGCGAAAGTCCAGGTTTTGGCCGCCGGGGGGATGCCCCAGGCCGCCGCCTTGGTCTGGAACACCGCGTTCCAGGTCTTTGCCATGTGCAGGATTTCGTCCCGGGTTTCGGGAAGCCAGTCGCCTCGTTCAGCCATCGTTTCCTCCAATGTTTATTCAGAATGATTTCGTATGGGTGTTCAGCGGCCGTCCGGCTTGCTGAACAGGTCTATTGTCAATGCAGAATGGCCCGTGATCTGTCCAGCGGGGGGAGGCGGCGGCCCGGACCGGGGCCGGACGGGCGCGGGACCTAGGGCCGCCGCACGTAGCAGGCGCCGCACTGGGTATTTTTGTAATTTGGAACAAAATTCGTGCTCACAAACGTTGAAAGATCCTCCGCCCTGCTTCGTAGGCTTAAATCAAGCGCCATTGCATAGGCAGCGGGAGAAGAATTGGTTTTTGTCCAGATAAGGCCCGCCGCGCGGGAACCATAGGGGGAAAACCGCTCCAGCGGGAGTTTGCCCCGGACCAGGCAAAGGTGATAGAGGTGGGCCAGCTCCGTGTAGGTAACCAGCCGCCAGCCGGGGGAGCCGCCGAAGGGGTCCGTTAAGGCGGCGGCTTCGTACCAGGTTAGGGCGGTGTCCGCGGTGTAGGGCCGTACCTCCAGGTCGTGCTTAAGACCCAGGTCCCGCCCGTCAATGATGGTCCCCCCGCCGGGGCCGGGCTGCCCGGTCCGGGTGGGTTCCGCCGGGAGGGGATCGGGCAGGGGGTATTCCAGGGGCGGCGGTTCCGGCACGGTGAACGGGGGAAGGTTAAGTTCCGCCTGACCGGTGGGAACCGGGCAGCCCGTCAGCAGGAGGGCTCCCAGGCAGAAGGCCGCCAAACAGCCGATTGTCTTTTTCATTCACCGTACCTCCTGGTTAGGAAGATTGTGATAAAAAAGTATACTTTAGCCTTGCCCGCGCCGTCAAGAGGATTATACCGCTATGGGAGGGGCGGCCCCGCGGGGGGTTACCGCTTCCAGGGCATGTCCTGGGGGCGGTTGGTGATGACCCCCGCGCAACCCCGGCGGACCAGCCGCTCCGCCAGGGCGGGGGTGTCCACGGTCCAGGGGACCAGGGGCCGGCCTTCCAGGGCGGCCCACCGGGGGGTAAGGGGGTTCACCTGCCGGTGGATGGGCTTGAGGTAGTCGCAGCCCGCCAGGACCCGGCCAAAGCCCCGGCGGAGGATCCAGGGTACTTCCGGGTCCGCGCAGTAGATTACCGCCCCGGGGATGTCCCGGAGACCGCCGGGGGCCGCCGCCCGTCGCCAGGCCCGCTTAAAGGCCCGGACGCAGAAGGGGTTGAAGGAAGATACCGTTACGGCGGCGCTGATGGTTCCCCCCAGGGCCCGGAGTTTTTCCGCCAAAAGCCCCGGCAGGGGGTCGTCCCTGGTCTTCCGGGATTTGAGTTCGATGTCCACGTACATGCCGGGGCAGAAGGTTTCCAGCACGGTTTCCAGCAGGGGAGGGCGCTCGGCGGCCCACCGGGGGTCAAAGAAGGAGCCCGCGTCGACCCGGGCGATCTCCTCGTACCGGAGGTCCTCCAGCTTTTTGCCGCCGCCGTTGTTGTCCGGGGGGGCGACGCGGACGAGGGTGTCGTCGTGGGCTACCACCAGGCGTCCGTCCGCGGTGGCGTGGATGTCCAGTTCTATGCCGGGGGCGCCCAGGTCCCGGGCCAGGGTAAAGGCGGCCAGGGTGTTTTCCGGGGCCAGGGAGGAACAGCCCCGGTGGGCAAAGACCAGGGGCCGGGGCCGGTCCGGCAGCAGGGGGGCCCGGCTCACGGGAGTTCCTCCCGGGGGCCCCGGGGGCCGCCGCCGGGGGTTCTGAGCGCCATCGCCCGGATCAGGTTTTCCGCGGCAAAGGAAAGGTCCCGGCGGCTCATCCGTATCATCCCTTCCAGGCTGGTCTCGCCGGTGGAGATGGAAACGGCGTAGTCGAACATGGTAAACAGGACGGAAAGGTCTTCGCCGGGGGTGTCCGGGGTTCCCGCGGTAAGGCCGCCGGAGAGGAGGGCCGCGGGGATTCCCGCCCGGCGGCTTTCCCGGGCCACCACGGAGCAGAGCTTTCCCCCCGCGGTCTGGCTGTCGGTCATTCCCTCGCCGGTGATCACCAGGGCGGCCCCCCGGATTTTCTCGAAGAACCCCGAGTGCCGCATTACCAGCAGGGCCCCGGACTCCACCGCCGCCCCCAGGCAGACCCGCAGGGCCGCCCCGGCTCCCCCCGCCGCGCCGTCGCCGGGCTGCTCCAGGTTGTCCGTCAGCCCCGCGTCGATCCAGCACTGCCCCAGCCGGGCCAGGCCGGTTTCCAGGGTTTGGATCATGCCGGGGCTTGCCCCCTTTTGGGGGCCAAAGACCGCCGAGGCTCCCCGGGGTCCCAGCAGGGGGTTGGTTACGTCACAGGCGACGGTGATCGCCGTTTCTTTGAGCCGGGGGTCCGCCCCGGAGGGATCGAACCGCGCCGCCCCGGCGAGGTTTTCCGCCCCCGGCGGGAGGGGCCGCCCCGCCGGGTCCAGCAGCCGGAAGCCCAGGGCGGCGAGCATTCCCATGCCGCCGTCGTTGGTGGCGCTTCCCCCAATGCCGATCACCAGGTCCCGGGCCCCCGCGTCCAGGGCGGCGGCGATCAGCTCCCCCGTACCGGTGCTGGCCGCCTTGAGGGGGTTGAGTTTTTCCCGGGGGACCCGTTCTATCCCCGACGCGGAGGCCAGGTCCAGGACGGCGGTTTTTCCCCCGTGGATGAGGCCGAATTCGGCGTCCACCGGGTCTCCCAGGGGGCCCGTTACGACGGTGCGGACAAAGCGTCCTCCCGCGGCCAGGGTCAGCGCCCGGGCGGTGCCTTCCCCGCCGTCCGCCAGGGGCAGGGCGGTTACCTCCGCCCCAGGCTCCGCCCGGAGGACCCCTTCCTGGATGGCCTGGCAGGCTTCCCAGGCGCTCATGTTTCCTTTAAATGAATCCGGGGCAATGATGATCTTCATTTTGTTGTCGTTCTATGTTACACTGTAAGGGTGAAGCGGTTTCTTTTCAAGCGGTTCTTCCCGGCCTGGGCTGGAGGGTTCCGGCCCGCGGCGTTCCTGGCCGCTTTGTGTTTGTTCGCGGGGTTTCCCGCGGCGGGGCTCCGGGCCCAGGGTTCCGGAGGGGCCCCGGAGGGGGCGGCGAGGCTGTCCAGCGAGTACGCTGGTCCCTACAAGGTGCTGGAGCGGTCCGACTGGCGGCGCTACGATAATGGTACGTACACCGGGCATGTGTACCGCGAGGTCCGGGCGCTGATCAACCCTGTTCAATCCGCCGGGGGGAGGGTGTACAGCGGGAATTTCTTTGTCCTGGAAGAAACCCTGCGGGATATGCGGCAGAGCGCCCGGGCGGTGGACGACGTGGTTCCCGTCCGTTTTGAGCTTTTCCGGGATGGGCGCGTAAAGATTGACGAGGACCGAGGCTTCCCCGCCCTCCGGGGTTTCCCCGCCCTGCCCGCGGAGGCGGTAAAGCCCGGCGACCGCTGGACCGCCCGGGGAGAGCGGGCGGCGGATCCCCTGAACACCGGCCAGTATGTCCGGTTCCCGATCATCGCCGAGTATGTATACCTTGGCCGGGAGGTCTACCGGAACATCCCCGTTTACCATATTACCGCCAAGTATGCGGTCCGGTACCCCAGCGGGGAAGCGGCGGAGTCCCGGGTTCCCGCCGGGGCTTTTAACCGGCTCCAGGGTACTCACAATGTGGACATTCTGCTGCGGGTTTCCGACGGTCTTCCCCTGATGACCCGGGACACCATGGAAGAATTGTACGCCTGGGCCGACGGCAGGACGGTCCGTTTCCAGGGTTTTACCCTGAGTTTTGGCGAGACCTACCTTCCCCAGGATCAGGGGCCGGTAATCGCCTCGCTGCGGAATGTCCTGGGCGGCGGTACGGGAGGCGGCGGTGGTGGTACCGGGGTGAGCGGCGGTGGCGGTGCAGGCGGAACGAGCGGCGCCGATCGTGTGGCCACCGTCCTGGGGAGCGGGTCCTCCGGCGGGGCCGGTGGCGGCGCTGGCGGAGTGAGCGACGGCGGGGCCGGTGGAACGAGTGCAAGCGGTGGCGCAGGCGTGAATGGCGGAGCGGGCGCTGGTGGAGGCAGCGGGTTCGGCGGGACTGGCGGCGGTTCCGGCGGAGTCGGAAGTGGCGGTGGAGCGGGCACAAGTGGCGCTGGGGGTAGTACTGGTTCCAGCGGAGCGAGTACAGGCGCAGGCGTGAATGGTGGAACGAGTGCAAGCGGTGGGTCCAGCGGGACTGGTGGCGGTGGTAACGCTGGCGGAGCGGGCGGCGGCGGTGGCGCAGGCGTGAACGGCGTTGGCGACCGTGTGGCCGCTGTCTTGGGGGGCGGATCCTCCGGTGGAGCGGGTACGGGTGGTAGTGGCGCAGGCGTGAATGGCGGAGCGGGCGCTGGTGGAGGCAGCGGGTTCGACGGGATTGGCGGCGGTGGTAACGCTGGCGGAGTGAGCGACGGCGGGGCCGGTGGAACGAGTGCAAGCGGCGGTGGTGGCGCAGGTGGAACGAGCGACGCTGGCGACCGTATGGCCGCCGTCCTGGGGGGCGGGTCCCCCGGCGGAGTCGGGGGTGGCGCTGGTGGTTCCGGTAGAGCGGGTACAGGTGGCGGTGGTAACACTGGCGGTTCCGGTGGAACGAGCGGCGCAGGCGACCGGGTCGCCGCCGTCCTGGGGGGCGGGTCCTCCGGCGGAGTCGTGGGTGGTGGCAGAGCGGGCACAGGCGGCGCTGGGGTGAATGGCGGCGGGGCCGGGGGTGGCGCTGGTGGTTCCAGCGGAGCGAGTACAGGCGCAGGCGTGAATGACGGCGGCGGATCCAGCGGTTCCGGCGGCGGTGACATAGACATCCATTCCACCAGCGAGGGGATCAAGCTCACCATAAAAAATCTGCGCTTTGCCCCAGACAGGGCGGATCTTCTGCCGGAGGAAAGGAACCGGCTTAACCTGTTGGCCCAGGCCCTTACGTCAAGCGGGGGAAAAGCCTTTCTTGTGGAGGGGCACACCGCCTCCGTGGGCCGCCCCGGGGACGAGATGAACCTGTCCGTGGAACGGGCCAGGCACATTGTGGACGAACTGGTGAGCCGGGGGATACCGGCGGATCGATTTATCTACAAAGGCTGGGGCGGCGCGAAACCGGCGGGAAACAATTCCAGCGAAGAGGGAAGAAGCGCTAACCGCCGGGTGGAAATCACCATCCTGGAGTAGGTTTACGGTTTGTCGTCCCCCACAAAAAGGTATGTGGTTTTGATCTCCCCCATCACCTCGTTAAAGCGGTTGTTGAGTTCGTCCAGATACAGGTGAATCCGCTTAGTCTGCTTTCCGTCCAAGGGGTTGGTCATAAAAAGCTGATAGGGCTCCACGTCAAGCACCGCCGCCAGTTTACTTATGGTTTCTGGAGAAACCCACTTTTTTTGGTTTTCTATGTCGTTAACAAAATTGTGGGCGATCCCCGCCTTGTTGGAAAGGGCAAACTGCGAAAGCCCTTTACGTCCCCGGAATAATTTTAAATTCCGGCTGAAAATTTCACGGATCTCTCCACCCCGGAAATGTTTTGCCATAATTCTTATTTAACCCCGATATTGATTTCTGGCAAATAACCGCTGGGTGTACCTTATAGCTGATAGATGTTTTTTAGGCCAAATTCTCATTTTTTTTATAACTTTTTTTGTTCGCCCGGGGTTTACCGCCCCGCTCTCCAGGCGCGGCGGCGATCTTTAAAACGGAAACCCCGGTGAATGGCAAAACTGATGTTTCGCGAATTCCCCTGGCATAAAATACTCATTTATCCGGGCTGTTCAAAACCCGGTCCCGGCGGGACTACGCCCCCGCGTCCACCAGCGCGTTAAACTCCCGTTCGTCCAGGGTTTCCTTCTCTATCAAAACCTTCGCCACCCTGTCCAGCAGCCCCTGCTTTTCGGTCAGCTTTTTCTGAACCAGGCCGTAACGTTCTTCCACCATCCGGGCAATTTCATCGTCAATGTACTGCTGGGTGGCCTCGGAGTATTCCCGCTGGAACATGGGTTCCCGCTGTTCCGATCCGGGTATACCGGCCCGGCTGGTCAGGGCCACGTTGCGGAACCGCCCGCTCATGCCGTAGTCGGTGATCATCTTCCGGGCTATGTCCGTGGCCTTGGTCAGATCGCTCGCCGCGCCGGTGGAGTACTCCCCGGAGATCATCTCCTCGGCGACGCGGCCTCCCAGGAGGATGTCTATCTTGCCCAGCAGGTCGGACCTGGTTACGGTATAGCGGTCTTCCACGGGAAGCTGCATGGTATATCCCAGGGCAAACCCCCGGGGTATGATCGAAATCTTCTGCACCGGATCGGCGTTGGGGGTAAAGGCCGCCACCAGAGCGTGGCCCGCCTCGTGGTAGGCGGTGAGCCTGCGCTCCTCCGGCTTAAGGACCCTGGTCTTTTTTTGCAGCCCCGCCACGGTTTTTTCAATGGCCTCGCTAAAATCCCGCTGTTCCACCAGCCTGCGCCCCGCCCGCACCGCCAGAAGCGCCGCCTCGTTGACGATATTGGCCAGGTCCGCCCCGGAAAAGCCGGAGGTAACCCGGGCCACCACGCCCAGATCCGTAACAGGAGAAAGCCTCACCCCCTTGGAATGGATCTTGAGGATCTCCTCCCGGCCCTTCAGGTCCGGCCGGTCAACCAGCACCTGCCGGTCAAAGCGGCCGGGCCGGAGCAGCGCCGGGTCCAGCACGTCCGGCCGGTTTGTCGCCGCCAGGATGATAAGGCCGCTGGTACCGTCAAAGCCGTCCATCTCCACCAAAAGCTGGTTCAGGGTCTGCTCCCGCTCATCGTTGCCCCCGGCCATGTTGTTGATCCGGCTTTTGCCTATGGCGTCCAGCTCGTCGATAAAGATGATACAGGGAGCCTTTTGCCGGGCCTGTTTAAAGAGGTCCCGCACCCGGGCCGCCCCAACGCCCACAAACATCTCCACAAAGTCCGCGCCGCTCATCCTGAAAAAGGACACCCTCGCCTCTCCCGCCACCGCCCGGGCCAGCAGAGTCTTCCCCGTACCGGGGGGGCCCACCAGCAGCACCCCCTTGGGAATTTTACCGCCAATTTCAGTGTACTTGGCGGGGCTCTTTAAAAAGTCCACCACTTCCACCAATTCTTCCTTGGCTTCGTCCACCCCCGCCACGTCTCTAAAGCGGGTGGCGATATCCCCCTCGGCCACGATCACCGCCTTGTTCTGCCCCACGGAAAGCACCCCGCCCCCCAGGCCGGAACGTTTCATCACAAACCGTAAGAGGATGACAAAAAACACAATAGGCAGCGCCCAGGTTAGAATCATATTGAGGATCGCCCCCCCCTGCCGGGAAACGGCGTAGTAGGCCACCCCTTTTTCGTCCATCAGTTTGATAAAGTCATCGTCGTTAAGGGGAATGGTCCGGTAAACCGCGGCCGGCGGGGAACCCTCAGCGGCCCGTCCCCCGGGCATATCCATTGAGCCCGGCGAAAAACGGGAAAAGGGAGGGGCCGGCAGGGAAAAGAGGGGCCGGGACTCCTGGGGCTTTTCCGCGCTGGTATAGCCCACAAAGACCGATTCGCTCAGCTCCACCCGCTTGATCTCCCCGGAGGCGATCTTTCCTTTAAACTCGGAAAAGTCGATTACCGGGGTGGACTTGCCGGACAAAAAATAGTTAAAGGCCCCCATAAAGACCAGAAAGATGATCAGGTAAATAAGGGAAAATTTCCATCCCCAAAAATTCTTTGGTCCCCTGGGTTTTTTCCCAAAAGGGTAAGGGGGCTGTCCGGAACCTTCGTCCGGGGCCGGGAGGTCTCCTGAGCTGTTACTCATACCTACATGATACTGAAAAGGGAGAACTTGGGAAACCCCCGCCCCCGGCCCGGCCGGCCCGCCGGAAACACCGCCGCGGCCCCCGGCGGCCCCCGCCCGCGCGGGAGGGGCGCGTTTTTTTACGCTTGACAGATTCGCGCCGGCTATGGTACGGTAAGGCATGGAACGGAGGGTCGTCCAGCGTGTCGCGTCAGAGAATACCGGCGCGGGTATAGTTTTACCGCGCCATGATGGCTCGCCATTCGCCCACGCGAATAGCGGCAACGCCCCCCCCCCCATAAACGCGCGTACTCTGTAAGGGATCGAGCCGGCGTCGGCGGAAAACCGGGGGCCTCTTCCCGGGAATTCAGGGCGATCCCGCGAGCGCGCGGACCCGATCCGCGGGGATCGGGGGCATATCCCCACAGATACCCGGCGAATCCCCGGGAACGCACGGTACATCCTCAAGAATTTGGGATAAATCCTCAAAGATTTGGAGCGAATCCTCACGGATTTACTCTCAATTCTCAAAGATTTACCCCACATCCTCACGGATTTAAAGCGAATTCTCAAGGATTCAGAGTAAATCCTCGAGGATTTACTCTGAATCTTCAAAGATTTACTCCATATTCTCAAGAATTTACCCTGAATTCCCAAGGATGTACCCTACATCCTCACGGATCCAGGGCGTATCCCGGCGAATTCAAACCCAACAGAACAGAGGCCGCCCCATGAACGATTACCTTAACCTCACCGACGGGGACTTCGACGTTTTCTTTAAACGCCTTATCCAGTACGCGGAGCAAAAATGCTCCGGCTCCCCCGCCGCCTGGACCCATATCCCCGCCCCGGAACGGGCGAGGCTGGCCGACGCCTACACCGCCTGGCGCGCCGCCTACGAGCGGACCCTGGTTCCCCACTCCAAGGTGGAGACGGAGGCCAAAAACGAGGCCAAGCAGGCGGGCAAAACGGTGATCCGCTCCTTCGTGAACCGCTTCCTCCGGGAGGACTGGGAGGCGGTAACCACCGAGGACCGGCTGTACCTGGAGATCCACGTCAAGGATCACACCCCCACCCCCCATCCCGCGCCGGAGGACAAGCCCGCGGTCGAGGCGGCGCCCAGCGGCAAGGGGAAGCACACGGTAACGGCGATCAACCCCCAGACGGGGAACAAGAAGAAGCCGGCCCTGGTACGGGGGGCGGCTTTCGCCCACCGGGTCCGGGGTTTGAACGAGCCCAAAAACCGGGCGGAGGACATGCCCTCGGTGTTTCAGACGGGGACGAGCCGGGACTTTCAGTACGGGGAGGAGAGCTACGGCCTGACGGCGGACTACGCCTGCGCCTACGAGGCGGAAAATGGCCTTCGGGGTCCCTGGAGCGACGTGGTGAGCGTGATCATCGCCTGATTAAGAAAGGCGTTTGTTGAACCGCAGTCCCCGGCGTTGCCGGGGGCGACAAAAAATAACGGAGGATCATAATGAGTCTTGTAATCGCGGGTAAAATTCCTTTATTTGAACGAGATATCGAACGTTTCGAG